>NZ_JAENRY010000604.1 GCF_016612545.1 Streptomyces sp. MBT65 | reverse complement strand
CGGCGACGTGCGGCAGTTGCCTCCACTGCTCCTGCGAGGTGCGCGGGATCGGGTCGCCGGCGCTCGCCCAGGCCTGTGAGGTCAGCCCCGAGCAGTCGTACGACGACGGGCCCTCGGCGCCCCACTCGTACGGCTTGCCGAGCTGGGCCGTCGCGTAGGCCACCGCCGCCTTGCCCGCCGCCGAGGCCTTGCCGGTGGCGTCCGCGATGGCGCCGGTGTCGAGCCAGGCGGTCTGCGCCTTCAGGGCGGCCTGCTGCTCCAGCTTGGCCAGCCGCTCCTTCTCCTGCTTCTCCAGCTGGGACTCGAGCTTCTCGGCCGCCGCGATCTGGGTCGTGACCTTCTTCTTCGCGGTGGCCTTGGCCAGCCGGTTCTTCTCCAACTGCTGCCACTGGGCGGAGGCGTCGGCGGTGTACTGCTTCAAGTCCTGCTGGGTGCGCGTCAGTTCCGCGATCAGGCCCTTGGTGGCGCGCTGGCCCTGGAGCACGCGGCCGGCGCCGTCCAGGAACGCCTGCGGGTTGTCGCTCAGGATCAGCTGCGCCGAGTCGGGGAGGCCGCCGGTGCGGTACTGGGAGCGGGCCGCGGCACCTGCGCGGTCCTTCAACTCGTCCAGTTTCTCCTGGCCCTTGACGATCTTCTTGGCCAGCTCGACGATCTCGGCGGACTGCTTCTGGGACTTCTCCTCGGCCGCGTTGTAGGCGTCCGTGGCGACCGCGGCGTCGTGGTAGAGCGCGTCGAGCTTCGCGCGTACGGTCTCAAGGTCCTTGTTGGTCACGGGAGTCGAGGACGCGGTCGGCGTCGCCGAAGGGGTCGGCGTGGGCGTCGGGCTCGCGAACGCGGTGCCGGGGGCGCCGAGGACGGTGACCGCGCAGACGACCGCGATGGCCGTCGTGATCAGGGCTCGCCTGCCCGCTCCCATACCCCTGCCCCCACATCTGCCGCATCTGATTGACCGTCAGTAACTTACGGACGCCTGGGGGATCGTGCCATGTCCCTACAGAAAACGACAGAGGTAGTACTTCCCGTACTTCTTTCCTTTCCTTCCAGGTCATGAGCTGTGACGATCTCCCCGTCCGTGTGACGAACGGCCGCCGGGGATCGTTCCCACCCACCACACGCGCACCGGGATTCACCCGCGCGGAGCCAACGCCCGCCACTCCACGGTCACTTCGCCCTGCCGCCAGCGCACCGGCCCGTCCGTCACCGGCCAGTCGGCGGTGAGGTCCCGCACCGCGCGCATCCAGCGCTGACGGGCGCCGTAGGAGGCGTAGGGCGCGGCGGCGGCCCACGCGCGGTCGAAGTCGCGGAGGAAGGCGTGCACGGGTTCGCCGGGAACGTTGCGGTGGATGAGGGCCTTCGGGAGGCGTTCGGCGAGGTCGGACGGCCGCTCCAGGGAACCGAGCCGGGTCGCGAAGGTGACCGTGCGCGGCCCCTCCGGCCCGAGCGCGACCCACACGTGCCGTCGCCCGATCTCGTCGCAGGTCCCCTCGACCAGCAGCCCGCCCCGGGAGCCCCCGCCCGCCGGCGCGAGCCGTCCGCACAGCCGCGCCCACACCTCGGCGACCCGCTCCTCGTCGTACTGCCGCAGGACGTTCGCCGCGCGGATCAGCGACGGCCGCC
>NZ_JAENRY010000603.1 GCF_016612545.1 Streptomyces sp. MBT65 | reverse complement strand
CCGGCAATGCTCCACCGTCCGGCGCAGAGTCGTCGGTGGACGTTGGGCCGCTGCTAGGCGCCGGGGCATCGCCGGGTGTTGGGTCGTCATCGGGCGTCGGAACACCGCCGGACGGTGGAGCATTGCCGGGTGCCGAGTTGGCGTCGGGTGTTGGACGGTTGCCAGGTACTGGAGCATCACCGGGCGCGGGCGCGGGCGCGGGCGAGGGCGCGGGGGCGTCGGCGGATGGCGGGTGGCTGCCGGGCGCCGGGTCATCGCCGGGTGTCGGAACGCCGCCAGGGACTGGAACGTCGTTGGACGCCGGGGCGTCGCCGGGCGCCGGATCCCAGCCGGGCAATGGAGCGTCGCCCGTGGCTGGGGCGTCGCCGGATGTCGAGCGGCCGCCGGGCACTGGCACATCGCCGGATGACGGAACCCAGCAGGGCGGCGGACCCTGTCCGGGAACCGGATCCCAGCCGGGTGCCGGATCGCCGTCGGCCACGGGAGCGTTGCCGGGTGCTGAGTCGTCATCAGGCGTCCGACCGCTGCCGGGCTCCGGGTCATCGCCGGGCGACAGAACCCAGCAAGGCGGCGGACCCTAGTCGGGAACAGGGCCCCAGCCGGGTGCAGGGCCGTCGCCGGGTGCTGAGGCGGTGGTTGTCACCAAGGCATCGCGACGCCGCCGTTCGGGCGGAGGATCTGGCCCGTCGTGAATGATGACGCGTCCGATGCCAGATGCAGCACCGCGTGGGCGATGTCATCCGGCTCGCCTACCCGGCCCAGCGGCGACAGGCGGACCATCAGTGCCTCGGTACGGGCCTCGGCCTCGTGGTGGTCGGTCATGGGTGTGCGGATCCAACCCGGCGCAACCGCGTTGACGCGGATGCCTTGTCGGCCCAGCTCCGTCGCGAGTGTCTTCGTCAGTTGGACGACGGCCGCCTTCGCGACGCTGTAGCAGAGCAGGCCGGCCCCTCCGGTGTCGATCGCGCCCGAGGCCATGGTGACGATGCTGCCCCTGGTGCCGCGGTCGAGCATCAGCCGGGCCGCCTCCTGGCAGGCGTACAGGACGCCCTTGAAGTTGACGTTCAGCACCCGGTCGAGATCCTCGTCCCGGGTCTCCAGCACGGTGCTGTTGTGCATGATCCCGGCGACCGCGGCCATCACATGCAGGTCCTCGCAGGACTCGACGGCCTGTCTGACCTGCTCGCGGTCGGTGACGTCCAGGTGGTGGGTGCGGGCGGTGCCGCCCTTGCCCTTGATCAGGGTCGCCGTCTCGTGCAGCCCCTGCGCGTCGCAGTCGGCGCAGTGCACGGTGGCGCCCGCCTCGGCGAGCAGCACGGCGGAGGCGCGGCCGATACCGCTGGCGGCGCCGGTGACGAAAGCGGTGCGTCCGGTGAGGTCGTACGCCTTGACGGGCATGAAGCGACCGTACGAGGGTTTCTGACGGGTCGTCAATTAGTCGTACGGTGCTGAGTTTTGCGGGGTGGGGCGGTGCCCGGTGCGGGTCCCACCTGGCAGGTCGGGCACCAGTAGGTGGGGCGCTCGCGGGAGCCGTCGCCCTGGTCGGCCGTGCGGATGGGGGTGTTGCAGCGGAGGCAGGGGCGGGGTGCGCGGCCGTAGACGAAGAGGTCGGGGGTGTGGGGGGC
>NZ_JAENRY010000602.1 GCF_016612545.1 Streptomyces sp. MBT65 | reverse complement strand
GGCCATGCGGTGGAACGCGCTGCGGACCCTCGGGCGGGCCGGGGACGCCGGGGCGCCCAGTGTGGCCAAGCTGTTGTGGGGTGGGTGGCATCAGCGGCTCGGGGAGCTGGCGATGCAGGTGCGGGGGGCCGCGGCGGCGGTGGGGCCGGTGGACTGGACGCCGTCCCGGTCGTACGAACTCGACCTGTTTCAGCACCTGTTCCTCTTTTCGCGGGCCGACACGATCTACGGCGGCTCGGACCAGGTTCAGCGCACGATCATCGCCGAGCGGGTGCTCGGTCTGCCCAGGGAACCCAAGGGAGTCGTCTGATGCGCGGTGTGGTCTTCGACGGCAAGCAGGTCCAGGTCGTGGGGGATTTGGAGGTGCGCGAGCCGGGGGCGGGGGAAGTGCTGGTCGCCATCTCCGCGGCCGGGGTGTGTCACAGCGATCTGTCCGTGGTGGACGGGACCATACCTTTTCCCGTTCCTGTGGTGCTGGGGCATGAGGGTGCCGGGGTGGTGGAGGCGGTGGGCGCCGGGGTCACCCATGTGTCGCCCGGGGATCATGTGGCCCTCTCCACGCTCGCCAACTGCGGGACCTGCGCCGAGTGCGACCGGGGGCGGCCGACCATGTGCCGGCAGGCCATCGGGCGGCCGGGGCAGCCGTTCGCGTGGGACGGGCGGCCGGTGTACCAGTTCGCCTCCAACTCGGCGTTCGCCGAGCGGACCGTGGTGAAGGCCGTGCAGGCCGTGCGGATTCCGAAGGACATTCCCATGCCGTCCGCCGCGCTCATCGGGTGCGGGGTGCTGACGGGGGTCGGTGCCGTGCTGAATCGGGCTCGGGTCGGTCGTGGGGACAGTGTCGTCGTGATCGGGACCGGGGGGATCGGGCTCAATGTCCTCCAAGGGGCTCGGATCGCGGGGGCGTCGACGATCGTCGCCGTCGATGCGAACCCCGGCAAGGAGGCGGTCGCGCGGCAGTTCGGGGCCACGCACTTCCTTACGTCGACGGAGGGCGTGCGGGAGATTCTGCCGAGCGGGGCCGATCACGCCTTTGAGTGTGTGGGGCGGGTGGAGTTGGTCCGGCAGGCCGTCGACCTTCTCGACCGCCACGGCCAGGCGATCCTGCTCGGCACGGCATCGGCGACGGCGGAGGCGTCCTTCCTCGTCTCGTCGATGTTCCTGGACAAGTCGATCCTCGGCTGCCGGTACGGATCGTCCCGGCCCCAGCGGGACATCCCGCTGTACACCCAGCTCTACCGCCAAGGGCGGCTGCTGCTCGACGAGTTGGTCACCAGGACGTACCCGGTGGAGGACTTCGAGAAGGCGGTGGGGGACCTGGAGGCGGGGCGGGTCGCGCGAGGGGTTCTGACGTTCTGACGGTGCGGCGGGTGCGCTTGGCGTTGTGTCGGGTGCGCTCGGCGATGCGTCGGGCGTGCTTGACGGTGGCATGGCGGGAGTTGTCCACAGGCGTGGGAAATTCCTGGGGCGCTGTCGGTGCCGGCCCGTAGCGTCGTGGCATGACCTACCGCGATGTCGTCTCCCGACAGGTCCTGATCTGGGCCTGCACCGCCATCGGCGCCCGTATGCCCGTGGCCATGGCGCCGCTCGCCCTGGTGTTCCTGGTGCGCGAGCGGCCCGGGGGCTACTCGC
>NZ_JAENRY010000601.1 GCF_016612545.1 Streptomyces sp. MBT65 | reverse complement strand
CCCCCACCCCCCCCCCCAAAAAAACCAGTCACCGCCCGATCAACCGGCAACGGCGGACCGGGCGGGAGCGTGCTGGGCCCGCCGCTCGTCGACGGGATTCTCGACCTCCGCAACAAACCGATGCGCAGGCTTCTCCCCGGCCCCGGCCGCAGCCGCACGCCGCGGTGGCCGACCCGCCGCCCCCGCAGTCGCCGGGACGGGCGTTGGCGTAGGCGCGCTGAGCGTGAACCACACGACCTTGCCGGACTCGCCGTCCGGCCGTACCCCCCAGTTCTCGCTCACCGCCGCGACCATCGCGAGCCCGCGTCCACAAGTGGCCGTAGGGGAGACCTCGTCGATGTCGCCGACGACGGGAAGCCGGGGATCGTGGTCACGCACGGAGACCGTGAGCTGGTCGAGGCGCACCTCGATCTCCACGACGCACGTCTTGTCGGGCTGGGCGTGCCGGTGGACGTTGGTGAGGAGCTCTGTGACACCGAGCGCGGCCCGGTCTATCAGAGGATCCAGATGCCAGTAGCGCAATTGCGCAGATACGATTCTGCGGACCTGGCCGATCCGCGACGGCAGGGCTTGGAGCTCCACCGTGCAGTGCCTGCTTGGGTGACTGATCACGGCTGCGACTCCCCGACTGAGGTCCGGAAGAACACGGAGTTCGGATCCAGCAGGGTGGTCAAGAGAAACGGCCGCCTGCTGTTGTGTCCGGCGGGCTGGTTCGCAGCGTTATCGCCGGTAAACCCAGAGTGACGTGAGACCAGAGTGACTCAGGGGCCGCGGTCCCGCAACTCGCGGCTGGCCACTGATGTTCCATGACGCGAATCAGACCCCTGCGCGGCGCGCATCAACTGCTCCACGGCCGCAGCCAAGGCCACCGCCACAGTCGCAGCGAAAGCCACCGCGAAGGCCACAACCAAAGCCGCCGCCAGGGGGCGCCCACACCACCGTCATGGCACGACCGCCGTCACGGCACGGCCCCCGCCGACGCTCGATCACCGTCACGGCGCAGCCCCCGTCCCGCACGATCCCCGCCACGGCACGACCACTCCCCGTTTCGGCTGGCCCCGCCTCGTTTCAGCCGCCCCGCCCCGCCGCCTTGCGCACGGCCTCGATGAACCGTCGTGCCGCGGGCGGGCCCGGCTGCCCGGGCGCGGGGTCGTGCTCGCCGAGGGTCAGCAGGTACCTGTTGCCGTTGAGGTCGGCCAGTGCCCGGTCCTCAGGGGCGAACCAGGGTTTTGACGCCCGCACCGCCTGCACCGGCGCGCTGTCGATCTCGCTGCCGTAACTGGTGAGCAACTCCAGCCTGCCGTCATTGATCCGGACCTGTCCGGCCCGGGTGAGCGAACGCAGCCGCTTCCCGATGCGCACGCCCGTGGCCGTGAACTCCGGCTCCGCCATGCTTCCCCGCCCCCTTGCTCCCTTTGCTCCAGGACATCTGGTGATCCAGTGTGCGCCCCCGTTCAGGACGTTCGTCCCGCTCCGGTGCAGTCTGCCCGCCGAGGGCGTCGAGCACCAGTACGCACCAAGCGGTCACGGTGAGTACCCGGAGCACTCGCACGAGTGCGCCCCCCGATCCCCACCGAAGCCCGCCCGCAAGCCCACCGAGGCCCAGCTGCACACCCACCGAGGCCCAGCTGCACACCCACCG
>NZ_JAENRY010000600.1 GCF_016612545.1 Streptomyces sp. MBT65 | reverse complement strand
TCTGGGGGCGCAGCCCCCAGGGCGGTGGCGCCGGCTTGCGTTCGCCTTGGGGACCTGGGGCCGGATGAAGCCCGGAGGGCTCGCGCCGCGTACGCCGTTCCGGAGGGTGTTCTCGCCGACGTCGATGCCCGGCATCCCCTCGCTCTGCGGCTGCTGTCCGAGGTGCTTGCCGCGCTGCCTGCCGCCCCGGGTGTCCGGCTCGACCGCGACGACGTGTTCTCGGCGTATCTCGACCTCATGTGCCTGCGGATCGCCGTCCGGCTCGCCGCGGAGAACGGCCTGCGCGGCACCGCCGTTCGGCGGCTCGCCGCGAAGGTGTCCGGGCAGGTGCACGAGGCCGCGCGGCGCAGTCTCGGGCCGGGGCAGGGGGAGTTGGACCGCGAGTCGTTCGAGGCGGTGTTCCCATGGGGACTCGCACCGGCGCAGCTCGGCGGCGGTACCGGGTGGGCGTCCGCCGTCCTCACCGAGGGGCTGATCGTGCCGGCCGGTACCGGATACCGCTTCGCCCACGAGGAGTTGGCCGACTGGATCCAGGGCACGCACCTCGACCTCGACGAGGCCCTGCGGGCCCTGGTCCACCGCTCCAGGACGCCCCGCGCAGGCCACCCGCTCCCCGTACCGCATCACCGCATCGGCCCGGTCGTCCAGGCCCTGCTGCTCCTCGCCCGGCACCACGGAACCCGTCAACTGGCTCTACGGCTGGAGGAGTTGGAAAACGCCCTGGCCGCCGACCCGGACTCCTGGTGGGCCGCGCGACTCCTCGCCGAGGTGCTGCGACGCGTGCCCGACGCGACGCCGTACAGGGAGGCATTGCGGCTGCTGGCCGACCAGTTGGTGAAGAGGCGGGAGCAACGGGCAACCGTACCGAAGGAGTTCGCGCCCGAGTTCTGGACCGCGCTGAATCTCCCGGCCGCCGAGCGGTTCGCGCTGCTGCGCCGACTGGTGCTCGCCGACGGCGCCCCGCAGGACGGCACAGGGCCCCGATTCCTGGACACCGCCGCCGAGTTGCTCGCCGCCGACCCGGTCACCGTACAGCCGCTGCTGACCCGATGGTTCGAGGACGAACGGCCGTTGCCCGCGACGCCCGACGCGACCGTGGCGACGGCCGCGCAGGCGCTGCTGCACACGCACAGACGACGCGCGCTGGACGATCTGACGGAGGTGCTCGTCGGCTGTGCGCACGGGCGGGCCGACGAACTCCTCGCCGTACTCGCCGAGGAGGAGCCTTCGGCCGTGTGCCGGGCCGTGGACCGGTGGGCGCACGACGAGCGGCCGGGCCGCCGGGTGGCGGCGGTGGCGTACGGACTGCGGGCCGCCCCGCACGTACGGACCGAGGCCGACCGCGAACTCCTGCGCTACGCCGCCCAGTTCCTCCTCGCCCGCCCCGCCGACCGCTCCCTGCACGGCGGCGCGCTCGCCCTCCTGGTCCGCGATCCGCACACCCGCGCCCGCCATCTCCCGCAGGCGCTACGGCACTTCGCGTCCGGCGACCCGCAGTTCCCGCCGAGCGCGCTGGCCGCCGCCCTCACCACCGACCCCGAACCGGTCCTGGAGGCCTTCCGCGCCCGGCTCCACGGACCGCACGCGAGCGAGGCGGTCCGCACCCTCGCCGACATCACCACGCCCGCCCTCGCGAACCGGGCCGCCGCCCTGGTGCGCGAGACCGCCGTACGGTGGCCGGAGACCGCCGCGTACCTCGGTGTCTACGTCGACCGCTGCCTCGACCGCGGCCCCACCGCCCGGGCCGTCCTCCTCCCCTTGGTCACCGGCCTGCTGGACGGCGGCCCGGCCTCGGCGCGGGCGGCTCTGGCGGCCGTACTGGCCGCCCCCGGCACCACCGCCTCCCGCCCCCTGCGCCGCGAACTCCTGGAGTTCCTGCTGACGCACGAGCACGACCCCGCCGTACTCGACGCACTGCTGCACACGGCGGGGCGGCGTGACGACGACGAGATCCGCGACCTCGTCCACCGCACCGGGCGGCTGCTCGTCCGTACCCCCGCCGGCGCGACCCGTTTCGACCGCGGGCTCGTCGATCTGGGCCGCCATGTGCCCGGCTTCGCGGCCCTGATGGCCCGCTGGCTGGCGGACACCCCGGAGGACTGGGCCGCGGTGGTCGGCCCCAGCACCCGGCGCATGATCGAGAACCTGGCGGGGGTGGGGGTTCCCGCATAGCCCGCGCGGTGCGTCCTCGGTACGTGCGCCCGGTCACAGCCTCCATGCCGATGCGGGTCACGGGCCCCCGGCATGGCACCCTTAGACCTGCGTAAGAGGTCGACGACACAGGTCTACATACGGACACGGGTTCGATGAGGAGCGGTCACAGTGCAGCGCTGGCGTGGCTTGGAGGACATCCCTGAGGACTGGGGGCGCAGCGTCGTCACCATCGGTTCTTACGACGGGGTCCACCGCGGGCACCAGCTGATCATCCGGCATGCCGTGGAACGCGCCCGTGAGCTGGGCGTTCCCTCCGTCGTCGTCACCTTCGACCCGCACCCCAGCGAGGTCGTGCGCCCCGGCAGCCACCCGCCGCTGCTCGCCCCGCACCACCGCCGCGCCGAGTTGATGGCCGAGCTGGGGGTGGACGCGGCGCTCATCCTGCCGTTCACCAAGGAGTTCTCGAAGCTGTCCCCGGCCGACTTCGTGGTCAAGGTCCTGGTGGACAAGCTGCACGCGAAGGCGGTCGTCGAGGGCCCCAACTTCCGCTTCGGCCACAAGGCCGCGGGCAATGTGGCCTTCCTGATCGAGCAGGGCAAGACATACGACTTCGAGGTAGAGGTGGTGGATCTTTACGTGAGCGGTGCGGCGGGCGGTGGCGAGCCCTTCTCCTCCACACTGACCAGGCGGCTGGTCGCCGAGGGCGACGTCGAGGGCGCCCGCGAGATTCTCGGCCGCCCGCACCGGGTGGAGGGCGTGGTGGTGCGCGGCGCCCAGCGCGGACGCGAGATGGGCTTCCCGACGGCCAACGTCGAGACCCTGCCCCACACGGCGATCCCGGCGGACGGCGTCTACGCGGGATACCTCCATGTCGAGGGAGAGGCCATGCCGGCCGCGATCTCCGTCGGCACGAACCCGCAGTTCGACGGCACCGAGCGCACGGTCGAGGCGTACGCCATCGACCGCGTCGGCCTCGACCTCTACGGCCTCCATGTCGCCGTCGACTTCCTCGCCTTCGTGCGCGGCCAGGCGAAGTTCGAGTCGCTGGAGGGCCTGCTGGAGCAGATCGCCCAGGACGTGAAGCGCTGCCGCGAACTGATCTCGGCGGACGCGGACGCGGACTCCGGCGACGCCGGGTAGCGGTTTTTGGTTCTACGACGCCGAAGGGCGGCCGGTGCTTGTGGGCACCGGCCGCCCTTCGGCGTTCGGGGTGACGGGTCGCGCTACTGCTGTGGGGGTGCGGACGGCGGGGGCGGGGTGCCCTCCGGCGGCTGGGCATGGCCCGGGTGCTGCGGGTAGGGCTGAGCCTGCTGCCCAGGGTGCTGGGGATAGGGCGGCGCGGGCTGCTGGGCAGCGGGCCGGCCCTGTCCCTGCTGAGGGGGGTAGGGCTGCTGGCCGTACAGCTGCTGGTCCGGGTGAGGCGGCGGTTGGTGCTGCGGTTGCGGCTGCTGCGGGGGATGGGGACCGGACTGCGGCGGGCCCTGCTGACCCGGAGCGGGCCGGCCCGGGTACGGCTGCTGTTGCCCCGGATAACCCTGCTGCCCGGGGTAACCCTGCGCGCCCGGATATCCCTGCGCGCCCGGGTATCCCTGCTGGCCCGGCATCGGCGGGGCCAGCACCGGTGGCGGGTTGCCGTCGCTCGTCCACAGGCCGTGCATTTGCTGGTGGCGGACGAAGTCCTCGGCGACCAGGGCGGCCAGGTGGAAGTACGACTCCCGTACCTTCGGCCGCATCATGTCGAGGTCGACCTCCGCACCGGCGGCGAGATGCTCGTCGAACGGCACGACCACGACACCCCGGCAGCGCGTCTCGAAGTGGCTGACGATGTCCTCCACCTTGATCGTCTTGCCGGTCTCGCGGACACCGGAGATGACGGTGAGGGAGCGCGAGACGAGGTCCGCGTACCCGTGCGCCGACAGCCAGTCCAGCGTCGTACTCGCGCTGCTCGCACCGTCCACGGACGGCGTCGAGATGATGATGAGCTGGTCGGCGAGGTCGAGCACACCGCGCATGGCGCTGTAGAGCAGACCGGTACCGGAGTCGGTGAGGATGATCGGGTACTGCTTGCCCAGCACGTCGATCGCGCGCCGGTAGTCCTCGTCGTTGAACGTGGTCGACACGGCCGGGTCGACGTCGTTGGCGATGATCTCCAGACCGGAGGGCGCCTGGGACGTGAACCGGCGGATGTCCATGTACGAGTTGAGGTACGGGATCGCCTGGACCAGGTCGCGGATGGTCGCACCGGTCTCGCGGCGCACACGACGGCCGAGCGTGCCGGCGTCCGGGTTGGCGTCGATCGCGAGGATCTTGTCCTGGCGCTCGGTGGCGAGGGTGGAGCCGAGCGCGGTGGTGGTCGTGGTCTTGCCGACACCGCCCTTGAGGCTGATGACCGCGATCCGGTAGCAGGACAGCACCGGCGTACGGATCAGCTCCAACTTCCGCTGCCGCTCGGCCTCTTCCTTCTTGCCGCCGAGCTTGAAACGGGAGGACGCGGCACCGGGGCGGCCGCTCTTCGCCTTCTGCTTCTTGTTGTGGAGCAGCCGGTCGGACGACAGCTCGACGGCAGCGGTGTAACCCAGCGGCAGCCGACCAACCCCGGTGCGGCGCCGCTGGGTTACACCGCTGCCGT
>NZ_JAENRY010000005.1 GCF_016612545.1 Streptomyces sp. MBT65 | reverse complement strand
CCCTTCCCCGGACCAGCCCCCGCCGCGCCCGAGTTCGTCCTCCGTGTCTCCGGTCTCGCGAAGTCCTACGTCCCTTCCGGTGGCCGGCGTCGCCAGGAGCGGGCGGTGCGGGCGGTGGAGGAGGTCGACCTCGAGGTGTGCCGGGGGGAGACCCTCGCGCTGGTCGGTGAGTCCGGGGCCGGGAAGTCCACGACCCTGATGGAGATCGTGTCGCTCACGGCGCCGGAGACGGGGGTCGTGGAGATCCTCGGGCAGGATGTCGCCCGGCTGACCCGGCGGACGGCGCGGCTGCTGCGCGGGGCCGTGCAGATCGTGCCGCAGGACCCCATGTCGAGTCTCGATCCGCGGATGCCGGTGGGCGACATCGTCGCCGAGCCGCTCCACGCGCGGCGCGTGCCACGGGACGTCGTAGCGGCGCGCATTCCGCGGTTGCTCCGGCAGGTGGGGTTGGACGCGGCGGACGCGGAGCGGTATCCGCATCAGTTCTCCGGGGGGCAGCGGCAGCGTGTCGCGATCGCCCGGGCGCTCGCCGTCGAGCCCGCGCTGCTGCTGCTCGACGAACCGGTGTCCGCGCTGGACGTGTCGGTGCAGGCCCAGATCCTGGACCTGTTGCTGCGGCTGAAGCGGGAGTTGGGGCCGGCGTATCTCCTGGTGTCGCACGATCTGGCCGTGGTCCGGCAGATCGCCGACCGGGTCGCGGTGATGTACGCGGGGCGCACGGTGGAGACGGGGCCGGTGGCCGAGGTGTTCGACGCGCCCCGGCATCCCTACGCGCGCGCTCTACTGTCGGCCGTCCCGCTGCCGGACCCGGTCGCCGAACGCGCCCGGCGCCGGATCGTGCTGCCCGGCGACCCCCCGTCCGGTGTGCCGGTCACGGCGGGATGCCGGTTCCTGGCCCGCTGCCCGGTCGCCGCGCTGCTGACGCCCGGTCGGCGGACGCGCTGCGAGACCGAGATACCGCGGCCGACCCAGGTCACCGCGGCCGGCACCCACACGGTCGCCTGCCATTTCCCGCACGGCGGAATGCCCTGGCAGCACATACGAACAGACCGGGGGACGTCCGGCCGGCCGTGGAACCAGCCGCCGGACCGTCCACCGGTCCACTGAGCCTGAAGTGCCGTTCTCGGTGCGGACCCCGCCTCAGCAGCAGGCGCCGCTCGCGCCGCTGGACTGGGCGATGCCTTCGCGCAGGGGATGGGTGGTGGCACCCGAACCGTTGAACCAGAGACCGCTCGTCACAAGTCCACCGACGAAGACGACGATTGCTATGAGCGTGAATATTTTGGTGCTCATGAAAATCTCCTCTCCGAGCATTTACGGATGACGCTTTGACAAGTTGAGTCAACAAGAACTTACTCAATGAGTCAAGTATTAATCTAGCAAAAGACGATCTCGAAAAGCGGAACGCCCTTGCCCAAATGAAATCTGAATTAGTGTCAATTCAGAAAATGCCAGTCCAGGCCAGCCCTGACTACTTCGCGCCAGCGAATCGATCATGCCATCTCCATTGGAGCGCCAGCGACTTACTGGTAACATTGATCTGTCATCCCGGTGGTCATAGCCACCTCCAAGGAGCCCACATGGACCCTCTCGAAAACACGACGACCACAGGGCTGGGTGAGCGCATCCGGCTGCTGCGCGGCAAACGTGGCCTCAAGCAGCAGGATCTGGCGTCCAGCGAGATATCGGCGAGCTACATCTCCTTGATCGAATCCGGTAAGCGCGCCCCCTCGGAGTCGGTGCTCGCCGCGCTCGCGGAGCGCCTCGGCTGCTCCGCGGAATACCTGCGCAGCGGCCGGGACGACCACGAGCTGGAAGAGGCGCGACTGCGGCTGGCCTTCGGCGAGATGGCCCTGCGCAACGGCAGCAACGGCGAGGCCCTGCAGACCCTGAGCGAACTCCTGACCAGGCCCAGCCTCCTGGACGTCACGATGACCCGGCGCGCCCGCATGGGCCAGGCCTCCGCACTGGAGAAGCTCGACCGCACCGAGGCCGCCATCGCGGTCCTGGAGGAGCTCCACCGCGACCCCGACCTCGCCCCGGGTTCCGCCGAGTGGTGCCAGATCGCGGTCGCCCTGTGCCGCTGCTATCGCAACGCCGGCGACATCACCCTCAGCATCGAGATCGGCGAGCGCGCCATGTCCCGGCTGGACGCCCTCGGCCTGGACGTGACGGTCGACCACGTCCAACTCGGCGCCACGCTCATGGCGTCGTACCACATGCGCGGTGACCTGACCCGCGCCCAGCTCATGGGCGGCAAGCTCCTGGACGCCGCCGAGAAGCAGGGCGCCCGGGCGGCGCGCGGCGCGGTGTACTGGAACGCGGGGCTGGTGGCCCGCTCCCGGGGCCAGTTGAACGAGGCCATGGCCCTGGTGGAGCGGGCGCTCGCGCTGATGTCGGAGGACGACAACCTGCGCCACCTCGCCATGCTCAAGATGAACTACGGCTCACTGCTCCTCCAGGTCGACGAGCCCGAACCGGCGCGCGGCAAGCAGCTGTTGGAGGAGGCGCAGCAACTGCTGGCCGAGGTGGGCAACGCTCCGGAGCTGGCCCAGTGCGAGATCGGGCTGGCCGACGCGGACGCGATGCTCGGGCAGTGGGACGAGGCGGCGGCGCACGCCGAGCGCGCCCTCGGACTGACCGGCAACGAGTCCCGCATCCAGGCCGTCGGCGCCCGGGGCACGCTCGCCGAGATCCAGCTGATGCGCGGCAACTTCGACCAGGCCGCCCAGTATCTCCAGGCCGCCACCCGGCAGTTGCGCCAGTTCCGCCCGTCCCACCAGGTGGCTCTCAACTGGCGTTACCTGGGCGACCTGTGGAAGCGGCAGGGCAACACCGCCGAGGCCCTCAAGGCCTACGACCGGGCCCTGTCGGCGGCCGGCATGGCACCGCACCGCGACCCCAGCCAGATCTTCACCGAGCACCACCGTTCCTGAACCCCGGGCCGTTTTCCCGAATCCGGCCCGATTCCCCACCTTTCCGGTGGAGTTCACCTCGCGGGCAGCCCCACTCAATGGCACGGACCGTTGACTGTCACCCCTGGTAAAGGGACGAACCTGTAGACGTCGAAGGGCCCGCCGGGGCAGGTGCCCCGGTTCCGTTTCCGGCCGGATCCGAACCCTGCGAACCCCCCGCCTGGACAGGTGCCCGGGCCGGGGGGTTCGTCGTGTCTCCGGTCGACGGGTGAGGTGACCGGACCGGTCACCTTCCGAGTGCCACCCGAATTCCGCCCCCTATTCCGTCACCGTAATTCCCGGCGTACGACGGGGAATTCGGCGGGGAATCAGCGAGAGCCATTCGCCAGCCGATGCACCGCGGCGAGCGGAATGGGCAACCTTTCGGGACGGAGGCGGGATTCGTACACCGCCTCGTAGATCGCCTTGTCCGCCTCGAAGGCGCGCAGCACCACGGGCTGACAGTGCGGGTCCTCCCGCCCGGCCGACGCGTAACCCTCGATGAACGCACGCCGGTTGCGCACCGCCCACGCGGCCGCCCGCCTCCGCCGGCGCAGCCGCCCGGCGGGCGACCCGTCCTGGGGATCGGCGGACTCCAGGGTGGCGAGGCCGGTGCGGGCCGCGTAGTCGAAGGAACGCAGCATGCCGGCGACGTCCCTCAACACCGGCTGCGGCAGGGCGCGTTCGGCGGCGGTGCGGGCCGGTTCGCCCTCGAAGTCGACGATCCGCCAGCCGTCGGCGGCGCGCAGCGCCTGCCCCAGATGCAGATCGCCGTGGGTGCGCTGGGCGAAGACGGGAGAGCCACGCCCGGCGACCCGGGCGTAGTCGTCGAAGAGGGCGCCGATCCGGGTGGTGTAGCGGGCGAGCGCCGGGACCTCCTCGGCGGCCTCCTTGAGCCGCATGTTCATCCGCGCCGCCTCCTCCGCCACGTCGGGTGCGGTGAGCCGGCTGCGGCCGAACGCCCGGTCGAGCGCGCCGTGCACCTCGGCGACGGCCCGGCCCAGACTGCGGGCGTGCGGGGTGAATCCACCGCTCGCCGGTACGCCGCGGCACGCGTCGGCCATGCAGTCGCTCGCGTGCCGTACCGCCTCCTCCCAGCCGTCCCGGGCGTCGGGCAGGAACTCCTCGACGAGGCCGAGCACCAGGCCCTCGGCGCCGGGGGCGTCGCTGTGCAGGGCGCCGTAGAGGCGGGGGGTGCGCGCGCAGTGTTCCCGGGTGAGGGCGTGCAGGGCCTCGACCTCGGTGTGCGGGCCCGGTTCCGGGCGGCGGAAGATCTTGAGGAGGATACGGCCGCCGTAGGCCACGGCGGTGTTGCTCATCTCGCCGTCGAGGGGGTGCGGGACGAGGCCGACGGGGAGCGGGTAGCGGCCGGTGCGTTCCAGGCGGGGGCCCGGTCCCGCGCCGCCGCCCGCCAGGGTGCGCAGCAGCAGTCCGAGCAGGGCGCCGTCGGCGAGCGCGTCGTAGACCCGCCAGCCCTGCCAGGGGCCGGACGGGACGGTGGTGACGGCGGCGGGTTCGAGGCGGGCGGGGAGTTCGGGGCGCACGCCGAGCAGGAGTTGGTAGTGCAGGACCTGTCCGTCCGGGCGGCGGGCCGTGATCACGGCGTGCAGCAGCAGGGGCGCCTCGTCGCCGAGCAGGGACGCCGAGCGGGCTTCGAGGTGTGCCCCGGTGAAGCGGGTGTCGAACCAGCGGCGCCCTTCCAGCCAGGGTGCCAGGGCCGGGAGCAGGGGTTCGAGGATGCCGTCGCTCATGATCCCTCCGCAGGTGTGAGCACGTGCGCGACCTGGTGGGCCGGATCGAGGCGTACGTAGGTGGACTCGCCCCAGGCGTAGGTCTCCCCGGTGAGTTCGTCGCGCAGCTTGAGCGTGCCGTCGGCGGGCAGGCCGAGGGCGGCCGGGTCGCAGGTGACGGTGGCCTCGTGGGCGTGGTGCGGGTCGAGGTTGACGATCACGAGCACCAGGTCGGCGCCGCCGTCGGGGAGTTCGACGCGTTTGGTGTAGGCGAGGATCTGGTCGCTGTCCGTGCTCTGGAGGCGCAGGTTGCGCAACTCCTGGAGGGCCGGGTGCTGTCGGCGGAGCCGGTTGAGGAGGGTGATCAGCGGGGTGACGGTGCGGCCCTCCGCCTCCGCACGTGCCCAGTCCCGGGGCCTGAGTTGGTACTTCTCCGAGGCGAGGTAGTCCTCGGTGCCCTCGGCCAGCGGGGTGTTCTCGCAGAGTTCGTAGCCGGCGTAGACACCCCAGCTCGGCGCGGCGGTCGCGGCGAGCACGGCCCGTATCTCGAAGGCGGGTCTGCCGCCGTGCTGGAGGTAGGCGTGCAGGATGTCGGGGGTGTTCACGAAGAGGTTGGGCCGTAGGAAGTGGGCGCTTCCCA
This sequence comes from Streptomyces sp. MBT65, assembly GCF_016612545.1. GTDB lineage: Bacteria > Actinomycetota > Actinomycetes > Streptomycetales > Streptomycetaceae > Streptomyces. The sequence goes on along the minus strand of NZ_JAENRY010000005.1, from coordinate 67,415 downwards.
GGGCGAGTTCGGGCAGGTAGGCGGTCAACTCCTCCTTGGTGTTCTTCCAGGTGAAGTAGGTGTACGACTGCTGGAAGCCGGCCTGCGCCAGCGCGTGCACCATCGCTCGCCGGGTGAACGCCTCGGCCAGGAACAGCACATCGGGGTCCGTGGCGTCGGCCTCCGCGATCAGCCACTCCCAGAACTGCACGGGTTTGGTGTGCGGGTTGTCCACCCGGAAGATCCGCACACCGAGGTCCATCCAGTGCCGGACGATCCGCAGCGCCTCGGCGTACAGGCCCTCCGGGTCGCCGTCGAAGTCGAGTTGGTGGATGTCCTCGTACGTCTTCGGCGGGTTCTCGGCGTAGGCGATGGAGCCGTCGGCACGGTGGTGGAACCACTCGGGGTGCTCGGTGAGCCAGGGGTGGTCCGGTGAGCACTGGAGGGCGAGGTCCAGGGCGACTTCGAGGCCCAACTCCCGTGCGGTGGCCACGAAGTGGCGGAAGTCGTCCTCGGTGCCGAGGTCGGGATGGATCGCGTCGTGGCCGCCGTGCCGGGAGCCGATGGCCCACGGTGAGCCGACGTCGTCGGGGCCCGCGTGCAGGGTGTTGTCCGCGCCCTTGCGGTGGGTGGTGCCGATCGGGTGGACCGGCGGGAGGTAGACGACGTCGAAGCCCATCGCGGCGACGGCGGGCAGCCGCTCGGCGGCCGTCCGCAGCGTGCCGCCGATCGGGCGGCTGCCCGCCTGGACCACCGCCCCCTCCGAGCGGGGGAACAGTTCGTACCAGGAGCCGACGAGGGCGCGTCGTCGTTCGACGCGCAGCGGCAGTGGCCGGGAGGCGGTGACGAGGTCACGCAGCGCGTAGCGCCCCAGGGCGGCCGTCACCCGGGGGGTGGTGACGGCGGACAGCCGGGCCGGAGGGGGGCCCAGGGTGTCGCGGAGCGCGGCGACGGCCGCGGAGACCGCCTCCCGGCGGTCCGATTCGGTGATGCCGAGTGCCGCTCGTTCGTGCAGTAACGCCCCTTCGGTCAGGGTGAGTTCAGTGTCGACGTCGGCCTGGATCTTCAGTGTGGCGTCGTGCCGCCAGCTCGCCAGCGGGTCGGCCCAGGCCTCGACACGGAAGGTCCACAGGCCCTCCGTGTCGGGCACCACGGTCGCCTGCCAGCGGTCGGCGTCCTCGTCGACGAGGGTCATCGGGACCCGGTGGGCGGGGTGCCCCGCGGGATCGTGCAGGACGACGTCCGCGGCGACGGCGCCGTGGCCCTCGCGGAAGACGACGGCCGTGATGTCGAGGTGTTCTCCCGTCACGGCCTTGGCGGGCAACTCCCCGTCCCGCACCCGTGGTCGGACGTCGAGGACGGGGATGCGCCCGGTCACCGGTGTCATGGTCGGCTCCTCCCCGCTCGGATCCCGTCAGCGGAGCCCGGTCGGGGCCGGCGTCCGGGCTGCGAGCAGGTCGATGATGGTCCGTGCGAAGAGGTGGCAGTGGTTGCCGGTGCGGCCGGTGACCAGGTCGTCGTGGATGACGACGTCCTGGTCGACGTACTCGCCGCCCATGTTCCGCAGATCGCCCAGCAGGTTGTTGTGCACCACCGCGCGCCTGCCCTGCATCAGGCCCTGCACGGGTGCGGCGAGCCACATGCCGTGGCAGATGATGCCCTTGAGGATCGCCGGGTCGGCGAACGCCCGGCGCAGGAACTGCGAGGCGGGCGGCAGCAGTTGGGGGTCCTCCGTGAAGCGCAGCCGGTCGGCGACCATCCCGGAGGGGACGATCACCGCCGAGTACTCCTTGAGCGCGAACTCGTCGAGGTCCTCGAAGGACTCGGTGACCTCGAAGGGCATCCGGTGCTCATGGCCCTGGAAGGTCATCTGCTCGTTGCCCCACAGCCGGGACAGGAAGTGGACCTCGGCTCCCTCCTCGGGGAAGCGGTAGCGGTAGTAGAGGATCTCGGGCTCGTAGAAGTCGCTCTCCATCAGGACAGCGATCTTGTGACCGGTCAGTCGCACGGCGACTACCCCTTCCCCTTGGCGGTCACCAGGTCGATGAGGAACGGCCCGCGGTGCGCGAGCGCCTGGGCGACCGCCTCCTCCGCCTGCCCGGGCTTCTCGACCCGGACGGCGGCCACGCCGAGCGAGCCGGCGAGCGAGACGAAGTCGACGGCCGGGCTGCTCAGGTCGAAGATCTCGGGCTGTTCGTGGGCGGGGATGCGCTGGTCCCGCCAGTACTCCTCGATGTTGTCCTCGAGGAGCTTGTAGCTGCCGTTGTTGCAGATGACGAACTTGGTGGGGAGGCCGTAGCGGGCCGCCGTCCACAGCGCCTGGAAGGTGTACATGCTGCCGCCGTCGCCGGTGAATCCGACCACCGTGCGGTCGGGGTGGGCGAGTTGGGCGCCCAGCGCGCCGGGGATGCCGACGCCGAGGGAGCCGCCGCGGGTCTGCATCCACTGGCCGGGCACGGTCGGCGGGAGCCGGCGGAAGAGCGCCGGGGACGCCGTCAGTGCCTCGTCGAAGAGGATCGCGTCCGACGGCAGCCGCCGGGCGAACTCCTTGGCGAGGGCGACCGTGGGCAGTTCCGCTGCCTCGGCGGCGGCCTCGGCCCGTTCGTCGGCCTTGGCGAGCGCGGCCGAGCGCTGCGCGGCGTGCCGGCGCAGCCGCTCGGCCGCCGCCGTCCGCCGCCCGAGGCCCATCTCCCGGCCCAGCGCGTCCGCGAGCAGGCTCAGGGTGGCCTTCGGGTCGGCGACGATGCCGAGGTCGACGGGGTGGTTCTTGGCGATCGCGCCGGAGTCCAGGTCGATGTGCACGACCGGGACACCGGCACCGAAGACGCCGTCGAGGGCCGGGTACACCTCGGGCAGCACATAGGTGCCCACAATGAGGACACCGTCGGCCGCGCCGGTGATCTTCCGGCTCTGCTCTCCGAACATATGGCCCAACTGGCCCGCATAGGCGGGGTGTTCGACGGAGAGGTTGACCTCGGCCCAGTCCGCGCCGTACACGTCGGCGCCCCACACCTCGGCCAGCCGCCCCAACTCGGTCTGGGCGCCCGCGAAGTGGACGCCGTCACCCGCGATGACGATCGGGTTGCGGGCCTCGGCGAGCAGGGCCGCGGCCTTCGCCACGGTGTCCGGGGTCGGCAGGCTGCGCGTCTCCGGGTAGGACACGGGCATCACCGGTTCGGCGGTGTCGTGGTCCATGACGTCGGCGGGCAGCACGACCAGCACCGGTCCGTACGGCGGGGTCGCGGCGACCTTGAAGGCGCGGCGCAGGACGCGCAGCGTGGAGTCGGGATCGACCACGCGGGTGGCCCACTTGGTCACCGGTTTGGCCATGCCGACCAGGTCGGCGGCCATCTGCGCGTCCATGCTGTCGTAGCGCAGCCCGGACTCGCCGACCAGGGTGACGATCGGGGCGTGGCCGCGCATCGCCTGGTAGAGCATGCCGATGCCGTTGCCGAGCCCTACTCCGGAGTGGAGTTGCAGGACCGCCGGGGTGCGGGTGGCGCGTGCGTAGCCGTCCGCCATTCCGACGGCCGTGCACTCCTGGAGGGCCAGGATGTACTGGATCGAGGGGAAGGAGCGCAGTTCGTCGAGGAACCCCTGCTCGACCGTGCCGGGGTTGCCGAACATGAACCGGACCCCTTCGGCCTGCAGTTGTTCGAGCAGCGCGATCCGCGCGGGCCTGCTGTCCATCGTGCTCACCTCTCGTCGGAGCAAAGGGGATCGCGGCGGCCTCAGGCGGTCGCCGTGAACCCCCACTGCCGCAGGCCCTCTTCGAGGACCTCGACGGTCTTCTGTCCGGTCAGGTAGGAGTCGGGCGTCGAACGGCCCGTGATGAACGGGTAGTCGACGATGACGGAGGTCTCCTTGCCGAAGTTCCCGTGGTAGGCGCCGCCGGGCGCGGTGGCGTCGCGCAGGATGTACTCCAGCGGGTAGGGCGGCGGGCCCATCACGAAGTCGGTGCCGAGGAAACCGGTGCCGTCCTTGTAGTCGTACTCGATGCAGTGGCCGGTGACGTGCTTGCCGCGGATGAGGGAGACGCGGGTCTCCTGGTCGCGGGCGAAGGCGAGGCAGGCGACGCCGTAGCACTCGGCGGCGATCGGCCGGTCCAGTGCGTGGAAGGCGAGGATCAGGTCGTGGACGCGCCAGTTGTTGGCGAGGTCGACGATCGGTCCGCTGCCGCCGACGATGAGGAGCGCGTCGTAGCGGTCGGCGATCTGTGAACGCACCTGCTCCAGACGGGTGTTGTAGGCCTCCCAGTCGCGCAGGAAGTACGGCTTGGACCGGTAGGGCCGGTCGGGCAGCCAGGACGACAGGTCGAGCGGGTTGTCGAGGCGGTCGGAGGCCTCGACCTTCCGCACCTTGGCGGCCGTCTCGGGCGTGGTGACGGAGCGGCCGAGGGGCGGGTCGACGTACTCGGGGTCCATGCTCGGCGGCAGCGCGTGCGGGCGCTTGCCGGTCGCGGTGGCGAAGGTGAGGTGGTAGCCGGCCTGGTCGAAGGTCTCCAGGGGGCCGATCAACTCCTCACCCCAGTAACCGTATTCGGACAGGACGACCAGAATGCGCTTGCTCATGGGGTTCCTCCCGTTCGGCGGGACGGTGCCGACTGGCGAATTCCTGTGTACGTCGCGGTCGTTCGCGCCGGTCGTCGGCGGGGCCCGGGTCGCGGCACATCCTCAAGTGGCCGAACGCACTACGGCATGTCCTGGCCATCGATCTTCGACGTGTGGACTCGACGGCTTCCGCCGGGAGTTGCCGCAGCTGCGGCGGCGACTTCGCACAGTGCGGCCCGTCCGCGCGCACGGGCGGCCGGGGCGGGCGCGGTTGTGGGGTCATCGGTCGTGTGTCGCTTCCGGACCCCGGGAGCGGAACCCCGATGAGCGGAGACATTCATGCCGAGCGAACAGACCGGCTCCGACCGGGAGATCGCCGAGTTCGTGCAGCGCTGGTACGACCTGCTGAGCGAGCACGCCCCGGTCGAGGAGCTGCTGCCCTTCGTCGCCGACCAGGGCCTGGTGATGGCCTTCCCGGAGCGGACCCTGTACAGCCACGCGGACTTCCTCGACTGGTACACGGCCGTCGGCGAGGCCTACACCGACCAGAGTCACACCGTGGAGAAGGTCGTTCAGCAGGAGGACGGCACCCGTATCGACCTCGACGTCACGGTGGTGTGGACCGCCAAGTCGACCGCGGACGGCACCGTTTCGTCCTTCCGGATCAACCAGAAGTGGCAGTTGGAGCGCCCCGAGCCGGGTGCCCGTCCGCTGATCGTCGACTACCGGGTCGGCGAGCCGGCCGCCATCTGATTCCCCGTCACCTTTTGGAGGCTGACATGCCGTCGAAGTCGGTGCCCCTCGGGGCCGATTACATCGTCGTCGGCGCCGGCTCGGCCGGCTGTGCGGTCGCGGCCCGGCTGAGCGAGGACCCGTCCGTGAGCGTGGTCCTGCTGGAGGCGGGCGGCTGGGACGAGCGCCCCGAGATCCACCGGGCCGACGCGGCCTCGGTCCTCTCGCTGCTCACCGCCGAGTGGCGCGGCGAGATCGACTGGGGCTACGTCACCGAGTCCGAGGCGGGCATGGAGGGCCGCCGTGTCCCCGTGGCCCGTGGCAAGGTCGTCGGCGGGTGCAGTTCCGTCAACGCCCTGATGTGGGTGCGCGGCAGCCGCCACGACTACACCCGCTGGGTCGCCGAGGGCGCCACCGGATGGTCGTACGAGGACGTCCTGCCGTTCTTCCGCAAGGCCGAGGACTACTCGGGCGGCGCCGACGAGTTCCGCGGCGCGGGCGGTCCGGTCCGGCTGCGGCAGCTAGACCGGCCCGCGCCGATCGCCCGGGCGTTCGTGGCGGGTGCCGGTGAACTCGGGTACGCCACAGAAACCGACGGGGACTACAACGGGGCCCGGCAGGAGGGCTTCGGCTTCCTGTACCAGACGTTCCGCGACGACGCGGGCCACCGGTGCAGCACCGCCGACGCCTATCTGCGCCCGGCCCTCGGGCGCCCCAACCTGACCGTGCTGACGGACACCCTGGTCACCCGGCTGCTGCTCTCCGGGGCGCGGGCCACGGGTGTCGAGTACGTCCACGAGGGCACCCGGCGCGAACTGCGCGCCGAGGGTGAAGTCATCGTGTCCGCCGGGGCGTTCGAGACGCCGAAGCTGCTGATGCTGTCCGGGATCGGTCCGGCCGCGCATCTGCGGGAGCACGGCATCCGCTGTGTGCAGGATCTGCCCGGGGTCGGCGCCGGACTTCAGGACCACCTGTTCGTGCCGATCTGCTACCAGTCGCTCCAGGAGCACCCGGACGGGGCGCTGCTGTCCGAGGCGGGGCTGTTCACCCACACCCGCGAGGCCGGTCCCGAGGACTCCCCCGACCTCCAATTCACCTTCGGTCCCATCAAGTTCCTGCCGGCCGACGCCCCCGCCGACCAGTGGGAGGGGCCCGGCTTCACCTTCGCGCCGATCGCGCTGCGGCCGCAGAGCCGGGGCCGGGTACGGCTGCGCGGCAGCAGCCCGGAGTCCAACGCCGTCATCAGCGCCGGCTACCTCACCTCCACGGCCGACCTCGATGTCCTCGTGCACGGCGTGCGGTTGGCGCGCGAGCTGGCCGCCACCCGTGCCTTCGACCCGTTCCGCGGCGACGAGTTGGGCCCCGGCAAGGACATCACCGGGCCCGAGGAGCTGCGCCGGTACATCGCCGCGAACGCGACCACCCTGTGGCACCCGGCCGGCACCTGCCGGATGGGCACGGGCCCGGACGCCGTCACGGACCCGGAGCTGCGTGTGCACGGCATCGCGGGGCTGCGGATAGCCGACGCGTCCGTGATGCCGTCGATCACCGCGGGCAACACGCACGCGCCGGCCGTGCTGATCGGCGAGCGCGCGGCGGCGTTCGTCCGCGAGACGGCCGCCGCGGCCGACTCCCAACCGTCCCTGTCCGACGTCCACTTGAGCTAGGGGATGCACCATGTCCGACCTCGACCAGTCCCAGCAGGAGAACCTTCAGCTGTACCGGCGCTTCCTCGAAGCGTTCAACTCCGGTGACCTGGCGGAGATCCCCCGGGTCATCGCCGCCGGCTTCACCGACCACCACCCCGGGTTCGACATCACCGGCATCGACTCCTACCTGGAGGCGCTGCGCGGGGCGTACAACTCCCTTGATCTGAAAGGCGAGTTGGACGAGCTGTCGGCGCTCGGCGAGGACCGGGTGCTGACCCGGGTCAAGCTGACCGGCACGCATCTCGCGCCGCTGCTCGGCTTCCCGGCCACGGGCCGCAAGGTGGAGTGGTCCACCACCGAGATCTGGCGGGTCGAGAACGGCCTGTTCGTGGAGCGCTGGGCACAGGACGACATGCTCGGCCTGCGCGAGCAGATCTCCTCGGACGCCCTGAACCTGGCCGTCGTCCAGCAGGTCAGCGACGCCGTCAACCAGCGCCGTCTGGACGCCCTCGACGACCTGTTCGGGCCGACGTTCCACGACAACAACCCGGCGTGGAGCTGCGAGAGCCTGGAGGAGCTCAAGGGGATCATCCAGGGCGCCTACGACGGGCTCGACTTCCGCGTGGGCCTCGACGCGCTGTACCCCGCCGCGCCCGACAAGGTGATCATGCACATCACCTTCCACGGCAAGCACATCGCACCGTTCTTCGGCCAGGAGCCCACCGGCAGGGAGGTCTCCTGGACCAGCCTGGAGGTCTACCGGCTGGAGGACGGCAAGGTCGTCGAGCGCTGGGTGCAGGCCGACACCGCGGGCCTGATGCGCCAGGTCGGCGTCCCGCTCCCCTGATCGATCCCGTACCCGCGCAACAGCCACAGGAAAGGACGGGCGCATGAACACCCGAGAAGTGGTCGACACGTACTACCGGCTGGCCAACTCCGGCGAGTGGGACGCCTGGTGCGACCTGTTCGCCGTCGACCAGACCATGGACGAGCAGTTGGCCGGTCATGTCGAGGGCCGCGAGACCCTCCGGGAGATGATGAAGGGCTTCCCGGAGATGTACGCCTCCTTCGCCAACGTCCCCCGGCACGTGGTCGTGGACGGCGAGCAGGCCGCGGTGGTCTCCGACATCACCGGCCGCACCCATGACGGTGTCACCGTCGAGGCCAAGGTGTGCAACTACTTCCGCGTCACCGGCGGCCTCATCACGTACTTCGCGAACTTCCACGACAGTGTGCCGTTCGCCGCGGTCACCGGGACGTGACGGCGATGACGACTTCCGCCCCGGCCGGCCTGCGCTGGTCGCACGTCGGCCTCAACTGCCGTGACCAGAAGGCCACGGAGGACTTCTACACCCGGCACTTCGGGTTCGCCCGGGCCCGGGTGGTGGAGGCCGACGGGGTCCGCGTGGTGTTCCTGCGCAACGGCCCGGTCTATCTGGAGCTGTTCGCGACCGACGCGGACGCCCTGTTCACCACGGCGAAGGACGGTCCCGACAACCCCGGCACGGCACGCCATCTCGCCTTCCAGGTCGACGACGTGGACGCGTTCCTCGCCGCGGCCGGCGGCGAACTGGAGCCGCTGCTCGGCCCGTTGACCTTCGACGCGTTCATCCCCGGCTGGAAGACCGTGTGGGTGTCCGACCCGGACGGCGTCGTGCTGGAGGTCAGCCAGGGATACACCGATCAGTCCACCGACGAACTGGCCACGTACGCCTGACAGGAGAGTGCACCACCATGAGGCCCGTCCCCGACCAGACCATCCTCCTCACCGGCGCCACCGACGGCATGGGCCGTGAGCTGGCCCGTGAACTCGCCGCGCACGGGGCGTCGTTGATCCTGCACGGCCGCAGCGCGACCAAGGGCGCCGAGCTGCTGGCGGAACTGCGCGCGTCCACCGGCAACGAACGGCTGAGCTACGAACTGGCCGACTTCTCCTCGCTGGAGGACATCCGCAAGCTCGCCGACCGGATCCTCTCCACCCACGACCGGCTCGACGCGCTGGTGAACAATGCCGGCATCGGGGTCGAGCTGGCCCGGCACGAAAGCCAGGACGGACTGGAACTCACCTTCCAGGTCGACTACTTGGCGGCCTACATGCTCAGTTGCCGGCTCGCGCCGCTGCTGGTGCGCTCGGCCCCGGCCCGTATCGTCAACGTCAGCTCCGCGGGCCAGGCGCCGATCGACTTCCGTGACGTGATGCTGGAGCGGAACTGGGACGGGGTGCAGGCCTACTGCCAGGCGAAGCTCGCCCAGATCAGCCTGACCTTCGACCTGGCCGAGCGGCTGCACGGCACCGGGGTGACGGTCAACGCCCTGCACCCTGCGTCGTACATGCCGACGAAGATGGTGGTGAACCTCTTCACCCCGCAGTCCACGGTCGAGGAGGGCGTGCACAGCACCCTGCGCATGATCACCGATCCGGCCCTGGACACCGTGACGGGCGCCTACTTCAACCGCACCCAGCGGTCCCGGGCGGGCGCCCAGGCCTACGACGAGCGCGACCGCGCCCGGCTGCGCGCGCTGAGCGAGTCGCTGACCGGGGTGAGCTTCCCGGCCGAACTCGTCTGACCCCGCGCCGGGCAACACCGAGCCCCCGCCTCGTGCACGCGAGGCGGGGGCTTCGTGGTGTGCGGGTGCTAGTTCGCGGTGACGGACAGCTTGTGGTGGAACACGTTGCCCGGGTCCCAAGTGGCCTTCACCTGGCGCAACTTGGCGAGGTTTCCCTTGAAGTACAAGGTCTGCCAGGGCACGCCGGAGGTGTTCCAGGCCGGGTCGGTGAGGTCGGTGTCGGGGTAGTTGATGTACGAGCCGTCGTTGGTGTCGTTGGGCACCGGCACGCCACCGGTGTCCGCGTAGAGGTCGCGGTACAGGGCGCGCATCCAGGCCACGTGCCGGTCGTCCTGGGTCGGATCGGGCCAGTACGTCGTGAAGTTGGCCTTGAGGACCGAGTCCCGCTGGGCGAGCGCGGTGGCCGTGGGCGACACGGTGTTGACCTTGCCGCCGTAGGAGTAGAGCAGGATGCCGGCATGTCCGTCGTAGGTGGCGTCGGAGAGATAGCCGTAGAGCGTGCGGGCCTGTGCGGCGGACCAACCCTGGCGCAGATAGGCGCCCTTGGACTTCGTGCGGTTGTAAAGACCGGTGTCGTAGGGGTCCTTGAGGGTGGTCTTGAGCCAGGGCCAGGAGGAGCGGGCGTCGGTGTACGGGACTCCGATGCCGCCGGTCACCGCCGTGACGTAGGCGTCGAGGAGAGCAGAGGCGTCCGAACGGGTGCCGTCCATCTGGGTGTTGAGGACGAGGCTGCCCTGGATCCGGTTGTAGAGGATCAGGACGCTGTGCAGGCTGTCGTAGGACGAACCGGCGACGCTGTTGCGGGCGTGCCAGGCGCCGTGGTTGGCGATCAGCGCGGTGAAGGCGGCCTCCGTCAGGTCGCTCCACTTGATGGCGACCGTCGACTTCAGCAGGGTCTTCGGCGGTCTGGGAAGCAGGGTCGAGGGGTCACTGCCGGTGGCGTCGGGGGCGCGGAACCAGTAGCGGGTGACGATGCCGAAGGTGCCTCCGCCGCCGCCCGTGTGGGCCCACCACAGGTCGCGGTGCGGGTCGTCGGCCTCGCGGGTGGCGACCACGGCACGGGCGGTGCCGGAGGCGTCGACCACGACGACCTCCACGGCGTGGAGGTGGTCGACGACGGCACCGTACTGGCGGCACATCGCGCCGTAGCCACCGCCGGTGACATGGCCGCCGACGCCGACGGTCGGGCAGGTCCCGCCGGGCAGGGACACGCCCCACTCCAGGTACAGGGTGCGGTAGACGTGGCCGAGTGTGGCGCCGCCCTCGACGAGGAAGGCGCGGCGGGCGGGGTCGTAGCGGACCGTGTCCATCTCGGACATGTCGACGAGTGTCCGTACGTCCGGGTCGTCGACGAGTCCGTCCAGGCAGTGCCCGCCGCCGCGCACCCCGATGCGCCTGCCGGCGTCGACCGCCTCCTGGACGACGGACACCACCTGCGCGGTGGTGTGGACGAGCCGTATCGAGTCGGGGGCGGCGGTGAATCTCGCGTTGTAGCCGCGGGAGGTGAGGTCGAGATAGCGGGCGTCCGACGGTCCTACGGTGACCGCGGCGGGAGTGGTGGTGACCGTGTTGTCGGCGGCCAGGGCGCGGGTGGGGACCACGGCCGCGCCGATCCCCACGGCGGTCGCGGTGCCGAGGAGGCCGCGCCGGGTGAGGCCGGCGGCCGGGCGCCGGTCGGGTTGTCGTTGTGTCACTGCTGTCTCCTTCGTCTTCTGGTGGCTGGACGAAAAACTGCCGCCCAGGAGGCCGGGAGCCTTCTGGGCGGCAGGAGTTGAGGGGGCGTCAGACGACGTCGTGTCCGCTGACCGTGGTCTCCGGGATCTCGTCGCGGACGTCCCAGTGCTCGACGATGAGTCCGCCTTCGAGCCGGAAGATCTCCACGACGACGGAGCCCCGGTCCGTCGCGGTGGCGCGGAAGTGGGTGTGCACGAAGACCAGGTCGCCCGAGCCCGCCGCGCGCTTGATCTCGAACCGTGCGTCGGGGAGCTGCTTGCGGAAGCCCTTGATGAACTCGACCAGCGGCTCCCGTCCGTCGGGCAGGTTCGGGTTGTGCTGGATGAGGTCCGCGGCCAGGTACTTGTCGGCCAGCTCGACCTCCCCCTGGTTCCAGACGGTCTCCAGGTATTCGCGCACGAAGTGCACCTGGTGGCTGCTCATGAGTTCTCCTTGGCTAACTGATGTGTACAGGTGTGGCGGGCTGCTCGGCGGCCTTGGCCGCCGACACCTGCCGGACGGACAGCAGATGGGCCAGCGCGGCGAGGACGAGCACGCCCAGGGCCGCGGCCGGGATGGGGCCCGCGCCCACGCCCGGCAGCAGGGAGCTGCCGATGAAGCTGCCGAGGCTCATCCCGAGGTAGAGCGCGGCGGCGTTGAGGGCGAGGATCAACCCCGGTTGCAGGGGCACCAGTTCGACCAGCCGGGCCTGTTGCGGGGCCTGGTAGAGCTGGCTGAAGAAGGCCCAGAACGCGAAGAAGACGAGCCCCGCACGGGAGTGCGGGGCGACCAGCAACAGGGCGAAGCCCACCGCGAGTCCGGTGACGGCGAGGCCCACGGTGCGGTCGCCGCCGATCCGTTCGGCGATCCTCGGCGCGGACGCGTTGCCCGCGACCCCGATGACGCCGAAGGCGAGCAGGGTCACGGAGATCAGTCCGGACGACGCGTCGAAGCGGTCCTTCAGATAGGCGCCCGCGATGCCGTAGACGGTGAACTGGGCGGCCATGAACAGCAGGGTCGTCGAGACGGTGGCCACGGTGGCTGGGGTGTGCAGCGCACCCCGGTAGGCCTGCACGGTGGGGGGTTCGCCGGCCGGGATCTCGGGGACGAACACGAACACCGTGACGAAGGCGATCGCGGAGAGCGCGGCCACGCCGAGCAGGGCCGGACGCCAGCCGAGGCTGCCGCCGAGGAACGAGGCCAGCGGCACCCCGAGCACGGCGGCGGCCGTCATCCCGCCGAAGACGGTGGCCAGCGCCCGCTGCCGGCGCTCCGGCGGGACGATGAGCGCGCCGGCCGCCGAGGCGCCGGGTCCGAAGACGGCGGCGCCCATCGCGGCGAGGACCCGAGTGACCGTGAGGAAGCCGTAGTTGGGGGCCACGGCCCCGAGCACGGCGCCGACGGTGAGCAGCCCGATGCCGACGAGGAGGACGCGCTTGCGGTTCCAGCGGCGCAGCAGGATGGGGGCGCTGGGCGCGAACACGGCGAAGGTCAGCGCGAAGACGGTGACGAGGATGCCCACCGAGGCGGGCTGGACGTGCAGATCGTCCCCGATCGGACCGTTGAGGCCGACGACCGCCAGCGAGATCGTCCCCAGGCTGAAGTAGCCGAGTGACAGCGACAGCAAGGCCGGTAAGGCGTTGCGGTTCGGCATCACGCCACCTCCTCTTCCGAACGGGAAAGTTGCATACGGCGACCGTAGGAGCGCCCTGAGCCCCCTCGCGCGCGTCGCGAGGAGGACCCCGGCACTGCCCGGGGTCCGGCCCCGCACTACGTCAGGTCGTGCCGAACGAGCGTGCGCGCAGCACCAGCGGCACCCTGCGGCCGGAGCTGATCAGCCAGTGCTCCACGCCGTTGACCAGCAGGAGCAGCAGGGAGGTGAGGGCCAGTACGGCGAGGGCCGGCAGGAGGGGTGCCACGGCGGCCGCGGCCAGGAGCACGAGGCCGCAGTAGAAGCGGGTGGCGGACGCGGCGCCGAACATCCGGCGGCGCGTGTAGCAGAACGTCAGCAGGATCAGGGCGGCGCCGACGGGCAGCAGTCCGGCGGCACCGGAGTGCGGGGTCCGCAGCGGCTCGTGGACGGTCCGTACGGCGCCGACGGAGACCAGCAACAGCCCTGCCACCAGGACGAGATGGCCGTAGCTGAGGACATCGCGGACGACGACGGCGGGGGTGGGGTGGGTGCGCAGGGCGTGGGCGACGGCCGAGGCGACGAGATGGAAGTAAAGCCACCACAGGGCGCAGCCGATGAGGAAGGCGAGGACGAGCGCGGTCAGACTGACCGGGTCGAGCGGGCCTTTGGCGACTCCGGCGCCGACGGAGAAGATGTTCTCGCCGAGGGCGATGATGATGAACAGGCCGAATCTTTCCGGGAGATGGTTGACGCCGAAGGCCAGCCGCCGCAGATGGCCGCTGAGCAGGACGGGTGCCGCGAGCTCGGCGACCACCGCGACCGCCCAGCACACCTCGCGCCAGGGGACGGGGAGGTTGGCGGCGGCGAACAGCACGAGCGCGAAGGCGAGTCCGGCCCGGTAGGGGTGGATGGTGTAGAGGGCGCACTCCCGGCGGATGGCCTCGCCGATGAGCAGGCGCAGGGCGAGGTAACTGCCCGCGTACAGCAGGGCCTGTTCCCGGTCGTCGAGGGCCTGCGGGGCGGCGACGGCCATGCCGTAGACGGCGAGCGCGGTCAGCATCAGGAACACCCGCTGCAGACTGGTCTCCTGTACGGCGTTCATCGCCATGACGACGTCCACCCAGGCCCACCACAGCGGGACGAGTACGAGCAGGCACTGTCCCAGCACGGGCCAGGTGGCGTGTCCGGCGAGCAGGTGCGCGATCTGGCCCACGCCGAACGCGAGGACCAGATCGAAGAAGAGCTCCGCCCAGGTGGCCCGGTCGCGCACCTGAACGGCCGGGACGGTCGTTGTCGTGGTTGCGTCGGTCATCGTCGTATCGGGACACGGGAGGGCCCGAGGAGCGCGGAATGTGTGAAGTGGGCGCCTACTGCGGCAGGTTGAGCGCCCGGTTGTCCGAACTCAGCGCCCGGAGAGCATCACCCGCACCGGCCCACCGGCCGTGTCGACGAGCCGGGTCCAGCCCGCTGCCAGGGTCAGCGTGCGATTCGGCACGGCCGTCCGCAGACGTTCCTGATGCAGTGGCCGCCCGTCCTGGACAACGCGCAGCACCGGCCGGTCGACCAGGGCCGAGGTCCGCAGGACGTACGGTCGGTCGTCGCCCGGGGCGACCCGGTTCGGGGCGATCCAGCGCAGGGGCGCCTCGACGAGCAGGGGAACGGTGGCGCGGGACCACTCGGCACCGGCGAGCAACTCCATAACACCGGCAGCGACTTGGGCCCCCTCGCGGGCGGCGGTGGCCGCGCCCTCCACGGGGTGCAGCACACTGCCGGCGGCGAACACCCCGGGCCGGGAGGTGCGCAGGTTCCCGTCGACGGCGGGCCCCCGGGTGCCATGGTCCAGGTCGAGGCGTCCCCGCCGGGCGAGTTCGTGCTCGGGCACGAAGTCACCGGTGAACACGACGGTGTCACAGACCAGTCGGACGCTACGGCCGTCCCGGTGCCGGACGCGGACGCCGGACAGCCGTCCGTGGCCGAGGAGTTCGCTGACCGTGGTGTCGGTGAGGAGCGGGATGCGGTGGCGGAGGCGGGCGTCGTGGGCCCGGGTGGCTGTCGTCTGGGGGACGGGCAACTCGGTGACCATGGCGACGACTTGGGCCCCGGCGGCCCGTACGGCGTCGGCGGCGGCGTAGGAGACGCTCTCCGCTCCGACCACGACGGCCCGGGTCCCGATCCGCTGCCCGTGGAGATGCACCGCCTGCTGCAACTCCCCTGTGGTGTACACCCCGTCGGGGCGCGTGCCCGGCACCAGCCGGGCCGCGCGCGGCCGTTCGCGGGCACCGGTGGCGAGCACGACGGCCTGCGCGCGGACGGTCTCCGGGCCCTGCGGACCCGCGGTGTCGAGGGCAAGGGGTCCCGACCAGTCGAGGGCCGTGGTCCCGGTACGGACAACGGCACCGGACCGTACGGCGGCGGTGTGGAGCAGGCGGGCGTACGCGGGTCCGGTGAGCGGATGCGTCCAGGTGCCGAAGCCGCCGTGGTGGGAGTGCCGGGGCACTCCCCCTGCGTGCTGTTCCCGGTCCAGGACTTCGACCCTGGCAACTCCGGCCGTGGCGAGGCGTGCGGCGGTGGCGAGTCCGGCGGGTCCCGCACCGACGACGAGGACGTCGACTTCGCGCGTCGGGCGGGTCACGCACCTGCCCCTTCGAACAACTCCCGTACGGCCGCGCCGCAGTAGAACCCCTGACAGCGCCCCGCCCGGGCCCGGGTCCGCCGCCGCAGTCCGTCGAGGTTGCGCGGTGGCACCGTACTGGCGAGCGCGTCCCGTATCTCGCCGCGTGAGACGCGCTCGCAGTGGCAGACGAGGGTGCCGTACTCCGGGTCGGCGGCGACGAGTCGGGCGTTCCGGTGGGGGCGCGGGTGGGTCTCACCGAGGTTCGGCATACGGACCGGTGCCAGGGCCCGCGACGGGCCGAGATCGAGGCCCGTGTCGGCCAGCAGCGCGGTGACATGGGAGGCGATGGCGAGGGATGCGGTCAGTCCGGTGGAGCGGATGCCGCCGACCGTGACGTAAGCCTGCTCGGGGTGGGCGGTGATGCGGTAGTCGTCCTGTTCGGTGGCGGCGCGCAGGCCGGCGTAGACGGCGGTTACCTCCTCGTCGAGGAGCGCGGGGAGGATGCGCGCGCCCAACTCCCGCAGCAGGGCGAGGCCTTCGGCGGTCGAACCGGTCGCGCGCTTGTCGTCCAGGTCCTCGGCGGTGGGCCCGAGGAGCAGGTTGCCGTAGACGGTCGGGGCGACGAGGACCCCTTTTCCGCGCGCCGTGGGGACGGGCAGGAGGATGTGGTGGAGCAGATCGCGGGCGAACCTGTCGAAGACGATGAGCTGGCCCCGGCGCGGGGTGACGGTGAAGTCGTGGTGCCCCAGGTGGCGGTCGAGGGTGTCGGCGTGCAGTCCGGCCGCGTTGACGAGCCGGCGGGTGCGGAGGGTTCCCCGGGCGGTGCTGAGGAGGTGCCCGCCCTCGCGGTAACTGACCCCGTTGACCGGCGAGTTGAGGTGCAGGTCGACGCCGTGCCGGACGGCCTGGGTCGCGTACGCCAGAGTCGTCGTCCAGGGGCAGATGACGCTCTCGCCGGGCACGTGCAGGGCGCCGAGCGCGCCCGGGCCGAGGTGCGGTTCGCGTTCGTAGAGTTCGGAAGGGTCGATCAGGCGGGCGTGGGCGTATTCATTTCGTGCGGCCTTCTCCGCCAAGTGCGGTAGCACGGCGAGTTGTTCCTCGTCCCAGGCGACGAGCAGCGCGCCCACCGGCTCGACGGCAATGCCCGACTCGGCGGCGTACGCGGCGAGTTGGCGTGCCCCCTCCCGGACGAGGCGTGCTTCCAGGGAGCCCGGTACCGCGTCGAAGCCGGTGTGCAGGATCGCGGTGTTCGCCTTCGAGGTGCCCTGGCCGACGTCGTCCTGTGCCTCGACGAGGGCCACGCGCAGGTGTGGACGGCGGGCGAGTTCGCGGGCGATCGCGCAGCCGACCACACCTGCGCCGACCACCGCCACGTCGTAACTCCCCGACGGCAGCGGTCCGTTGAGCGTGACCGTCATACGGGTGCCCGGTCGAGCAGGGCGGTGACCTCGGTGCGGAAGGCGGCGAGGCGTTCGGCCGCGTGGTCGGGGGTGATGCGTGGTTCGTAGACGGCGGCGGGTTTCCAGTCGGGGAGGGCGTCGGCGAGTGTCAGCCCCGGTTCCGCGCCGAGTCGGGCCAGGGCGCCCACGCCGAGGGCGGTCGCGTCGGGCAGCGCGGACACCTCGACGGGGCGTTGCAGGAGGTCGGCCTGGGTCTGCATGAGCAGGGCCGAGCGGGTCAGACCGCCGTCGACGCGCAGCACGTCCAGAGGCGTGCCGAGGTCGGTCGCGGCGGCTTCGGCGAGTTCGACGACCTGCGCGGCGAGGCCCTCGCAGAGGGCGCGTACGAGGTGTCCGGAGGTGGTGTCGAGGGCGAGTCCGGTGAGGGAGCCGCGCAGGTCGCCGCGCCACCAGGGGGCGGCGAGCCCGGCGAGGGCGGGGACGAAGGTGACACCGCCGTTGTCGGGGACGGTGCTTCCGACGCGGTCGAGGTCGGCGGGGCCGGTGATGACGCCGAGGTCGGTGAGCCAGCGGACGGCGGACGCGGCCGTGTACACCTGCCCGTCGAGGCAGTAACTGGTCCGCCCGCCGAGCCGCCACGCGACACAGCTCACCAGTCCGGAGTCCCCGCGCCGGGGGGTGTCACCGGTATGCGCGAGGAGGAACGCCCCGGTGCCGTAGGTGCACTTGGCGGCGCCGGGCGCGGTGACGCGCTGGGCGAGCAGCGCGGCCTGCTGGTCCACGACGAGTCCGGTGAGGGGTATCTCCGCGCCGAACGCGGTGGTCGTACCGATGAGTCGGGCGCAGTCGACGACTCCCGGGAGACGTTCGTCCACGAGTCCGTAGAGGTCGAGGGCGCGGGGCGACCAAGCGGCCTTGTCCAGGTCGAGGAGTTGGGTGCGGCCGGCGGTGGCGGCGTCGGTTACGTGGGTGCCGGTGAGGCGGTGGACGAGCCAGGAGTCGCTGGTGGTGACCATGCCGTCGCGGGTGAGGTGGCGGCGGATCCAGGCCATCTTGGGTGCGGCGAAATACGGGTCGAGCGGCAGACCGGTGATCCGGCGCAACTCGTCGGCGTGCTCGGCGAGTTCGGCGCAGACGCTCTCGGCCCGCCGGTCCTGCCAGACGATGGCGTCGGTGAGCGGCATCCCCGTGTCGGGGTCCCAGGCGAGGACCGTCTCGCCCTGGTTGGCGAGGCCCAGCGCCGTCACGGGTTCGTCGGCCTCGGCGAGCGCGCGACGCCCGGCGACGATCACCGACTCGTACAGTTCCTCGGGGTCGGCCTCGACCAGGCCGCCCGGCAGCCGACGGGTCCCCACCGAGACGAACCCGGTGCCGATCACTCCACGTTCGGGACAGATCACCAGGGCCTTCGTGCCGGATGTTCCCTGGTCGACGGCGAGTACCGGTCCCGTCATACCACCCCTCTCGTAGATCAACGCCCGACAGCCTGCCGCCGGGTCGCACACCGCGTCAAGCGTTTCTGATCATCGATCAACTCGTAGATATATCTGCCCAGTTGGGGATGACTCGCCTCCTCGGGTAGCAACTCGACGATTTCGGCGTGCCCTCGGGCGACGGCCGGGGGACCCGTGTCCTGATGCTCACCGAGTCACTCGTCCGAAAGCCGTGCTCACAGCCCCGGACCAGGTACGAACCCCCCGTCCGGATACGGCAGGATGAGTGGTCGCGTCGACGCGAGGCAACGTCTCGGCCGGCGCGACGGCAGTACCCGCAATGCCCGCACTTCGAGCAGGTGGACAACGTGACGACACTTCACATCCGGCCATCGGCGGCGCCCTTCGCCACCGTTTCCCTTCCCGGAGGTGACCGATGAACCGCACGCCGACCCTGGACGACTTCATGCTCGCCGGAATAGCGCTGGCCTCGGGCCTGTTGGCGGCGTTTCTGCTGCGGGTGCTGCTGCGCTGGCTCGGCAAGCACGCCGACCGTACGCGGTGGAGCGGCGACGACGTGATGGTGGACGCGCTGCGGACCGCGCTGCCGTGGTCGGCGATCGCCGGTGGCGCGGCGGTCGCGGGGGCGGCGCTGCCGTTGACGCACACGGTCCAGCACCAGGTCAACCAGAGCCTCAAGGTGCTGATCATCCTCGCCGTGACGGTGTCGGCGGCCCGGGTGATAGCGGGGCTCGTCCGGGCGGTCACCAACTCCCGCTCCGGGGTGGCCGGTTCGGCCACGATCTTCGTCAACATCACCCGGATACTGGTCCTGGCCATCGGCTTCCTGGTGATGCTCCAGACCCTGGGCATCTCGATAGCGCCGATGCTCACCGCCCTCGGCGTCGGCGGTCTCGCCGTGGCGCTCGCTCTTCAGGACACCCTCGCCAACCTGTTCGCGGGCATCCACATCCTCGCCTCCAAGACCGTCCAGCCCGGCGACTACATCAAGTTGAGCAGCGGCGAGGAGGGCTACGTCGAGGACATCAACTGGCGCCAGACGACCGTACGGGCGCTCTCCAACAACCTCGTCGTGATACCGAACGGCCAGCTCGCCAAGACGAACATGACCAACTTCATGCGTCCTGAGCAGGAGTTGACGATCCTGGTCCAGGTGGGCGTCGGCTACGACAGCGACCTGGAGCATGTCGAGGAGGTGACCATGGAGGTCATCGCCGAGGTCATGACCGACATCACCGGCGCGATCCCGGAGCACGAACCGGCCATCCGCTTCCACACGTTCGGCGACTCGCGGATCGGCTTCACGGTGATCCTGGGGGTGGGCGAGTTCAGCGACCAGTTCCGTATCAAGCACGAGTTCATCAAGCGCCTGCACAGGCGGTACCGGGAGGAGGGCATCCGCATTCCGGCACCGACCCGGACGGTGGCGCTCCAGCAGGGGTCCATCGCCATACCGCAGCAGCGGATCCCGGAGGACGAGCCGGGCGAAGTCCCCTCCACCCGGCTCGACTGACGGGTCAAGGCCGGCTCGGCCCGCCCTGATCGGTCAACTCCCTCACAGCGTCGCCGAGTTGTCGCGGTAGTGCCCGCCGGTCCGGCTGTGCGGGGCGGCGAGGGACGGGTTCACCGGCGTCACCGTCCAGTCCGGATGACCGGGCATGCGCGGCGTCGCCGTACCGTAGAGCCAGTCCCGCAGGAAGCCGGACAGGTTCTGGCCGGAGACCTTCGACGCGACGGCGATGTAGTCCTCCGTCGTCGCCGAGGAGTCGCGGTACCGGGCGAGGAAGGCGCGCTCCACGGCGTGGAAGGTGCCCTCGCCGATCAACTCACGCAGGGCGTACAGGACCAGGACACCGCCCAGGTAGCGCTGGTTGTCGAAGAGGTTGGCCTCGTTGGGGGCGGCGACCGGGCCGGAGTCGTGGCGCCACTGGTCGCCGCGCGCGTAGGTGTTCTTCATGCGGGCCTCCATCGTGGTGAGGCCGAGGGAGTCGGGCCAGCCGCGCTCGTAGCGGTAGAGCAGGCCGTAGAAGTCCGCGTGGCCCTCGTTCAGCCAGAGGTCGGCCCAGGTGGCGGGGCTGACGCTGTTGCCGAACCAGGAGTGGACCAGCTCGTGCATCATGTGCGAGCCGATCTTGCTCTCCTCCTGGAGCAGGAAGTTCGGCTTGTAGAGGGTGAGGGTCTGGGTCTCGAGTCCCGTGAAATCAAAGGCGGTCGGGCTGTCGGAGTTGCAGGGCAGCAGTCCGTACGTCTCGAACGGGAACGCCCCGAGCCGCTGCTCCAGCCAGTCCACCTGGCCCGGCGTCAGCGCGCGCGCCGGTTCCAGGGCGGCGGCGCGCGCGGTGGGCACGATGTCCCGCAGCGCCAGCCCGTGCGGGCCGCGGCGCTCCTTGACGACGTAGTCGCCGACGGTGAGCTGCACCAGCTCGGTCGCCATCGGCGAGCGCGAGCGGTAGCCGAACGCGGTCCGGTCGCCGTCCAGCCGCTCGGTGCAGACCAGTTGACCGTTCGCGACCCCGCGCAGCCCGTCCGGGACGGTGATCCGGAACGTGAAGTCGGCCTTGTCGCTGGGGTGGTCGTTGCAGGGGAAGACGGTGTGCGCCAGGTTCGGCTGACCGCACACCGCGAAACCGTCGGGGGTGAGGACCCAGCCGCCGGTGGGCGCGGCGGCGCGGGCCGGGTCGGCGGAGTACTCCACGCGGACGGTGACCCGGGCCTTGGCCGGGAGCGTCCTGGCGGGCGTGATCCGCAGCTTCGCGCCGGCCTGCTCGAAATCGGTTCTACGGCCCTGGACGCGGACCTCGTGGATGTCGAGGCCGAGGGCGTCGAGGGAGAACCGGGTCAGGGCCTCGGTGGTGCGCAGTTCTATCGTGACCGTGCCGTCGACGAGCTTCGTCGTCGCGTCGTAGGCGAGGTCGAGGTCGTAGGACCGGACGCGGTAGCCGTCGTTGCCGAGGCTCGGGTACACCGGGTCGCCGAGGGTCTCGGCGCCCTCGTCGCCCGTCTCCCGTCCGGTCGCGGTGTCGCCGTTCCCCCCTCCGATCACCGCGTCGCCGCTCCCCCGTCCGGCCGCGAAGGCCGGGGAACCCACGGTCAGTGCCGTGGCCGTACCGATGATCGCGGCCACCGGGGCCGTCACTCTGGTGCGATTTCTCATGATCCGCTTTCGCTCGGGCGGCCGGGTGGTCGGCTCCGGCCGTCGGTCAGTGAAGGTGATCCACCCGTTACTGACCACGGGATCGGCCGAACGGTTGCCCTTGATCGTCGGACTGGTGTTCGCGCAGTGCGGACGGACCGCTGTCGAGCGGTACCGCATCACGAGATATCTTGATGTCGAGCAATGTTGCAGACGTGGAGCGGAGCACCGGTGACTGACTCGACCATCATCTATACGCACACTGACGAGGCCCCGGCCCTGGCGACGTATTCCTTCCTGCCGGTGGTCCAGGCGTACGCCTCGCAGGCGGGTGTCGCCGTGACCACGCGGGACATCTCGCTGGCCGGGCGCATCATCGCCGTGTTCCCGGAGTACCTGACCGAGGACCAGCGGATCCCGGACGCCCTGCACGAGCTGGGCGAACTGGCGAAGACGCCCGAGGCCAACATCATCAAGCTGCCGAACATCTCGGCGTCCATCCCGCAGCTCAAGGCCGCCGTGGCCGAGCTGCAGGAGCAGGGCTACGCGCTGCCGAACTACCCGGACGACCCGAAGACCGACGAGGAGCGGGACATCCAGTCGCGCTACGACAAGATCAAGGGCTCGGCCGTGAACCCGGTCCTGCGCGAGGGCAACTCCGACCGGCGCGCCCCCGCCTCGGTCAAGAACTACGCGAAGACCCACCCGCACCGCATGGGCGCCTGGTCGGCCGACTCCAAGACCAATGTCGCGACCATGGGCGAGAACGACTTCCGCTCCACCGAGAAGTCCGTGACGATCGCCGAGGCCGGCTCGCTGAAGATCGAGCTGGTCGCCGAGGACGGCACCACCACGGTGCTGCGCGAGTCCGTACCCGTCCTGAAGGACGAGGTCGTCGACGCCTCCGTGCTGCACGTGGCCGAGCTGCGGGAGTTCCTCACCGCGCAGATCGCCCGCGCCAAGGCCGAAAACATCCTGTTCTCCGTGCACCTCAAGGCCACGATGATGAAGGTCTCCGACCCGATCATCTTCGGCCACGTGGTCCGCGCCTTCTTCCCGAAGACCTTCGAGCAGTACGGCGCCACGCTCGCGGCCGCCGGTCTCTCCCCGAACGACGGTCTCGGCGGCATCCTCAAGGGCCTGGCCGCGCTGCCCGAGGGCGACGCGATCAAGGCGTCCTTCGACGCGGAGATCGCCGAGGGCCCCGCGCTCGCGATGGTCGACTCCGACAAGGGCATCACCAACCTGCACGTGCCGTCCGACGTCATCGTCGACGCCTCGATGCCGGCCATGATCCGCACCTCCGGCCACATGTGGGGCCCGGACGGCGCGGAGGCGGACACCCTCGCGGTGCTCCCGGACTCCTCCTACTCCGGCGTCTACCAGGCCGTCCTCGACGACTGCCGCGCGAACGGCGCCTACGACCCGTCCACCATGGGCTCGGTGCCGAACGTCGGCCTGATGGCGCAGAAGGCCGAGGAGTACGGCTCCCACGACAAGACCTTCGAGGTCCCGGCGGCCGGTACGGTCCGCCTCGTCGACCAGGCCGGCACCGTCGTCCTGGAGCAGTCGGCCGCCAAGGGCGACATCTTCCGCGCCTGCCAGACCAAGGACGCCCCGATCAAGGACTGGGTGAAGCTGGCCGTCACGCGGGCCCGCGCCACCGGCAACCCGGCGGTGTTCTGGCTGGACGAGACCCGCGCGCACGACGCCCAGCTGATCAAGAAGATCGAGGCGTACCTGCCGGAGCACGACACCGAGGGCCTGGACATCCGTGTGCTCGCCCCGGTCGAGGCCACCAAGCTGTCGGTGGAGCGCATCCGCCGCGGCGAGGACACCATCTCGGTGACCGGCAACGTGCTGCGCGACTACCTCACCGACCTCTTCCCCATCCTGGAGCTGGGCACCAGCGCCAAGATGCTGTCGGTCGTCCCGCTGATGGCGGGCGGCGGTCTCTTCGAGACGGGCGCCGGCGGCTCCGCGCCGAAGCACGTGCAGCAGCTCGTCAAGGAGAACTACCTGCGCTGGGACTCGCTCGGTGAGTTCTTCGCGCTGGTTCCCTCCCTGGAGCAGTACGCGACGTTCACCGGCAACACCCGCGCCAAGGTCCTCGCCGACACCCTCGACCGCGCCACGGCGACCTTCCTCAACGAGGACAAGTCCCCGACCCGGCGCGTCGGCGGCATCGACAACCGCGGCAGCCACTTCTTCCTGTCCCTGTACTGGGCGCAGGAGTTGGCCGCGCAGACCGAGGACGCGGACCTCGCGAAGGCCTTCGCGCCGCTCGCCGAGACCCTCGCGGACGCCCAGCAGCAGATCGTCGAGGAGCTCGGCGCGGTGCAGGGCAGCCCGGCCGACATCGGCGGCTACTACCAGCCCGACCCGGCCAAGGCCGCGAAGATCATGCGCCCGTCGACGACGTGGAACGACGCGCTGGCATCCCTGAGCTGACGCACGAAGCCTGAAGGGACACCTGTCCCTCCGCCCCGGCCGGGGTCTTCTCCGGCCGGGGCGGCCGCGTTCCGGGGAACGGTCGGGCGCTCACCCGTGCCGGAACCTCAGCCGGCCGCCGACGCCGGGCAGAGCACCGCTCACCGGCCCCGACCGGCGCAGCTCACCAGTCCCGCACCGCGATCAGCTCTTCCACATCCGCATCGGCGAAGCCGTACGTCTTGGCCACGAACCAGAAGTCCTCGGCTATCTCCTCGCGGGCGACGGTCTCGATCTCGCTGTCGGCCGCCTCGAAGTCGTCCTGGAGCGCGTTGAACTCCTCGGTGGCGACCTCGGTGAGCGCGTACAGCGCGGGCAGGTCGGCGGGGCACTCGGTCTCGATGCGCTCGCACAGGCGCAGCAGGATCGTCGTGCCGAGGTCCACGACGTGGTCGGGGTAGTAGGCGTCCCGGTACAGCCCGCGCAGAAAGGCGTGCTCGGTGATCTGCTCGTTGCTGACGGGCATGGTGGTGCTCCCCCCGGTCCGTGATCGTCGCTGCGGATACCTTGATCCTGCACCACGCCACTGACAACGCCCCCGGGAGCCGCCCGTGTCCCCACCCTCCGCGCCGTCCTCGCCCTCCTCGCCGTCCTTCGAGCTGCTGCCCGGCGCCGCCGACTCGCCCGTGATCCTCCATGTGCCGCACTCCGCGCGGGAGATACCGGCCGACGTCCGCGCGGACCTCCTCCTGGACGACCCGGCGCTCGAGCGCGAACTGGACCACATCACCGACAGCCACACCGCCCGGATCGCCGCCGAGGCAGTACGCGCGTGTGCCGTCGCGCCGTGGCGGTTCGTCAACCGGCTCTCACGCCTGGTCGTCGATCCGGAACGCTTCCCGGACGAGCGGGAGGAGATGCTCTCCGTGGGCATGGGCGCGGTCTACACCCGCACCACGCACCACGCCGACCTACGGCCCGCCGACCACGACCCCGAGCCGCTGGTCGAGCGCTACTTCCGCCCGTACGCCCGCGCGATGACGGAGGCCGTCGCCGACCGGCTGGCCGCGACCGGCCGGGCCGTCCTCGTCGACCTGCACTCCTACCCCACCGCCGCGCTCCCCTACGAACTGCACGGCACCGACCCCCGCCCGGCCGTCTGCCTGGGCACCGACCCCTTCCACACCCCGCCCGCACTGCTGTCGGCGGCCCGGGAAGCGTTCGCGGAATGCGGGGAGACCGGGCTCGACAGCCCGTTCCGGGGGGTCTACGTCCCGCTGGAGTTCTACGGCACGGAGCCGGCCGTCGGCGCCCTGATGGTGGAGATCCGCCGGGACACCTACATGACGGAGCCCGGCGGCCCGGCCGACGGCCCCGGCGTGGCCCGGCTCGCCGCCGCGCTGGCGGCGCTGGTGACCACCGTGAGCGACTGACCTCCGGCTGGAGCAGCCCCGCAGGACAGGCGGCCGGAAGCGTACGAGGGTGGACGGCATGACCGAGGAGACCACCACGCTGACCGGCCAGGCCCCGCCCCCCGTCCGGGACTGGCCCCCGCTCGACCTGACCGGGACGGAGTTCGACCCGGTCCTCGCGGAACTGATGCGCGAGGGCCCGCTGAACCGGATCCGGCTGCCGCACGGCGAGGGCTGGGCGTGGCTGGCCACCCGCTACGACGACGTGAAGATGATCACCAACGATCCACGGTTCGGCCGCGCGGAGGTCACCACGCGTCAAGTGACGCGCATGGCCCCGCACTTCAAGCCGCGCCCGGGGTCACTGGCGTTCGCCGACCAGCCGGACCACAACCGGCTGCGCAAGGCGATCGCGGGCGCGTTCACGGTCGGCGCGATGAAGCGGCTGCGGCCCCGGGCGCAGTCACTGCTCGACGCGCTGGTGGACGGCGTCGTGGCGGACGGGCCCCCGGCCGATCTGATCGAGCGGGTCCTGGAGCCCTTCCCGATCACCGTGGTCAGCGAGGTCATGGGGGTGCCCGCCGAGGACCGGGACCAGGTGCACGCCTGGACGCGGCAGATCATCTCCACGTCCGGCGGCGCCGAGGCCGCCGACCGCGCCAAGAACGGCATGTACGCGTGGATCACCGACACCATCCGCGCCCGCGCCGACAGCGACGGCACCGATGTGTACTCCCTGCTCGGCAACGCCGTGGCCCGGGGCGACATCAGTGAGCCGGAGGCGGCCGGGGTGGCGGGCCCGCTGCAGATCGGCGGCGAGGCGGTCACCCACAACTGCGGCCAGATGCTCTACCTGATGCTCACCCGCCCCGAACTGCTGGAGCGACTGCGCGGCCAACCCGAGTGCAGGGACGCCGCGTTGGACGAACTCCTGCGCTACATCCCGCACCGCTCCTCGGTCGGCCTGGCCCGGATCGCCCTGGAGGACGTCGAGTTGCACGGTCTGCGCATCAGCGCGGGCGACCCGGTCTACGTCTCCTATCTCGCCGCGAACCGCGACCCGGCCGTGTTCCCGGACCCGGAGCGCATCGACGTCGACCGCGATCCCAACCCGCACCTGGCCCTCGGCAACGGCGCGCACTACTGCACCGGCGCCGTACTGGCCCGGCTCCAGACCGAACTCCTCGTCGACACCCTGCTGGACCGTCTCCCGGGGCTCCAACTCGCCGTGCCCGCCGAGGAGATCGTCTGGCGCCGGAAGACCATGATCCGGGGGCCGCAGACCTTGCCGGTGACCTGGTAGCGGCTCACGCGCGAGGACGGAGGTGTTGTCGACTCCGTCCTCGCGCACCGGTGTTCAGGCCCGCAGCCACTCCGTGACGACGACCTCCCCGCCGGCCCGCAGCCGTAGCGCGAAGGGGCCGGTCGGTGGCGTGTCGCCGGTGAAGCGACCCATGGCGTCGGCCGTGAGGGTGGGGGGACGCAGCGCCTGGGAGCCGCCGAGGATCTCGATGCCGGCCGGTTGGGGCGGCATCACCTGGCCCATCAGGCCCTCGCTGGTCACCTCCACGTCGATGCTGAGGGCGCCCGCGGTGAAGGTGAGCATGCGGGGGACGTCCGTGGCTCCTCTGATCGGGATCGCGTCGACCAGGGAGTCGAAGGTGAGCTCCGCGAGCCGGCCGTCCAGGTCGTGGAACGCGTAGGCGTCCATGGCGAGTTGGCGCAGCTCGGCGGGGACCGGGTCCAGGACGGCGGCCGCCTGGCGCAGCTCCTCCTCCAGGAGCGCGTCGTCGAACTCCCCGCCGTCGTCGCCCTGTTCGCCCTCCTGGTCGTCGAACTCCTCGTCGTCGAAGGGGTCCTGGCCGAAGGCGTCGAACGCGTCGGGTCCGTCGTCGTGCATGCCGTTCACACCGCCCCCCGGGCGTCGAGTCGGGCCCGCAGCCGGCGCAGGCAGCGCTGGCGCATCGGGCCGATGCTGCCGACGGCGATCCCCAGACCGGCGGACACCTCCTGATAGCTGGGCGGCGGCGAGGCCATCAGCACCCGCAGCAACTGCCTGCACCGCTCGCCCAGTTCCTCGAACTCCTGCCACAGCCGCCGGATGCGCTCGGCGTCGGAGGCCGCCTCCTCCGAGTCGATCAGCGACTGCTCGGGGGTGCGCTCCTCGCTGACGCGGTCGAGGAGTTGGGGATCGTCCGTGGGCATCAGCCGCCGTAGGCTCTTGATCACCTTCAGGCATTCGTTGCGCGCGGTGGACGCCAGCCAGGAGCCGGCCTTCTCCGGTTCCCGGATGCGCCGCAAGTGCTGGGAGAAGCGCAACCACACGGTCTGGTACACCTCGTGGCCGTCGGCGTCGGAGAGCCGGTGGGCGCGCACCACGGACCAGACCAGGGGGCTCAGACCCTCCACGAGCGCCTTCCAGGCCGCAGCGTCGCCGTCGACGGCGGACTGGACGAGCGCGCCGACCTCTGCACGGTCCACTGTGCCACCCCTCGTGTACGGCATGTCATCGTACGCCGTGGAGGGGAGGGTTCCGGCCCTCATGCCGGAGGGGAGAGCGGTACGACGGGGACCGGGCGCCAGGTGGGCGGGCGCAGCGCCGGTACGTGCGCCCCGCGCACTTCGGCGTACTCCGCGTTGGCCGCGAGGAGTTGGCCGCGGGCGGCACGCGCGTCGGTCTCCTTGTTCGCCGTCATGAAGGCGGCGACCATGCCGGCGGCGACGGGAGCGGCGAACGAGGTGCCGCTCCAGTGCGCGAACCCGTCGAAGGTCACCTGGTCCGGGCTGCCCGGCTCGGCGTCCCCGGCCTGGCTCAACACACCCTTGTGGGCGGGCGATTGGCAGGTGCAGGTGTAGGTGAACCCGAACCGGCACGCGTCGTAGGTGGTGTGCTGGTAGGCGTACGGCGTGGGGGTGTCGAAGCCGGTGAGGGGGCCGATGAGCCGCTCGCCGGGGGCGTAGGCCTTGACCCAGGCGCCGTGGTTGCTGAAGCAGGCGCCGAACTCGCCGTCGCTGCGCAGCGCGCCGACCGAGAGGACGACGTCCTGGTAGTCGGGCAGGTCGGCGTAGGCGGCGGGCCAGAAGGGGGTGGCGCTGGCGTTGTTGCCCGCGGCGGCGACGAGGAGGGTGCGCTGTCCGCGCAGGGCCTGCATGAAGCCCTCGACGCCGAGGAGTCCGTCGGTGCGGCCGTTGGAGGTGCCGGCGGAGAGGCTGATGACGTCGGGCCAGCCGTGCTGGTCGACGGCGGCGAACAGGGCCTCGCCGAAGTCCGATTCGAGGATGGCGCCCGCGTCGTTGAGGGTGTTGCGGACCGTCACCTCGGTGTTGGGCGAGACGGCCGCGACGATGCCGGCGATGAACGTGCCGTGTCCTACGTACTGTTGGAGCACTCCCGCGTCGTCGGTCTCCCTGATCTGCGGGTCGCCCTGGACGTGGGCCAGCAGCGGGTAGGACCGGTAGTCGTGCATGAGCCCGGTGTCGATGACGAGGACGCCGACGGCGGTGTCGGGGTCGTAACCGGCCTCCGCGGGCGCCGGGTTGGCCCCTTCGGAGCGCGGGGCGGGGACGGGTTCGTCGCCGGGACAGGCGTTCACGGCGATCGACACCACGTGGTTGCGACTGACGAGTCGGCGGCCGGTGCGGCCCTCCGGTTCACGCAGGGCGCGCAGCGCGTTCGCCACGGCGTGGTCGCCGCGCCGGTCGCCCTGGCCCGGGTCGCCGACCTGGATGCGGGTGATGCCGGACCGGTTGGTCTCGGGGCCCGCCCGGCGCACGGAGTCCGGGGTGAGGTCGGGGGCGGCGGTGAAGTGCGTGCGGACGGTGTCCTCGACGAGGCGGGCCTCCTCGCCGTCGCGGGCGAGCACGACGCCCTTCTCGTAGAAGAACTCGGCTGAGTCGTCCGGCCCCATCGCCAGGGGGATGTCGGGCATCGAGCGTTGGATCTGGTCGAACTGCTCGTGGAATCGCTGTGGTGCCATGGCGTGTCCTCCCACTACGGCGGCGGTCGTCAATCAGAGCCGCCGGACCGCTACTTGATACAGCACCAAACCTGTGAGGTCCGCACCCGGGACCACTAGCATGGGAGGAGTGACAGCGGGAAGCGACTCGGTTCTCGACCTCCTGCCGATGGTGTTCGCGGCTCCGAGCGAGGCGCTGGCCGGTGCGCGGGAGGTCCTCGACGGCGATCCGACGCCGTTCCAGGCCTCCGTGGCCCACCATGTGATCGGCATCTGGCAGCGGGACTTCGGCGATCTCCGGCTCGCCCTGCGTCATCTGCGGCGCGCCCGTGACCTGGCGGCCCGCGCGGATTCGGCGGACCGGGAGGCGGACGTCCTCGGCACACTGGGCGTGGCGTTGGTGCACGCCGGCCGTACCCGGCAGGGCCTGGCCGCCTTCGAGCGGGGCATCGCCCGGGGCACGGGGCAGACCCGGGCGCGGGTGCTGTACCGGCGGGCGTACGTCTGGTGGGTACTGGGCCATCACTCCGAGGCGCTGGACGACGTACGGCGGGCGATTCCCGTGCTGCGGCAGGTGGACGACACGATCTGGACGGCGCGGGCGCTCACCCTGCGGGCGACCGTGCACCTGGCGCTCGGTGCGGTGGACCGGGCCGAAGCGGACTTCACGGCGGCCGAGTCGCTGTGGGAGACCACCGGCCAGGAGCACGACAAGGCGGACGCGGTGGAGAGCCGGGGGCTGGCCGCGTTCCGCTCGGGGGACATCCCGGTGGCGCTCCAACTGCTCGACGAGGCAGAGGAGATGTACGCCAAGCTGGCCACCCCGACGTTCATGCTGACCATCCGCCGCTGCGAGGTGCTGATGAGCGCGGGTCTTGCTGGGGAGGCGCTGGCGCACGCGGACACGGCGGTCGGGCTGCTCGACGGCATCGGCGGCCAGTCCACGCGCAAGGCGGAGTTGCTGCTCGTGGCCGCCCGGGCCGCGCGGCTCGCGGACGATCCGCAGCGGGCGATCGCGCGCGCGGCCGTGGCGGTACGGCTGTTCGCCGCGCAGCGGCGCACCTGGTGGCAGACGCATGCCCAACTGGTGCTGATCGAGGCCCGGTTGGCGGCCGGGCGGGCGTCGGGGCGGCTGGTGGCGGACGCCGCGGCGGTGGCCGACCGGCTGGCGGGCTTCGGTTCGCCGTCCGCTCCGGAGGCCTCGCTGCTCGCGGGCCGGATCGCGCTGGAACTGGGCTGGACGGCGGACGCGGAGCGGCACTTGGCGGTGGCCGCCCGCAGCAGGCGCGGCGGCCCGCCGCTGGCCCGGATGACCGGCTGGGCGGCACAGGCGTTGCGCGCGCAGGCGGCGGGTTCCGGGCGCGGGGTGCTGGAGGCGTGCCGGCGCGGGCTCGACGTCCTGGACGATCACCGTACGACCCTGGGCGCCTCGGAGTTGCGGGCGCGGGCGACCGCGCAGGGCGCCGAGCTGGCGGCGCTGGCCCAGCGCGCGAGCCTCGTCTCCGGCGGCCCGCGGCGGCTGTTGGTGTGGAGCGAGCGCTGGCGGGCGACCGCGCTGTCCACTCCGCCCACCCGGCCGCCCGCCGACCCGGTGCTGCTCACCGATCTGACGGCGTTCCGCGAGATCGCCGCCCGCGCGGAGCAGGCCCGCATGGACGGCCGCCCGGTACCGGCCCTGGAACGCGAACAGCGGCGCCTGGAACGGGAGATCCGCTCCCGCACCCTCCATATGCGCGGGGACGCCCCCGGCGAGGGCGACCGCTTCGATCCGACCCGCCTGCTGGCCCGCCTCGGCGAGGGGCGGCTGGTCGAACTCGCCGTCGTGGACGGCCGGGTGCACGCCCTGCTGTGCGGGGCGGGCCGGGTCCGCCGCTTCGAGGCGGGCCTGCTCGCGGAGGCGATGGCCGAGGCGGAACACGTACAGGCGGGGCTACGGCGGCTCGCGCATCCGGGGGCGGAGGCAAGGCTCCCGGTGGTGGAGGCGGCGGGCCGGCGCCTGGAGGAGCTGCTCCTCGGCGAGGCCGCTCAACACCTCGGCTCCGGGCCGGTGGTGGTGGTCCCGCCGGGCCGACTCCACCGCGTTCCCTGGGCGTTGCTGCCCTCGCTGCGCGAGCGGGTGCTCAGTGTGTCGCCGTCGGCGGGCAGTTGGCTGCGCTCCCTGGACACCGAACCGCCGTCCGGCGGCCGGCACGTCCTGGTCCGCGGGCCCGGCCTCGCGACCGGCGGCGCCGAGGTCCCCGACCTGGCCGGCCGCTACGGCAGGCCCACGGTCCTGGAGCACGACGGCGCCGAAGTCCCCCGGGTACTGGCCGAGTTGGACGGTGCGACCCTGGCCCACATCGCGGCCCACGGCACGTTCCGCGCGGACAGCCCCCTGTTCTCGTCCCTCCGCATGGCCGACGGCCCGCTCATCGTCCACGACTTCGAACGCCTCGCCCGCAGCCCGTACCGCATCATCCTCTCCAGCTGCGACACCGCCCGTCTGGCCTCGGTCGGAGCCGATGAACTCCTGGGCCTGGTCACGGCGTTGCTCCCCCTGGGCACGGCAGGCGTGGTGGCGAGCAGCGCCCCGGTCAACGACGCGGCAGTGGTCCCCCTGATGCTCACCCTGCACAAGGGCCTCAGCACAGGCCTCTCCTTGGCGGAGGCCCTGCGAGACGCGCGGGCGGCTCTGCCGGTGGACGCGATGCACCAGGCGACGGGGTGGGCTTTCACGGCGTTCGGGGCGGCGTGACCTGTCGGGTGAGCGGATCGGGTTGTTGAACGTCCCGCCGTGTAGGCAGGCCAGGCCATAAATCGTTCCCGCCAGGCAGGCAAACCCGGCCGCCGGTCATCGCGCCGTGCGGGCGACCCGGCCGACGGCCGTCCCCGTCGCTCAGGCTGACCGCGTCGTCGGCAGTTCCACCAGCCACGGCAACGCGCCGCGGTCGCTTGCGCCGAGGCGGGTGTAGGCGCTGTAGAGGTGGTTGCCGACGGTGCGGACGGAGAGGGTGAGGCGGTCGGCGATCTGGCGGTTGCTGAGGCCTGCGGCGGCGAGGGTGACGATCTGGCGCTGGCGGGCGGTGAGTTCGCCCAGGACCAGGCCGGACAGGGCCGGGGTGCGGGCGCCCTGGCAGCGGCGGGCGAGGGCGACCGCGCGGGTGCGGGACATGCGGGCGGCGCGCGGGTCGCGGTGCGCGCGTACGGCCTGGGCGTGCGCCTCGGCCGCGAACAGCAGGAAGCCGCGCTGCTCCAGTTCCCCGGCCACCCGGTCCAGCGCGGGACCGTCCCCGTCGACCAGGGCCTCCGCGTGCCGGGCGAGGACGGCCGGTCCGTCGCCGGGCAGTCGGGCGAGCCGTCCGGCGACCTGTTCGGGAGCACCGAGGCGTACGGCGTCGTAGAGGACGTACGCGGCGGGCCTGCCGTCCTCGGCGGTGGGGCCGCTGCTCCCCTCACCCTCTTTCCAGCGGTCGGCCGCGGCCTCGCGCGCCGTCTCCACATCGCCCCGTGCCGCCGCGAGCCAGCCGCCCGCGTCGTCCGACGCGGGGCGGGCCAGCGCCTCGTCGGTGGCCGGGACGTCGCCCGACTGGGCGGCGGCCAGGGCGAGTTCGACCGCGCAGGCCTGGTCTCCCGGGGACTCCCGCAAGCCCTCCCGCGCCCAGGCCGCCGCCTCGCGCAGCTCCCCGCGCAGCCTTGCGAACCGGGCGCGGACGGCGGCGTACCCGGCCGGTACGGGTGCGCCCTCCGCCACCAGCCACTCCCCCACGGGCGTCGGCAGCGGGCGTACGTCGGTGCGGTCGATGCGATCGGTCAGCGCGGCCCGTTCGGCCGCCAGGGCCGGGGCGCACTGGTCCGGGGTGCGGGCCAGTCGGCGGGCCCGGAGCCGGCCGGCCGCGGCGCGCAGCGCGGGACCGTGCAGCGGGTGGGCGAGGCGGACGGCGCCCCGGTCGTCGACGTGGATCAGGGCCTCGGTCTCCAGGCGCTCGAGGACGTCGAGGTCGAAGTCGTCCAGCGGCGCCGCCAACGGCTCGGCGAACGCGAGGCGTTCGAGGTTCTCGCGCTCCTCGGGGCCGGTGCGGGCGAGGACGTGCGCGGTGCGTTCACGGACCGTCGCGGTGACCGGTACCGGGCCGCGCCAGGTCCACTCGTCGGAGTCGGTCGCCCGGGTCAGCAGCCCGCGTTCGCGCACCGCGCCGAACAGGTCGCGCAGCAGCCGCAGATCACCCTGGCAGAGGCCGTCCAGGCGGTTCACGGTGAGGGGTTCCAGCGGCCCGCCGGCGCCCAGGGCCAGCAACTGCGCCGTCTCCTCCCGGGGCAGCGGCTCCAGCGCGAGGCGCGGCAGCAGTTCGCCCGTCCACAGACGCGACACCGCACCGGGTACCGGGTCGCCGTCGGTCACCACGACCACCAGACGGGTCCGCCCGTGCACGGCGAGCTGGTGGACCAGGGCGGCCGAGGAGCCGTCGAGCAGATGGGCGTCGTCGACGAGCAACAGCCGGACGCAGGACAGGAGTTGGACCGCGCGGTGCAGGGTGACGCTCTCGGGGAGCAGGTGCGCGAACGCGGCGAAGGCGATCCCGCGCGTCTCGGGCGTCCCGGTGACCTTGGCGCAGTCGCTGCCCCGGACGGCCTCGGTGACCAGCCGGGTCTTGCCCCGGCCGGCCGGGCCGGTCACCACGATGCCGGGCCGGCCGGCCGTCAACGAGCCGCGGATGAGCTCGAGTTCGTCCGCCCGGCCGGTGAACGGCCAGGGCAGTTCGAGGGTCTTCGCGTCCTGTTCGAAAGTCATCACGCAGATATGACTCCGGCTACTCACGCTTGATACAGGGTGACTTGAGTAGCCCTCGACTCAGGCGCCGGGGAACGGTCGACGGCAATCTGGTCGCATGACCGCTCGCTACTGCTCCCTCGCGCAGCAGCCGGCCCCGGAGTTCCGACCGGGACTGGCCGCCGAGCGGCGCGGTGCGCTCATCGGCGGCAGCCGGATGTGGGTCAACGGCACGGTCCTGCACTACTACTTCTTCGACACCGACAACCCCGAGAACACGGCCGCGACCGACACCTCCGTCATCCCGGTGCCCGGGACCGGCGAGCTGCGGCGGGTGCCGTGGGGCGGTGCCAAGGAGCAGCAGGACGTCGTACGCGAGTGCTTCCGTGAGTGGCAGGGCCTCGGCATCGGGCTCGGCTTCGCCGAGGTCGGCGACCGGTCGGAGGCGGAGCTGCGCATCGGGTTCCAGTCCGGTGACGGCTCCTGGTCGACGGTGGGTCGCGACGCTCTCA
Organism: Streptomyces sp. MBT65; assembly: GCF_016612545.1. Classification (GTDB taxonomy): domain Bacteria; phylum Actinomycetota; class Actinomycetes; order Streptomycetales; family Streptomycetaceae; genus Streptomyces. Next base: position 32,933 of record NZ_JAENRY010000005.1, on the reverse strand, counting down.
CGGTCGGTCTGTCCGACCGCACCATGAACTTCGGCTGGGACCTGACCGTGCCCGGGCAGCGCTGCACGGCTCTGCACGAGATCGGGCACGCGCTGGGTCTGCTGCACGAGCACCAGAGCCCGTTCGCCGGTATCCACTGGGACGACGAGGCCGTGTACGCCGAGCTGGCGGGCCCGCCGAACTTCTGGAGCCGGGACAGGACGCGGTTCAACATCCTGCGCAAGCTCGACCCGGACGAGGTCAACGGCTCCGTCTGGGACCCGCAGTCGATCATGGAGTACCCGTTCGCGTCGGGACTGATCCTGGAGCCGGAGGAGTACCGCACGGGTCTGCACCCGCACGGCAGCCTCTCCCCCTCCGACAAGGAGTTCGTCCTGCGCTGGTACCCGCCCGCCGGCCCTCCCCGGCCGGCCGAGCTGGTGCCGTTCCGGTCGGCGCCGCTGCGTCTGGGACCGGGTGAGCAGGCCGACTTCGCCATCGAGCCGACGCAGACGCGCGAGTACGCCGTCGGCACCTTCGGGGACAGCGACACGGTCGTCGTGGTCTTCGAGGAACGGGACGGCGAACCGCGCTTCCTCGCCGGTCAGGACGACGGGGGAACGCCCCACAACGCCACACTCAAGGTCCGGCTCGTCAAGGGCCGCCGCTACTTCGTCCGTGTGCGCCTGTACTCCACGTGGGGTTCGGGGGAAACCGCGGTGATGTGCTGGTAACAGCATGTGTACAGCGCACGCGGACGAACGGACCCACCAGTCCGGCGCCGGGGGAATGGTCGCGGATGTCGCCTTCGGGGGAGGGAGACATCCGCGACCACGCCGTTCTGGGGGTGGTCGCTCAGACCCCCGACTCCAGTGGCCTGACAGGGTCCTTGGACCACTCCTCCAGTGAGCCGTCGTAGACGGATATGTCCGTACGGCCGAGCAGCGTGAGCGCGAGTGCGGCGCCCGCCGCCGAGATGCCGCCGCCGCAGTACAGGACGACCGGCGAGTCCTCGGCGTCGAGGACCGCGCCGACCCGCGCCGCGAGTTCGTCGAGGGGCAGGACGTGCCCGGAGTCGTCGAGGAGACTCCGGCCCGGGAGGCTGCGGCTGGCGGGGATGTGGCCGCGGCGGCTGTAGCGGGTGGGCGCGGAGCCGTCGTAGCCGCCGGTGGGCAGCGCGCACACGAGGGTGCCGGGGCGCTCGCCGCGACTGATGGCGGCCACGTCCTCGATGCCGGACCACAGATCCGGTCGTACGACGGGTGTCACGGGGCGGACGGCCGGCACCGGACCGCTGTCGTCGCCGGAGGCGAGCGCACGCCCGGCTGCCTCCCACCCTTCGAGACCGCCGTCCAGAACTGCCGCCGGTACGCCGATCGCCCGGAGCATCCACCACAGGCGGGCCGCCCAGATCCCACCGCCGCCGTCGTACGTGACCACCTCGACGCCCTCCCCCACGCCCAGCTCGGCCAGGGCGGCGGCGAGGGCCTCGGGGGACGGTACGGCGAAGTGGTACGGCGCGTCGTGGTCGGAGAGGTCGCCGGTCAGGTCGGCGTGTCGCGATCCGGGGACATGCCGTTCGACCCAGGTCCCGCGCCCGCTCGCGGAGCGGTGGTCACCGTCCTCGCGGGGTGAGGGCAGGAGCGTGGTGGCGTCGAGGACGACCAGCCGGGGATCGTCGAGACGCGCGGCGAGCCAGGTGTCGTCGACCAGCGGGCCGGGCAGCAGGGAGGTGGTCATGGCCGCCGATCGTACGCCCGCGACCTGGGCGTCTCATTCCTCGGGCAGGCACGTCCCATATTCCGGACCACGCTTGCACAGAATCCGGGTGGTCCGGTTATCGTTCGGCCATCTACGCGGGAGCCCCTACCCGGTTGGGCTGAGAGGGCGTCTGGGACCGGCTCGTCGAGAGTCCGGCCCCCACGGGGACGCCGACCGCACCACTCGCGCCTCAGCGCCCGCGTAGGAGTTCACGTGTCTTCAGCAGTCGAGCCCCAGCACCCGGTGGTCAACTCCCCGGCGCGCCGCTCCTGTTGTTGTCGCATGCACTGATCCACCGCCTTCGCGCACCCCCTCCCCTCCCTTCAGGCGCCGTCACGCCTGCGCACGTTTCGGAGTACCCCCATGCCGCACATACGGGTCATGCTCGACTATTTCCACCCGTGGCCCAATTCGGCCGGTCTGTACGTCGCCCGCGCCCGCCGCTGGTACGCCGAGGCCGGTCTGGATGTCGAGCTGGTGGTCCAGGATCCGGGACGCGGGGACACCCTCGAATATCTGGCGCGGGGCGAGGTGGACTTCGGGATCTTCCCGCCGAACCGGCTGCTGGCCCGGCGGGCGGAGCACGGCCAGCCGCTGATCGCCGTGGCCGCGATCAACCATCGGGGACTGGAGGCGATCCAGACCACCACCTCGACCGGCATCACCCGCCCCCGCGAGCTGGCCGGCCGCCGTATCGCCTTCAATCCGACCCCGCGCGGCCGGGCCATGGTGCGCCATCTGGTGGCCGCCGACGGCGGCGACCCGGACGCCGTGATCGGGATCGACGCCGGCGCGCGGGAGCTGACCGTCGACGACATCGTGGCGGGCGAGGCGGACGCGACCTTCGGCAACTACTGGTCCTGGGACGCGCTGCGCGGCGATCTGCCCGAGGAGCAGCGGCTGACCTGGCCGGTCGACGAGATCGGCGCCCCGAGCTACCACAGCTATCTGCTCGGCACGAGCGAGACGCTGCTCGACCAACACCCCTCCCTCGTACGGGACTTCCTCGCCGTCACGGCCCGCGGCTACGCGGCCGCCGCCCAAGAGACCGACGCCACACTGGAGTTGCTGGAACGGGTCATCCCGTACTTCCCGCGCCCCCTGATCGCCCGTTCCCTGGCACTGATCGCGCCCACCTGGACGGACAGGGACGGCCGTTGGGGTGTCATCGACGAGGGCCGGATGGGCCCGTACGCGCACTGGCTCGCCGAGAACGGCGCGATCCCGGACGACCGGGACTGGGCGAAGTCGTTCACCAACGGCCTGCTGGACGTGGCCACATGAGAGCCCTGGCCTGCCAGGCGCGGACGCTGACCCGGCGTCTCGCCGTCGACTTCATGCGGGTGGGCAGCGCGCTGTGTCGGCCCTGACCGGACCGACCCGCCAGCCCTCCCACCCCTCGAAGGACCCGACATGCAGCGCCGTACCACCCTGACCGCCATCGCCGCGACCGCCCTCCTCGCCGTCACCGGCTGCTCCGCCGACTCCACGGCCGCCGCGAAGGACGGCACCACGACCGTCACCCTCGCCCTGGACTGGACGCCCAACACCAACCACACCGGGATCTACGTCGCCCAGGCCAAGGGCTGGTTCAAGGCCGCCGGGATCGACGTGAAGATCGTGCCGTACGGCTCGACCGCGCCCGAGACCCTGATCGCCAACCACAAGGCGGACTTCGGGATCTCGTACCAGGAGGGCATCACCACGGCCCGGGCGGCCGGCCAGGACATCACCTCCGTCTACGCGGTGACGCAGAAGACGGACGTGACGATCGCCGTGCGCGCCGACCGCAGCGACATCAGCTCACCGAAGGACCTGGACGGCAAGACGTACGCCGGTTTCGGCGCGCCGTACGAGAAGCCGCTGCTGCGGAAGGTGATCCAGAACGCGGGCGGCAAGGGCGACTTCAAGCAGATCACCCTCAACACCTCGGCGTACGCGGCGCTTTACGCGGGCAAGGCGGACTTCGCGATGCCGATGCCGACCTGGGAGGGCCTGGAGGCGAAGCTGAGCGGCAAGCCGCTGAAGAACTTCCAGCTCTCCGACTACGGCTTCCCGGCGATCTACTCGACGCTCGTCGCGTCCTCGGACCAGTTCCTGAAGAAGAACCCGGAGACCGCGAGGAAGTTCCTGGCGGCCGTCGACAAGGGCTACCGCTATGCCGCCGAACACCCGTCCCAGGCGGCCGACTTGCTGATCTCCGCGAACAAGAGCGTCCTGACCAACACCAAGCTGGTGCAGGAGAGCGAGGCGCTGCTGGCCAAGGAGTACTACAAGGGCGCGGACGGTTCGATCGGCACGCAGAGCGCGGAGCGCTGGCAGGCCTTCGCGGACTTCGAGTACAAGGCGGGCCTGCTGGTCGACGCCGACGGCAAGAAGCTCACGTCCGCTCCGAAGGCGTCGACGTTCTTCACCAACGCCTACCTCCCGGACGCCAAGTGAGGCCGCTGCTGCGGTCGTTGTGGCCGCCGCTCCTCGTCCTGACCGTGGTCCTCGGCGGCTGGCAGCTCTACGTCACCGCCGCCAGCGTCGATCCGACGACGCTCCCCTCCCCAGCCCGGGTGGTGGAGCAGGGCTGGCTGAACCGCCAGGACCTGTGGGACCAGACGCTGCCCACCCTCCAGGAGACGCTGCTCGGCTTCGCGCTGTCGTTCGCGGCGGCCTGGCTGGTCGCCGTCCTCCTCGACTTCTCCCCGGCGGCCCGCCGGGGCCTGTACCCGCTGCTCGTCGCCTCGCAGACCATCCCGATCGTGGCCGTCGCGCCGCTGTTGATCATCTGGTTCGGTTTCGGGCTGCTGCCGAAGATGCTGGTGGTGACGCTGACGACGTTCTTCCCGCTCGCCGCGAACCTCGCGGCGGGCTTCGCGGCGACCGACCGCGAGGCGATGAGGCTGCTGCGCTCGCTCGGCGCGGGCCGCTGGCGGACCTTCCGGCTGGTCCGGGTGCCGAGCGCGATGCCGTACTTCTTCGCCGGGCTGCGGGTCAGCATCACCTACGCCGTCGTCGGCGCCGTGTTCGCGGAGTACGCGGGCGCGGAGGCGGGCCTCGGGATCTATATGCAGGCGCAGAAGAGCGCGTTCCGCACGGACCTGGTGTTCGCGGCGGTCGCGGTGACGGCCGCGCTGAGCATCGCCCTGTTCGGAGCCACCTATCTGCTGCAACGGCTGGTACTCCCGTGGGAACGGGCGTTGAAGGAGGACAGGTCGTCATGAGCAGTCTGCGCATCGAGAACGTCGGCAAGTCCTTCGGTGAGTTGGAAGTGCTGCGGGACCTCCAACTCATCGTGGAGCCTGGCGAGTTCGCGGCCGTCATCGGACCGAGCGGCAGCGGCAAGAGCACGTTGTTCAATCTCGTCTCCGGCCTCGACCGGCCCACGTCGGGCCAGGTACTGGTGGAGGGCGAGGCGGCAGGAGTGGAGTCCGGCAAGGTCGCCTACATGCCGCAGAAGGACCTTCTCTTCCCCTGGCGGACCGTGCTCGACAACACGGCACTGGGCCTGGAGGCGCAGGGAGTCAGAAAGAAGGAGGCACGGCAGCGGGCCGACGCGCTCTTCGCGGACTTCGGCCTCGACGGCTTCCAGAAGGCGTACCCGGCCCAACTCAGCGGCGGTATGCGGCAACGCGCGGCCCTGTTGCGCACGGTGGTCCTGGAACGCCCGGTCCTCCTGCTCGACGAGCCGTTCGGCGCGCTCGACTCCCTCACCCGCACCGAGATGCAGCTGTGGCTGGCCGGCATGTGGCAACGCCACCGCTGGACCGTCGTGTTGGTCACCCACGACATCCGCGAGGCGGTCCTGCTCGCGGACACGGTCCACGTCCTGTCCCCCCGCCCGGCCACGATCGTCGACCGCGTCGAGGTCCCCCTGCCCCGCCCACGCGGCGCGGACGACTTCACGAACCCGGACTTCGCGTCGACCGAACGCCGCGTCCTGGACGCCCTGCGCGGCACAACGGCGGTGAGGACAGCGTGAGTTCACACCTCGCCCACGGCCTGGGCACCGACCCGGTCGAACCCGACTGGCCACCCCTGACGGACACCGAGGTCACGGACATCGTGGGCCCGGCCCGGGTGATCTGGCGCAGCCCACGCCCCTTGTCGGCGGCGGCCGTGGTGGAACGGGACGGACGCCACCTGTTCGTGAAGCGCCACCACGTCTCCGTCCGCACGGTGGAGGGCCTGACCGAGGAGCACGCCTTCCTACGACACCTGCGGCGCCAAGGGGCCCCGGTCGTCGAGGTGTTGGACGCGGCGACGCGTGGCGAGTGGACGTACGAGGTGCACTCGACCGGCACCGGCACGGACCTCTACCGCGACGCTCTGTCCTGGTCCCCGTTCCACACCTCAGCCCACGCGAGGGCGGCCGGCGAAGCGCTGGCCCGCCTGCACCTGGCGGCGGAGGGCTTCGACGCCCCGCGCCGTCAAGTGCAGCCGCTGGTCGCGTCGTTCACGGTGTTCGCCTCACCCGACCCGCAGGCGGAGCTGGAGCGATACGTGGCCGAACGCCCCCAACTGGCAAACGGCCTGGCGGACTTCCCATGGCGGGAGGACACGCAACGCGCCCTGCTCCCCCTGCACGAGGAACTGGCCCCGCACCTCCCCGGGCTCGCCCCCCTGTGGACCCACAACGACTGGCACGCCTCCAACCTCCTCTGGAACGAGGACGGTTCGGTCGCCACGGCCCTCGACTTCGGCATGAGCGACCGCACGACAGCCGTGCACGACCTCGCCACAGCCATCGAACGCAACACGGTCCAGTGGCTCCAGCCCGGCTTCCCGGTCCGCGAGGCCGACGCGCTGGAACTTCTGGACGGCTATCAGTCCCTACGCCCACTCACCCCGCCCGAGTCGAAGGCACTCCCCGCGCTACTCCCCCTGGTGCACGCCGAGTTCGCCCTCTCCGAGCTGGGCTACTTCCACGGCGTCACGCACTCGGCGGAGAACACCCGGCTGGCGTACGAGTACTACGTGGGCCACGCGGAGTGGTTCGCCGGGGAGAGCGGACGGCGACTGCTGGATCTGCTGCGGCGCCGGGTACCCGCATGCTGATCAGCATCGGCGGCCTCCCTGCCACCGGCAAGACCACGCTGGCGCGTCTCCTCGCGGCCCGCATCGGTGCCGTCCACCTCCGGGTCGACACCATCGAGCAGGCCATCGTCCGCTCCGGGGTGGCCCGTCATCCGGTGGGTCCGGTGGGCTATCTCGTGGGATACGCCCTGGCCGAGGAACATCTGCGCCAGGGGCTGACCGTGCTCGCCGAGTCCGTCAATCCGCTGACCGTCACGCGGGACGCCTGGCGCGACACGGCTGTGCGGGCGGGTGTGCCCGCCGTGGAGATCGAGATCGTCTGCTCCGACCCGGAAGAGCACCGGCGGCGCGTGGCCTCGCGGTCGGTCGACATCCCGGACCTGCCGTTGCCCGACTGGGAGCAGGTCGTCGGCCGGGAGTACGAGTCGTGGAACCGCGACCGCATCGTGGTCGACACCGCGGGTCAGGGCCCGGAGGACTCACTGGCTTCGCTTCTCGAAGCCCTGACCGGACGGTAGTTCGCGGGTGAAGACGACACGAGGCCGGCCCGGCCCGTCGTAGTCCTCGACGACACGCGCGTCGAAACCGAGGGTGCGGTGGAAGGCGATCGACCCCTCGTTGGTGACCGAGGTGATGGCCTTGAGGCGGACCGCGCCCTGGCGTCCGGCGGCCTCGATGAAGGCCGTGTACAGGCTGCGGCCGAGACCGGTGCCGCGTGCGTCGTCCCGGGTCGCGATCAGGTGCACGTATCCGGTGTGGTCGGGCGTGACGAACCCGAAGAGGTAGCCACGGATGCCGTCGGCGGCGCGGGCGACCAGACAGGTGGACCCGAACTCCTGCACCAGCGCGGTGAGATGGAGCGCGCGGAGGTCACGCTCTCCCCAGTAGCGGGGGTGGTCCTCCAGGACCTGGTGGAGGTCGGTGACATCGGCGGACTCGATGCGGACGGTCATGGTATCGATCATGGCAGAGAGCCGTACGAAGTCGAGAAGGAGACGGGTCATGATCACGGGTTACGTTCTCGGTGAGAGCCTGCGCCCTGGTGCCGTGTTCGCGCCGCACGGGCTGCGCATCCGCAAGGTCGAGCGGGTCGACAACTCGGCGAGTGCGACGGCCGGGCAGCCCGACGCCTGGACGTTCGTCGAGTGGGAGACCGACGACGACAGTGTCTCAGGGCAGATCGCGGACGCGCTCGCCGCCGCTCTGGAGCCGGCCAACGGCTGGTACGCCGACTTCACGGTCGGCGATGAGCACGTGGTCGTCTTCGCCCGGAAGGTGTTCCGCTATCGGCGCGGCGACGAAGCGGGCCGCGCCGAAGCGGTTGCGTACGGGCGTTCCGTGGGGACCCCGGAGCATCAGCTCGACTGGGCGGAGTGACCCCGGCGGCGCCATTCCTGGGCGAGGAGTTCGTACGAGCGGACTCGGTCCGTATGGGCGTGGGTGATGGTGGTGATGAGCAACTCGTCGGCGTCCGTTGCCTCTTGGAGTTGTTCCAGTTGGTCGGCGACTCGGGCGGGTGAGCCGACGAACTGGGTGTCGATGCGGTCTTGGACCAACGCGCGGTCCTCGTCCGTCCACACGTGGGCGCGTGCCTCGGCGGGGGTCGGGAACTGGATGGCGCCTCGCGCCGTACGGATGGAGCGCACCCACAGGCCGTAGCCGGTGGCGAGTTCGCGGGCCGTCGAGTCGTCCTCGGCGACTACGACGTCCACAGACACGCTGACGTACGGCTTGTCGAGGACGTCGGAGGGCTGGAAGGCGGCACGGTAACCGTCCGCCGCCTCAAGGACGGTGGCGGGGCTGACGTGGTAATTCGCCGCGAAGCGGAGGCCGTTGCGGCCCGCAACCTCGGCGCTGGTGCCACCGCTGCTGCCCAGGATCCACAGCTCGACGTCGGCGCCCTCGCCGGGTACGACGTGCGCCTCGACGCCGTCCGGGGAGCGGTAGGTGCCGGCCAGCAGCGCGAGGACGTCGTCGATCTGCTCGCCGTACTCCTGGGACTCGGCGTTGGGCAGCAGGAGCAGCTTGCGTTGGAGGGCGATCCTGGGTGAGCCGAGGAGGAACTCGAAGGAGAAACGGGGCGGGATGCGCAGCCCGTTGGGGGCCCGGCCGTCGACGACCGGGGTCGCCGACGGGAGCGGAGGCGAGGGTCGGCCCCCGGATCGGCCCAGACCCAGGTCGAAGCGGCCGGGGTGCAGCGCGTCGAGCAGGCCGAACTCCTCCACCGTGGACAGCGCGGTGCGGTGGCCGAGTTGGACGGCGCCGGAGCCGAGCCGGATGGTGGAGGTCGCGGCGGCCGTCAGCGCGAGGACGACCGCGGGGGACGTGCCCGCCACGCCCGGGTTGAGGTGGTGCTCGGCGAACCAGTAGCGGGCGTAGCCGAACTCCTCGGCCCGCTGGGCGAGTTGGATGGAGTTGCGCAGCGCCTGGGGCGCGCTGGAGCCGGAGGAGATCGGGACCAGGTCGAGGACACCGAGAGGGATGTCAGGCATGCGCGGGCTCCTCACTGGTGGACGCCTCCGGCAATACCGGGCCCCAGGCGAACGGCGGGTCCGGGATGTCCTTGCGCAGCACTGGAGTCACCGCCGACTGGAACAGCTCCAGCGAGTCCCGGTGCTGACGGTCCGTCAAGCCACTGGCGTCCGCGTGGAGATGGAGGACCGTGTGGCCGAACTGCTCGTGATAGCGGTGCACTTTGTCGATGACCTGCTGCGGGCTGCCGATCAGCGCGGAGCTGCGCTCGACGTAGTCCTCCAGGGTCTCGAAGACGATGGGCAGGCCCACCTGCTTCTGGAAGGCGAGGTTGCTCTCGAAGACCGGACGGTAGGCGGTCACCGCCTCCTGGGTCGTGGGAGCTACGTAGAGGCCCGCCGTGCCGGCGCCGACCGCGATGTCCGCCGGGTCGTGGCCGTAGTGCTCCCAGCGCTCCCGGTAGTAGCGGATCAACTCGGCATAGGGCTCTATGGGGTTGGTGACGTTCGCGGAGAACAGCGGGTCGCCGTAGCGGGCGGCCAGGTCGACGCTCTCCTTGCTCGTCGCACTGCCGTGCCAGACCCGGATGGGTTGTTGGTACGGCTTCGGCCACACCTCCGCGTCCTTCAGTTCCGGACGGAAGCGCGTCTTCGCCGTCACCTTGTCCTGGCGCCAGAGCTGCCGGAACACCTCGTAGCTCTCGGCGTTGCGCTCCCACTGGTCCTCGGGCGTGACGTGGAACAGCTCGCGCTGGGCCGTGCCGTTGCCCTTCCCGATGATCAGGTCGAGGCGTCCGCCGGAGAGGTGGTCGAGCGTGGCGTAGTCCTCGTAGGCGCGCACCGGGTCGAGGAGGCTCAGCGTGGTGACCGCCGTGAAGAGGCGGATGCGGCGGGTGAGCGCGGCGACGTGGCTGAGGACGACGGTCGGCGAGGAGGAGATGAAGGGGCGCTCGTGCCGCTCCCCCACGCCGAAGCCGTCGAAGCCCAACTCCTCGGCCAGCACCGCGTTGTCGAGGACCTCACGGAAGCGCTCGTGGGTCGACTTCTGTACACCCGTGATCGGGTCGGGGCGGTGGACGATGAGGGTGATCGCGAGGAACTTCACGAGGCCGCCCGTTCCTCGCGCACCTCGTCGGGGTGAGCCAGGCCGAGGTGGTCGCGCAGGGTCGGGCCCTCGTACTCGGTGCGGAAGACGCCCTGTTCCTGAAGCAGCGGGACGACCTTGTCGGCGAACGGATCGAGTCCGGTCGGCGTGATGTGCGGGACGAGGATGAAGCCGTCGCTGGCGTCGGCCTGCACGAAGTCGTTGATGGTCTTCGCGACCGTCGACGGGGAGCCGATGAAGGCCTGCCGGTTGCCGGTCTCGATGACCAGGTCGCGGATGGACCAGTTGTTGGCGGCGGCCCGCTCGCGCCACTCGCGGGCGGTGGCCAACGGGTCGCGGTACATGCGTACTTGGGCGCGGCCCTTGGAGATGTGGTTCTCGCTGACGTCCGGGTCGATGTCGGGCAGCGGGCCCTCCGGGTCGTAGCCGGACAGGTCCCGGTTCCAGACGAACTCGAGGTGCTTGATGGCCGTGGCACCGCTGACCTGCTGGCGGCGCACCTCCTTCGCGAGGTCCTCCGCCTCGGCGTCGGTGTCGCCGAGCACGAAGGTCGCGGCCGGGAGGATCAGCAACTGGTCCGACCTGCGGCCGTACTTGGCGAGGCGGGACTTGACGTCGGTGTAGAAGGCCTGGCCCTCGGTGAGGGTGCTGTACCGGCTGAAGATGGCGTCGGCGCTCGACGCGGCGAACTCACGGCCCTCGTCGGAGTCTCCCGCCTGGAAGATCACCGGGCGGCCCTGCGGGGAGCGCGGGACGTTGAACTGGCCCTGGATGTCGAAGTGTTGGCCCTGGTGGACGAAGGCCCCGGCCTTGGCGTCGGTCAGGAAGGCGCCACTCGCCTGGTCGGCCACGATCTCGTCGCCGTGCCAGGAGTCGAAGAGTTCGTTGGTGGTGGCGAGGAACTCCTTGGCCCGGGAGTAGCGCTCGTCCTGCGGCAGGAAGCCGCCGCGGCGGAAGTTCTCGCCGGTGAACGCGTCCCAGGAGGTGACGACGTTCCAGGCCGCGCGGCCGTCGGAGAGATGGTCGAGACTGGCGAACTGGCGGGCCACCTCGTAGGGCTCGTTGAAGGTGGAGTTGATGGTGCCGGTCAGGCCGAGGTGCTCGGTGACGGCGGCGAGCGCGGCAAGGATCGTGAAGGTGTCGGGGCGGCCGACCACGTCCAAGTCGTAGATCTTTCCGCCCTGTTCGCGCAGCCGCAGGCCTTCGGCGAGGAAGAGGAAGTCGAACTTGGCGCGTTCGGCGGTCTTCGCGAAGTGCGCGAAGGAGCTGAACTCGATGTGGCTGCCGGCCGCGGGGTCGCTCCAGACCGTGGTGTTGTTGACACCGGGGAAGTGGGCGGCCAGGTGGATCTGCTTCAGGGGCTTGCTCATGTCGTACGGTCCTCCGGCTCAGGCGGTGGCTGCGGCAGCGGCGTAGCGGTTGGCGGGGCGGGCGAGCCCCAGCAGTCCGCGCAGGGTGTCGGCCTCGTAGGCGCGGCGGAAGGCGTTCCGGCGCTGGAGTTCGGGGACCAGGCCCTGGGTGATCGCCGGGAGGTCGTGTCCGGCGACGGCGGGCCGCAGCCGGAAGCCGGTCAGCCCGGTCGACTGCAACTCCTGGAGCAGATCGGCGAGTTGGGCGGGCGTACCGGCGAAGATCCGGGCGTCGCTGGTGTACGGCTCCCCCGCGAGGGCGTCGAGGCGCTCGCGGCGGGCAACCGCTGTTGCCTCGTCGTCGTCGAGGAAGACCACCAGGTCGCCGAAGATGTGCAGCGGCTCGTCGGCGCGGCCCGCCGCGTCCTGCTCGGCGCGGATCTCGGCGACGATCGCGCGTGCGTCGTCGGTGTCGTGCGGGGTGACGTAGCCGATGTCGGTGGCGCGGGCCACCAGCCGGTACGGGACCGTCTGGTGGGCCAGGGAGCTGACGATCGGCTGGCCCTGCGGCGGCCGGGGCGTGATGGAGGGGCCCTTGACGCTGAAGTGCCGGCCCTCGAAGTCGATGTAGTGCAGCTTGTCGCGGTCGACGAAGCGGCCGGTGGCGATGTCCCGGATCTCGGCGTCGTCCTCCCAGCTGTCCCAGAGGCGGCGCACGACCTCGATGTAGTCGGCGGCCTCGTCGAAGTGCTCGGTGAGCCGCTGCTGTCCGGCCTCGGTCCGCAGGCTCTCCAGGCTGATCGGCTCGAAGGTGCGGCGGCCGAAGTGGTCGGCCTCGTGCGGCCGGGCGGAGAGCTGCACCCGTACACCGGCTCGGCCGGTGCTGACGTAGTCGAGGGTGGCGATCGCCTTGGATATGTGGAACGGCTCCGTGTGCGTGGACACCACCGTCGGGATCAGGCCTATGTGGCTGGTGAGCGGTGCGATGCGGGCCGCGACGAGTACGGCGTCGAGGCGGCCGCGGACCTGGTCGGTACGGCCGTCCAGTTCGCCGTAGTACGAGGACTGGAGGCCGAGGCCGTCCTCGAAGGTCACGAAGTCGAGCAGACCGCGCTCGGCCTCGGCGACCTGGTCGGCCCAGTACCCGGCGGTGAACAGGTCCCGGGGCCGGGCCCCCGGCTCACGCCAGGAGGCCGGGTGCCAGCCGGTGCCGTCGAGGGCGACGGCGAGATGCAGCGGAGAAGGGGAGGTCGATGACACGAGTGGTGCCTTCCTGGAGGTCCGTACGAGATCGCCGGCCCGAGGAAGCGGGCGCACGGCGGCTGGGGCAACGGGTCAGGGGCGACAGAGCGCGCCGGCGACACGCAGCAGATCTATGTGCTGCCGTGTGGTGAGTCGCACATGGAGAACGTGGGCGCCACACATGTGCTCCACCTCCACGGAATCCGGCTTCTTTAGGGGCAACGGCACGGCTACACCGTTTCTTCCGGATCGGCGGCGGCAGTCGGACCGATGTACCGGACGAGTGAGAAGACCGTACGGGCGCGCAGTGTGAAGCCGATCGACTCGTACAGGCGGATCGCGTTGGTGTTGTTGGCCGCCGCGTGCAGGAAGGGGCGCTCGCCGCGTTCCTTGATGCCGGCGGCCACGGCGCGGACCAGGCGGGTGGCGAGGCCCCGGCCGCGGTGGTCGGGGTCGGTGCACACCGCGCTGATCTCGGTCCAGCCGGGCGGGTGGAGGCGCTCACCGGCGAGCGCGATGAGCCGGCCGTCGTGGCGGATGCCGAGGTAGGTGCCCAGTTCGACGGTGCGGGGCAGGTAGGGACCGGGTTCGGTGCGGGCGACCAGGTCGAGGATCTCGGGGACGTCGTCGGGGCCGAGGAGGACGGCCTCGGGGTCGGGTTCAGCGCGCAGCCCGGTGTCCACGAGCTGGACACCCTGTCCGGAACGGACGATCTCCCAGCCGTCCGGGGTATCGCTCACCCCGCGCACCGCGGCCGAGCCGCCGGGACCGACGAGGGCGGCAAGGTCCGCCCAGGCGCGTGGGTCGTCGTTGTCGGTGATGGCGTTGAAGCCGGCGACGTCGACGGGGTAGCGGGCGGCGCGGCCGACGCGCTCGGCGAAGTGGGCGTGCGGGCCGGTGAGCGCGGCCCAGGCGGGGTTGTCCAGGACATGGGACGTGGTGGTTTCGATACTGGCGGTGGAAGACATCGGGTGACGGCTCCAGTACTGGTCGCGCGGGTGGGGACCCCGTCGTGACGCGGCGGGGTCCCCTGGCCGAGAGGGTGGGTCAGGAGTCGCTGAGGGGCAGTCCGGGCGGGTTGACCTCGGACTTGGCGACGGCCTCGTTGGAGAGGTTCCAGGCGGCCAGCCACTTGGCGTACTGGCCGTTCTTGATCAGGTAGTTGATGGCGTCCGCGAGCGGCTTGGCCAGGCCGCTGTCCTTCTTCGCGGTGGCCGCGATCAGGCCCTGGAGGGAGGATCCGGCGCCGGAGTAGGTGCCCGCGTTGCGGACCGCCTTGGCCGTGCCCTTGGTCGAGGAGACCTGGTAGGCGACCGAGGGGTTCGGGGCGAGGTAGGCGTCGATCTTTCCGGAGGCCAGCGCGAGGTAGGTGCTGTTGTTGTCCTGGAAGTACTTGACCGTGAGCGCCTTCTTGCCCTCGGCGGCCAGCTTCTTCTTCCACTCCAGGAGGATCCGCTCCTGGTTGGTGCCGGCGCCCACGGCGACGGTCTTGCCGGCGAGGTTCTCGTAATTGCCGTCGAAGTTCCAGGAGTTGTCGGCCTTCACCGCGAAGCCGAGGTTGTCCTCGCGGTAGGAGGCGAACTCGTACTTCGCCTTGCGCTCCTCGGTGTCGGTGACGTTGGAGAAGGCGACATTGACCTTGCCGCTGTCGAGGCCGATGAAGAGGTTCTCCCACGTGGAGTTCTTCAGCTCGGGCTTGAGGCCGAGGACGGCGGCGACCAGGCGGGCGATGTCGGTCTCCGAACCGGTGAGGGTCTTCTGGTCCGAGCCGACGTAGCCGAGCGGCGGGGAGCCGGCGGGCAGGAAGCCGACGCCGATCTCCAGCTTGCCGCTCTTCGCTATCGCCTTGGGCAACTCGGCGCTGATCGACTTCACTTCGGCGACCTTGAGCGTCGCTTCCTTGGCGGCGCCGAGGGAGAGCGCGCCCACGGTGACCGTGCCGGAGGCGGCGTTGCCGGACGTGGTGGCCGCGTCACTGTCGCCGCCGCAGGCCGCGAGACCACCGGCGAGGGAGGCGAGGACGGTTCCCGCGGTGAGTCCGCGAGTGATTCTGCTGCGAAGGCTGGGCGTAGACATGGCTGTTCCTAGGCTCGGTGTTCAGGGTTGTCGAAACTGCGGGTCGGGCTCAGAGGACCTTGCTGAGGAAGTCCCTGGTCCGTTCGTGCTGTGGCTTGTCGAGGACCTCGTGCGGCGGGCCCTGCTCGACGATCTTTCCGCCGTCGATGAAGACCACCCGGTCGGCGACCTCGCGGGCGAAGCCGATCTCGTGGGTGACGATGACGAGGGTGGTGCCGCTGGTCGCCAAGTCCTTGATGACGGCGAGGACTTCGCCGACGAGTTCGGGGTCGAGGGCGGAGGTCGGCTCGTCGAAGAGGATCACGCCGGGGCGCAGGGCGAGGGCGCGCGCGATGGCGACGCGCTGCTGCTGGCCGCCGGAGAGCTGCCTGGGGTAGGCGCCGGTCTTCTCGGCGAGACCGACGCGGCCGAGCAACTCCCTTGCCAGTTCCTGGGCTTCGGGCTTGCCGAGCCTGCCGGTGGCGACGGGGGCGGCGGCCACGTTGTCGAGGACGGTCAGGTGCGGGAAGAGGTTGAAGTTCTGGAAGACGAACCCGATCCGGGCGCGCTGGGTGAGGATGGCGCGCTCGCTCAACTCCTTGAGCCTTCCGCCCTGTTGCTTCACTCCGATCAGTTCGCCGTTGACGCTGACGTAGCCGATCTCGGGCTTCTCCAGGTGGTTGATGACCCGCAGCAGCGTGGACTTGCCGGAGCCGGACGGGCCGAGGATCACGGTGACCTCGCCGGGCCGCACGGTGAGGTCGACGCCGTCCAGGACCCGGTGGGCGCCGTACCACTTGTGCACGTCGTGCACTTCCACGGCGGCGGGGGTGATGTCCGCGAGCGGTTCGGCGGTCTTCGCGGTCATATCGCGGTCTCCCTGCGGATGCGGGCCCGCAGATCGGTGACACCGGCGCGGAGTTTCTGGATCGGGGTGGGCGGCAGGTTGCGGGTGGCGCCCCGGGCGTAGTGCCGTTCGACGTAGAACTGGATGACGGACACGACGCTGGTCAGGATCAGGTACCAGACGGTGACGACCAGGAGCAGCGGCACGATGTCGCCGGGGTAGGTCGAGCCCATCGTCTGCGCGGAGCCGAACAGGTCGAGCAGCGAGACGTAGAAGACCAGTGAGGTGCTCTTGATCAGGCCGATCAGCTGGTTGACGTAGTTCGGGGTGATGGAGCGCAGTGCCTGCGGGAAGACGATCCTGCGGAACTGGTAGCTCTTCGGCAGGCCGAGGGCGGAGGCCGCCTCGTGCTGGCCCTGGTCGACGGAGAGGATGCCGCCGCGGACCACTTCGGCCGCGTACGCCGCCTCGTTGAGGCTGAGGCCGACCACAGCCACGGCCATGTCGGTGGCGAGCTTCGACTCGTCGAAGGAGAAGAAGGCGGGGCCGAAGGGGACGCCGATGCTGAGCGTCTGGTACAGGGCGCTGAAGTTGTAGAGGAAGATCAGCACCACGATGAGCGGGATGGAGCGCAGGGCCCATACGTAGGTCCAGCTCGCCGCGCGCAGTACCGGGCTCTTCGAGAGTCGGGCCAGGGCGAGCAGGATGCCGCCGAGGAGGCCCAACACCGCGCTGAGCGCCGCCACTTCGAGGGTTATGACGAGTCCGTCGAGGATCGTCGGGCGCAGGAACCAGTAGCCGAAGCGGTCCCACTGGTAGAAGGAGTTGGTGACCAGTCCGTGGACGAACTGGGCGACCACCACCAGCACGACCAGCGTGACGATCCACCGGCCGGGCCGGCGCAGCGGCTGAACCCGCTGTGCGGTGAGGGGTTTTGACGGGGCGTCGGCTGCGGGGGCGTCGGCCAGGGACACGGTGGTGCCTGGGGGTTCACTCATGGAGGGCTCCGGCGGAAGTCGGACACCCCGGGTCGCGACACCTGGGCGTGGCTGGCGCGACGCACACGGCGGGAAACGCACGGGACCGGGGGCTGGGCGGACAACGGCACACCGCACGGGCGGTGTTCGTCAGGAACGCGGGACGCGAGGACTACGAGGAGGAGTCGTCAGCCTCGACAGCGGGCGAAGCCCGAAGCGGTACACGTGCTACACAGTGCGCTGTTGACGCGGAGCAGGTCGACGGCGCGGTCGGCGACCAGCGGGTTCGTGCACAGCTGTACGCAGCCCGGGGAGCGGCGTGTCGCCGTCCGGAGAGCTGCGTACATGTCCGTCACCCGTCACTGTTCCGGCCCCGCAGGGCCTCGCGCTTACCGAAACGTCATCCGGTCCGGTCGTCACCTGGGGCACCCCACCGCGTGCGAGGGTTGCCGGTCAGCAAGCCAGGGCTTGTCGCTGACACTCATGACCGTTCTGGTTCGCAAGTTAAGACAATTGTCCGAACGGATGTCAATGCCTGTCCAGCACTCGGACGGCCGAGACCCCGCTCAACTGCGGCAAGCTCCCGTTTCGTCCGCCGCGTGCGCTGCCCAGTCCAGGATCTGGACAGCGGCGCCGGCGGCCTCCAGGCCCCGGCAACGGGCGTGGTGGCGGCGGGCGATGCCGTCGAGGTCGAGGTGGGCGCCGAAGGCCGGGTGGGCGGCCAGCCGGCGCGCGTAGGCCCACAGGTGGGGGTGGTCGGCGATGCGCTGCACTGCGGCGGCGTCCAGGTGATAGCGGTGCACGGTGTCGAGTTGGACCAGGGACACCCACAACTCGACGTCGGCGGCGGTGAGTTCGTCCCGGATCATGTGCTCGCGGCCGTCCAGCCAGCGGTCCAGCGAGCCCAGCGTCTCCAGCAGTCGACCGAGCGCCTCCTCGTGCTCCTCCTGCTCGCCACCGGCCGCGCCGGCGCGCTGCGCGGCGTCCTCGATGCCCTGCGCGCAGAGCCGCTCGACGGCCTCGATCTCCGACTCGGCGCCGCACGGGTACAGCTGGGGCCCGCACTCGCCGAAGTGCCGGGCGAGGTCGCGCATGATGTCGGGGGCGTGGGTGCTGACGATCCGGCCGGACCAGTCGTCGCTGAGCACCGGCGCGGCGGCCGGTCCGGAGTAGCGGTGCGCGCTCGCCTCGTAGAGCGGACGCAGCGCGGAGTGTCCACCACTCGGACAGTCGGGTACGGCGGACAGGAACACGGCCGGACAGCTCTCGTCGAGGCCGAGCAGGCTGTGGGTGACGGCGATGCGCAGGCCGTCGGCGCAGGCGGTGGACAGATGGAGGCGGTAGCGGCGCGGCACGGCGTAGTGCCCGCTGCGCGCGTCGCTCCCGATCCGGCCCCGGAACTGAGGCGCGGATCGGGGTGAGGGGACGGCGGCGAGAGGCGTTACGGACATGGGACTCCCCGGGTACGGGCGCGTGGACGTACGCGCGGCGGAAGCGTCGTCGAGCGGTGGAGGGGCTCAGCGCAGTGGGTTCATGGCGCTGCAGACCCGCAGCAGATCGATGTGACGGCGGGAGGTCAGAAGGGGCGAACGGTCCACGCGAGTGGTGGTGACCGGCTCAAGGCGCCCCATGTTTCCCTACCTGTTCACTAGGATTCCCTACTGGAGTGTCGATCCGGCGCCGCTGGAGGTCAAGAGGGCGTCCACGGACCGGGCACCACAGGCCCGGTCCGTGGACGCCTCGCGCCACTACTTCGCGTACATCAGCGTGCCGAAACCGAGCTGGTCGTAGCCGCCGCTGTCGGAGCCGTAGTCACCTCCCCCGCCCTCGGGCGCGACGAGGTCGTAGTACATGGCCGAGATGTACTTGTCGTCGAGGCCGATCCGCCGGTTGTAGTGGAAATGGAGCATCGCCCACACCGGCCGGATCTGGCCGCGCGAGGCGGCGGAGATCACCGTCTGGGAGGACGAGGCGCAGCTCTGCCCGGTGCCCCAGGTGTAGGTGGTGAAGGGCACGTCGCCGCCGCTGTTGTACTTCGCGACGTACTGGGCGGCCTTCATGAAGCGGCGGCTGTCGTAGGAGTACACGTCGTCGCCCTGGTTCCACGCCATCTCGCAGATCGCGCCCATCTGGCCCATGCCGAGGACGGTGTGCCCCTGGTCGCGGCCGGATTCCTGCCACTGGCCGAGCGCGTAGCCGTCCGAGTCGGTGTACAGGTACGGCACGGCGTGCGCGATCGAGCCGTTGCCCGCACCGGACTTGAAGTACGTGACGGCCTGGTCGTACTTGGCGCTGTCCTCGTTGAGGATGCCGATGGCCAGGATCGAGGCCATGGTGCAGAGGTCCCAGTTGGCCCAGTAGTTGGTGATGCAGGCGTCGTTGTGGTTGGTGAGGAAGCTGTTGTTGAGCGGGTAGAAGACGTTCGCCAGCATCTGCTGGGCAGCAGACAGGTTGAACCCGCTGTAGTCCCGCATGAGTTCGCAGGCGTTGGCGAACTGCCAGCCGTAGAGGCCGGCCGCGAGGAACCGGTCGGCGTTGCCGGTGACCGTAGTCAGCGTGGTCGACCAGGCGTTGAGGATGTTCGCGGCGCACACGGCGTTCGCCTCGGTGCCGCCGACCTTCCAGCGCAGGGCGTTCTGGTAGGCGGCGGCGATGTCGTTGTAGAGCAGGCTGTAGTTCTGGCCGTCGCCGCCCCGGACGATCGTGGCCGTCGCCCGGTTCGTCCAGGTGGACTGCGCATGGGAGTTGGCAATCAGCCTGTTCCAGCCGGACAGCCAGGGGTCGGTTCCCGCCGCGACCCTGACCTTGGCCCGGTTGATGTCTCCGGCGTTGTGCAGCATGCCGGGGTGGGTGAAGGTGGCCGGGGCCGCGTGCGCGGTCGTGGCCACGGTGGCGCCGCCGAGGGCGACGGCCGCGGTGAGCCCGCCGGCGGTCCTCAACAGACCGCGGCGGCTCAACTCTGTGCTGCGGAGGTGCTCGTGGGGGGAAGTGCGGCTCATTGCTGTGCATCTCCAATCCGTGGAGGATCAGGTGGGCGTGATGCTCACCTCGTCGAACTCCGTGGTGCAGCGGACCGGTTGACTGCGCGAGCAGACCACCAGGCCGACGTGATAAGGGGCGTCACCGAAGCCGGGGATCTCTCCGTCGGCGAGGGGGGTCCAGGTGACACCGTCATCGGTGGACAGGGCTGCGCTGAACGCGGTCCCGACGCGCTTCAGCCGCAGCAGGGCGGGGAGGGTGACGGTGGCGCCACCGGTGAAGGCGGAGGCACCGGCCACGGTCCTGCGGAGCAGGAGCTGGCCGGTGGTCCCGCCGGTGACGATCAAGCCCGCCGCCTGGTCGAACGGCGACAGCGACTTCGCCATGAGCAGCCCGACCCGGTCGGTGGTGACACCGGTCCGGGAGACGAGCCGGGCGACGACCTCGCAGTCACCGCTGACCGGCCGCCGTACGAACTGCCCTGTCATTCCCTGGCCGTTGGCGTTCAGGTCGACGCCCGCGCCGCGCACGGTGAAGGTCCCGCCGTCGTACGACGTGCTGCCCGGCGTGGTGATCGCCACCACGCCCAGCGTCCCGAAGGCACGGTCGTCGAGCACGGTGTCACCGAGATCGCCGTACGTCCACGGCGCGGGCGGGGCGGTGCCCACCGTGAGGGCGAGGGTGCCGGTCGCGGTGCCGGAGGCGTTGGAGGCGGTCGTCGCGACCGTGAACTCCCCTGTCTCCGTGGGGATTCCGGAGACCAGCCCGGTGCGCCGGTCGATACGCAGACCGGTGGGGAGCCCGTCCGCGGTGAACCGCACGGGCTCGTGCGAGGCACGCAGCAGATACCGGAGGTCGGCACCCTGGTTGGTGAACACGGCGGTGGCGGAGGTGAGTTGGGGAGCGGAAGGGGTCGGCATCTCGGCCCGCGCCGGTGCCGAACGCGGCCCGTGTCCACCGGCGTTGGTCTTCGCGACCGTGTAGTGGTACGTCGTTCCGGGCGTCCCTGTTGCGTCGGTGTACCGGACGCGGGTGCCGAAGCCGACCGGGCCGACGCGGGTGGCGAGGGTCCGGTACGGCCCGGTCGCGCGGGTGGCGCGCAGGACCGTGTACTCGGCGGACAGGTCCGGGTCGCTCCAGGCCAACTCGACGGCGTCGGCCCCGGATTCGGCCCGCAGGTCGGTGGCGGTGCGGGCCGGGCGGGGCACCTGCCAGACCGTGCCTTTCACGGACGTCACGCTGACGTTGTCGAAGGCGCCGGTGCCGGTCTCGGCGTAGTCCTCGTCGACTCCGAGGCAGGAGGTGAGGGCGAGTCCCGCGTACGCGGTGCGCCCCAACTCGACGTCGGACACGCCGACTTCGGTCCAGTGGTCGCCGTCCGGCGAGATGGCGCCGGTGCAGCGCGCGCCCTTCCGGGTCACCCGCACCCAGTAGGGCTTCCGCAGCCGGTAGCCGTCGCCCGCGCCCTCGACGTACGGGGCCTCCAGCGGGGTCGCCGACTCGGGCAGGGTGCCGAGGCTGGAGATCGGGAAGGCGGCCGACGTCGTGATCGCCTGTTGCTGCGAGGGCGGTACGGGCGTGCTGCCGGTCGCGGAGACCTCGGCGCCGGCAGCGGGCCGGGTGGAGAACACCCCGCTCCAGGTGTGCAGCGGCAGCCCCTGGATGAGCATCGAGGCGTGTGCCGCGTCCGCGTCGAGGGAGGCCCGGACGGTGACGCCGATCTTGGAGTACTGCGAGCTGACCGGCCACACGATCCGCGCGGTCACCGTGCCGTCGCCGCGCAGCGGGAGGTGGACGAGCCGGTAGGTGTCGGCGGTGCCGCTCGCCTCCAGGACGAAGCGCTCGCCGTCGAAGGTGGTGGAACCGGGGATCTTCATGTCCCCCACGTCCTGGGTCGACCAGGGTCCGGGGAGACCTGCGGCGGCTGCCGCCCATGCCGAACTACCGCTCTCCCCAAGGGTGTTGGAGGCGGTGACCGTGTAGTAGTACGCCCGTCCGGCGTGTACGTCCCGGTCGCTGTACGTCGGTTGGCCGACCCCGGCCGCGATCTTCTCGTAGCGGCCGTCCACGTCGGTCGCCCGCAGGACCGTGTAGGAGTCGGCCCAGGTAGAGGGCAACCAACTCACCTGCACGGAACGGTCGTTGCCCACGGCCGTGACACCGGCCGGTGGTGTCGGCACAGTCGGCTTCAATGCGATGGCCCCGGCGTAGGCGAAGGTGCCCCAGCTCGGCAGGTCGTCGTTGCTGCCCTCGACGATCCGGGTGCCGCCGGTGCCGCGGAAGACGGCATTTTTCGTGTACGGGGTGTCCAGGCCGCGCACACCGGAGTAATGCGCGTACGCCATCTCGTAGATGGGTGGCAGGGTGCCGCGCGAGGTGGCCGAGACGGTCAGTTTGATGTACTTGCCGGTGCGGTCGAGGTCGGGGACGAAGGGGACGTCGCCGCCGAGGTTGTAGCGGGCGGCGTACTCGACGTTGGCGAGGATGCGGTTGTCGTCGAAGCCCCAGAGGTCGATGCCCTGGTTCCAGGCGACCTGCGCCGCGTCCGCGAGGAGGCCGACGGCGAGTTGTTCGTGGCCCTGGTCCCGGCCGCTCTCCTGGCCCTGGCCGGCGGCGGTGACGATGCGGTGGAGGACGCTGCCGTTGCCGGCGCCGGCCGCGGCGAAGCGGAGCGCGTCGTGGAAGAGGGTGGGTTCCTCGCAGAACACGCCTATGGCCAGGAGGGATTGAAGGGACGTCAGGTCCCAGTTGCCGTTGGCGTAGAGGGTGTAGCCGGAGAGCGCCGGGTACCAGACGCGGAGGAAGGAGTCCTCGCAGCGGGCGATGTCGGCGGCGCTCCAGCCGTCGTAGCCGGTGTGGCGCAGGAGTTCGGCCGCGTTGACGAACTTGAAGGCCTGGAGGCCCGCGCCGAGCGGGCCGTCGGCTCCGGTGACGGCGGTGAGCGAGGCGGACCAGGCATTGAGGATGTCGCGGGCCTTGTCGGCGTGTGCGGTGTCGCCGGTGACGGACCAGATGAGGGCGTTCTGGTAGGCGGCGGCCGAGTCGGCGACGGCCTGGTTCTGGTAGTTGGCGGGGCCTCGGCCCCAGGTGGTGATCTGGCCGGTGTTCTGCACGGCGTACGACGCGGAGGAGCGGGCGTGGGCCGCGAGCGCCAAGTAGCCGTCGTAGACCGGGGATTGCTTGGTGGTGACCGCCGCTTTCATGCGGGCGAGGTCGTCGGTGGTGTGCAGCAGGCCGGGGTGGGTGAAGGTCACCTCGGTGGCGTCCTGGGCGGCGGCCCGGCCGGGCACGAGCAGTCCGCTCGCGCCGGAGGCCAGCAGCAGGGCCGCGGTGCCGCCGAGGAAGCCCCGGCGGCTCGGTGCGGGGGCACTCATGACGCGGCGGCCGCCTCGGCCTCGGCGGTGGTGAGGAACTTCAGGTTGGTGACGTGCTCGTTGTAGAACCACTGGATGGCGTCGGTGGTGTAGTACCAACTCGGCTTCTTCATCGAGTCGGCGACGACCAGCCCGTTGATCACCAGGTTCTCGAACGTGACGTTGGTGATGGCGTGTTCGGCGTCGTAGCCGAGGAAGAGCGACGGGTTGGCGTGGGTGCCCGTGTAGCTGAGGTTCTTGACGTAGACGCCGTCGATGCCGCGGCCGACCGAGGTGTTGTACTTCGGGTTGAACATCACCTTCATGTAGATGACCTGGCCCCAGCGGAAGTCCTCGATCCGCACGTCCTCGATGCGGACGTTCTTGATCAGGTTGGAGTCGCCGGGGTTGAGGGCGATGCAGCCCTGGTAGTTCATCTGGGGTTCGCGGTGGTCGAGGATGTCGATGTTCTTGATGACGAGGTTCTCGATCGTCTCGGGCGCGTCGGTGTTGCCGTGCGTGCCGACGTTGATCGGGTGCGCCACGTCCGCCCACAGGGTGCAGTTCTTGACGGTGATGTCGCGGGTGTCGCCGTAGTAGTTCCAGCGGTGGCAGTAAATGGCGATGCAGTCGTCCGAGTTGCGCATGAAGCAGCCGTCGAAGGTGATCCCGGTCGAGGAGAAGACGTCGAATCCGTCGCCGTTGCCCTTCGAACTGAACGCGCGCGCCTTCTTGATGTGGACGTTGTCGCTCTCCGCGAACGTGCCCGCGTAGCCGGACGGGTTGAGGATGATGACGTTCTCGACGCGGATGTTCTTGCTGCCCTCGCAGAGGATCGCGCCGCCGGGGTTGTTGTAGAGCACTCCGTGGCCGGTGAGGCGGGACCTCTCCACGTCCTTGAAGTAGACCTGTGCGGTCAGGACGGCGCCGCCCGCGAGGTGGACGGTCTTGCCGCTGGGGACCAGGAGGACGTTGCCGGTGACGGTGTGGACGCCGGGGCCGAAGTAGATGACGTCCGGGTCGTCGGGGGACGGGGCGTGGTGCTCGACGCGGTTGGTGATCAGATGCAGGGCGTCGAAGATCTCGTCGTTGATCTGGACGACGACGTCCTTGGGCTCGTCGAGGGTGAACCGCAGGGTGTCGCCGAGGAGTTCGGGCTTGATGCCCAGCACGTCCGGTCTCACCCGGGCCTTGGTGGTGCCGCCCTTGAGGTACGTCACCTCGATCTCCACCGAGCCGTTGAAGTCGAAGTACGCCATCGACGAGCTGTAGACCTTGCCCGACCCGGTGGTGGCGTTGATCTCCTCGAACTGCGGCCGGTAGATGTCGAGGGTCTGCCACGCGCCGTCGGGGGCGGTGCGCACCCGTACCTGGAAGCTGGTGTTCGTCGGCATGGTCGCGGGGCGCGGGTAAGTGACCAGCTCGGGGCGGGAGTTGTGGCCGCCACCGGCGTGCGCCGCCGTGGCGGTCAGCCCGGTCAGACCGGCGGCGAGCGCGGTGGCACCGGCGGCCTGGAGGGCCGTACGACGGGACAGGGGCGTGTTCATGGTGCGACTCCTTGCAACAGGGCGAAAAGAGGGGCTACTTGAGGCCGCTCGTCGACATCCCGGCGACGAACCCGCGCTGGGCGACGAGGAAGATCAGGAGGATCGGTACGACGTACATCACGGAGGCCGCGGCCTGGAGGTCGGCGACGGGGGTGCCGGCCGAGGTGACGTAGGTGGACATGACGGCGACCGCGAGGGTGGTGCGGTCGGTGGACAGCAGGAGTTGCGGGGCTATGTAGTCACCCCAGGTCCAGGTGAACGCGATCACGAAACTGGCGCTGAGGACCGGCCAGGACTGCGGCAGGAAGATCCGCCAGAAGATGGTGGCGTAGCCGCACCCGTCGACGATCGCGGCCTCCTCCAGCTCGCGGGGCAGTCCGGCGAAGAACTGCCGGAAGAGGAAGACGAGATACGGCGTCGCGGCCAGCCCCCACAGCACCCACGGCCAGTAGGTGTCGACCATGCCGAGCTTGGCGAAGATCAGGTAGGTCGGCAGCAGGGTGATCATCTGGGGCAGCATCATCGAGCCGAGCAGGATGCCGAAGAGGGTCTTCTTGCCGGGCGCGGAGAGGCGGGCGAATCCGAAGCCGACCCAGGCCGCGCTGAGGGTGACGAGAGTCGCGTAAATGGTCGCGATGATCAGGGAGTTGCGGGCGTAGCCGAGGAAGTCGATGAGCCGGTAGGCGTCGGCGAAGTTGTGCCACTGGACGGGGTGGGGCAGCCAGTGCACAGGCGAGGCGGCGAGTTCGGCCGGGGTCTTCAGACCGGCCAGGACGAGCCAGCCGAAGGGGCCGAGGAACAGGCCCGTGATCGCGACCAGGGCGGTGTAGAGGACGAGGCGGTTGACCCGCACGCGGACCGGTGACTTCGTGAACGGGCTGGTGGCGCTCACTTCTTGGCCTCCGGGTCGACGTTGTAGAAGACCACGCCGGACGTGAACCTGAAGATGAGTCCGGTCACGACGAGGATCAGGACGAAGAGCACCCACAGCAGTGCGGAGGCGTAGCCGTAGCGACCGAGCGCG
Source organism: Streptomyces sp. MBT65 (assembly GCF_016612545.1). GTDB lineage: Bacteria > Actinomycetota > Actinomycetes > Streptomycetales > Streptomycetaceae > Streptomyces. The sequence goes on along the minus strand of NZ_JAENRY010000005.1, from coordinate 7,219 downwards.
AAGTACTCCGCGAACACGTGCATCATGTAGAGGTAGGTGGACTGCGGGATCGCGGTGACACCGCCCGTGGTGCCGTCGGGTGCCAGCAGCAGGGGCATGATGGTCTGCACCGAGGCGATCACGCCGGTCACGGTCTGGAAGAGCAGCACCGGCGACAGCAGCGGCACGGTGATGCTGCGGAAGGTCCGCCAGGCGCTCGCCCCGTCGATCCGGGCAGCCTCATGGAGTTCACGAGGCACGTCCTGGAGTCCGGCCAGCGAGATGATCATGACGTTTCCGGCGGTCCACAGCACGCTCATCAGCAGCACGTAGCGGGCGTACGGATCCGCCAGCCAGCCAAGGGCGTTGACGCCGAAGATGTTCAACACCCCGTTGGCGGCACCGGAGTTCTGGTCGAAGAGCTGCTTGAAGGCGATGCCCGCGCCGACCGGCGGCACCACAGCGGGCAGATAGAGCAGGGTGCGGAACAGACCACGCGCCTTCAACGGCCGGTTGACCAGGACCGCGAGTCCGAGTCCGGCCGCGATCGACAGCGGGACCGAGGTCACCGCGAACAGTCCGGTGCGGCCCAGGGCGTGCCAGGTCACCGCGTCGGAGAACAGTTCGCGGTAGTTGCCGAGGCCGACGTAGTGCCAGTGCGGGGAGATGCCGTCGTATGTGGTGAAGCTCAGCCACAGCGCGTACGCCATGGGGACGACCGTCAGCAGCAGGAACCCGGCGATCCAGGGCGAGGTGAACAGGTAGAACGCCCGGTGTCTGCGCCCGGTCGCGGTGGTCCGGGGCTGCCGGGTCGCCCGGGCCCGCTCGGCGCGCGCGGCCGGTCCCGGCCGGTCCGTGGCCGAGGTGATCTGATCGACCGTCATGCCACCTGCTCCTTACCGCGTTCGAGCTGCTCGTTCATGGACGAGTTCAGCCGGCCCGCGAGGGTGTCGACGGAGATCCCGCCCGACATCGCCGCGGGGGCGGCCTGGTTGAAGAGGGCGGCGAGAGCGTCCACCGTTGCGTAGGGCGTGAACGCTGTCACCGAGAAGTGCCTCAGTTCGGCCTTCTGCACTCTCAACGCCTTTTTCTGGTACGGCTCCTGAGTGGGCATCAGTGATCTCAGAGACTTCAGGCTCGGGATGCCCCAGCCGCTCGACGCGCGCGCCTTGGCCGGCTCCTCGCCGAAGAACCACTCGAAGACCCGCCAGGCGGCGTCCTTGTTGCGGGCCTTCTTCGGCATCCACAGGCCGGTGCCGCCCTGGCAGGGGCTGAGCCGTGGGCCACCCGCGAAGACCGGGGCCGGGGCGAGCCGCGACACCCGGGCCAGCTTCCTGTCGGTGTCGATCATGCCGCCGAGCCAGTAGCCGTCACCCGCCATGGCCATCCGGCCGGCCTGGTAGGTGGGCCCGTCCCACCCGTTGGGGTCGGGCTGGATCAGACTCGGGCCGACCCTGGCCCGGCAGTAGTCGATGTACCAGGCCAGCGCCCTGCGGGCCTCGGGGGTGGTGAAGTCGACCCGGGAGAAGTCGTCGCTGAAGAGGCTGCCGCCCGCGGCGGCCGTCAGGCCGACGAGCAGACCCGGGGCGCTGAGCCCGTTGTAGCTGCCGCCGAAGACGGTCGTCTGCCCGTTGCTGCGCCGCGTGAGCCGTTCGGCGTCCGCCAACCACTGTTCATAGGTGACCGGTTCGGTCTCCGGCGGGTGCGCGACGCCCGCCTTGTCGAAGTGCTCGGTGTTGTACCAGTACATGGAGTCCTGGGAGAAGTCCTTCGCCATGCCGTAGCGCGGGCCCTTGCCCTGGGTGCGGCCGTCGTAGCGCCACAGGTCGTTGACCGGATCCAGGTCGCCGGCCCTGAGAACGCCGCTCGCGGCGAAGTACGGATCGAGGTTCTCCGCCACGTCCCGGGCGGCGAAGTACGGGGCGTCCACGGCGCCGACACCGCGCACGAGGTCCGGTGGGGCGCCGGTGGTCATCATCGCGATGAGCTTGGTGAGGTCGTAGCGCACCAGGTGGATCTTGATGCCGATGTCCTTGTAGGCCTGCGTGACCTGGTCGGTGGTGATGTCCCCGTCCTTGACCATCACCGTCACGGTCTCCCCCGCTCCGCTCACCCCGGTCGAGACCTGGAGGGCGCAGCCGTTCAGAGCCGCCGCGCCGAGACCCGCACCGGTTGCCGAGAGGGCGAGAAATCGTCGGCGGCTCAGGGGAGCACCAGCACGTGGGTGCATGACCGCACCACCTCCAATAGAAACCGGTTGTCACGCGTTGGGGCAGAGCTTCTTCCGGCTTGGAAACGGCGTCAAGACCTTGGGCGAACTTTCGAAAAGACTGGGTAACCTCGATGAGACGGCGCTGGAACGCGGTGTGCTAGAAACCGGTTGTCCAGCGGGCCGGGCCGAAGTCCCGGGAACCGGGACCGTGTTCGGGCCGTCAGTGCAGGTCGGCGGCCTGCTCCGGGCTCTCGTCGAGGAAGCCGCCCGACTGGTGCAGCCACAGCTTCGCGTAGGCGCCCTCGGCCGCCAACAGCTCCTGGTGCGTGCCCTGTTCGACGATCCGGCCGCGGTCGAGGACGACGAGGCGGTCCATGCCGGCGACGGTGCTCAGCCGGTGTGCGACGACGAGTGCGGTGCGGCCCTCCATGAGCCGCCACAGCGCCTCCTGGACGAGGATCTCGCTCTCGGAGTCGAGGGCGCTGGTGGCCTCGTCGAGCAGCAGGATCGGGGCGTCGCGCAGGATCGCCCGGGCGAGGGCGACGCGTTGGCGCTGGCCGCCGGAGAGCTTCACCCCCCGCTCCCCCACCATCGTCTCGAAGCCGTCCGGCAGCGCGTCGGCGAACTCGGTGACGTGCGCGGCCTCGGCCGCCCGGCGGACCTCGGCCTCGGTGGCGTCGGGGCGGGCGAAGGTGAGGTTCTCGCGCAGGGTGCGGTGGAACATCGCCGGGTCCTGCGGCACGTAGGCGATCAGGCTGCGCAGGTCGGTCTGGCGCAGTCTGCTGATGTCCTGGCCGCCGATCATGATGCGGCCGGCGTCGATGTCGGTCATCCGCAGCAGCAGTCGGCTGAGGGTGGTCTTGCCGCCGCCGGACCGGCCGACGAGGCCGACCTTCGTGCCGCCGGGGACGGTCAGCTCGAGTCCGTCGAAGAGGGTGTCCGCGCCCGCGTGGGCGAAGGTCACGTTCTCGAAGCGGACGTCGGTGGCCCGGGTCCGCAGGGGCTCGGGCGAGACCGGGTCGACGACGGTGGGCGGTGCCATCAACAGCTCGGTGAACTGGGCGGCTTCGGTCATCGAGCTTTCCAGGCGCCGGTAGATCTGGTTGAACTCGAACATGATCCGGGTCGCGTTCGTGTAGTACGTGAAGGCCACAACCACCGCCTCCACGCCGTGAGTTCCGCCGCCGAGGGCCACCGCGAGCAGCAGTCCGAGCGCGTTGGTGAGCACGGAGAGCGGTGCGACCAGGGTGTCGATGCGGAGGTTGCCGTAGTCCCAGGAGCGCAGCGTGAGCCGCCTCGACTGGGCTACGCGGGACCGGTGTTCGGCGGCCTCGCGTTCCTCGGCGGCGAACGCGCGGACCGTGTCCATGTTCATCAGGCTGTCGGCGACATGGCCGGAGACCCGGGCGATGGCCTCCTCGCGCAGGTCGACGAGTGCCTGGCGGCGCCGGATGAGGGGCGCGACGACCAGGGCGGTGAGCGCGATCATCGCCAACAGGCCCACGACGAGCAGCGGTTCGTAGCGCCACAGCACGACGGAACCGAACAGCAGCGGCACCAGGCTGCCCACCACCTGGAACGTCATCGTGTCGACGAACTCCTCGAAGCGGGAGGCGAAGCTCAACACCCGCTTGGTGAGGGACCCGGCGAAGTTGTCGTGGAAGAACGCGGCGTCCTTGGCGAAGAGTTCGTCCATGCCGATCACGTAGAGGTGCTCGATGCCGAGCGCGTCCAGCCGGTTCAGACAGTGCAGTCCCAGGCGCCACAACACCTCGGCGAGCAGCAGGACTCCGGCGAACCCGAGGACGTACGGCAGTGTCGTACGGACGCTGATGTCCGCGTCGCCCGCGATCCGGCCGACCAGCTTGGCGACGATCAGCGGTGCGATGTAGTTGATTCCGATGTTGCCCAGCGCGGGCAGCAGTGTGGCGGGCGCGGTCCACCGGCGCAGCCGGAGCGACTCCCGTCCGTAGTAGCGAAGAGCGAGTAACACCGAGCCCTTGCGCGGCCCGACGTCCCGCGATTCAGGCGATCCCATCCCCACCCCGTGATATCGATGACGGCCCGGTATGTGCACAGGCCAGAAGTGGCAGTGTCCCGCGCCGACGCCCGTGCGGTCCAAGCGTTTTTCGCCCGACAGCGGTGATGCGCACGGGGTTCATGGGACCTACGGTGACTCCATGGCGACCGATCCCGTGGGCGAGCCGATGCTGCTTCCCGACATGCCGTTGCACGATCCGTTCGTCGTGGCCGACGACACGACCCGCACCTATCACCTCTACACGTCCAACGACCCGTCCGTGTCGGGTGTGGAGGGCGTCGGCACGATGGTCTACCGCAGCCGTGACCTGCGGGAGTGGACGCGTCCGGTCGTGGTGTTCCGGGCGGCGGAGCAGCCCAATCCGTGGGCGAGCGACGGGGGTTGGGCGCCGGAGGTGCACGCGTGGGGCGGCCGGTACTACCTGTTCACCACGCTGCACGACGAGGACAGCCCGCTTCCGGTGCCTCCAACCGGCCGGTGGGGCACGCCGTTCCGGCTCGCGAACCATCGGCGCGGCACGATCACGGCCGTGTCCGAATCACTGCTGGGCCCCTTCACGTCGGTCGACCCCGCACGCCCCACCCCGCCCGGGCACCTCATGACCCTGGACGGCACGCTGTACGTCGACCCGTCCGGGCAGCCGTGGATGGTGTACGCGCACGAGTGGCTGCAGACCGTCGACGGCACGATGGAGGCGATCCGGCTGGCCCCGGACCTCACCGGCACGATCGGCGACCCCGTCTTCCTGTTCAAGGCCTCGGACGCGCCCTGGATCGGCGAGGAGATCCCGGCCGGCGTGCCGCACCAACTCCCGCCCTACGTCACGGACGGACCGCAGGTGTACCGCACCCCCGACGGGTCGCTGCTCATGCTGTGGTCGACGTACGAGAAGAACGTGCCCGGCGCGGACGGCACCCTCACCGGTGGGTACGTCCAGACCTACGCCGTCTCCAAGTCCGGTGCGATAGAAGGGCCTTGGCAACAGCGGCGGCCGCTGGTGCGGGAGGACAGCGGGCACGGGATGCTGTTCCGCACGTTCGAGGGGCAGTTGACGATGATCCTGCACCGTCCGTTCGAGAACGCGCGCGGCAAGGTGTACGAGATGGAACTCGACGGCCACGAACTGCGGGTGCTGCGGCAGCGGACCGATCTGGACGGCGGCGGCTGACGGCGGCGGGCGGAGGGCGATCCGCCGGACGCTCGCACGTCCCGTACGGCGGGCACGTTCCGTAAGGCGCACACCAAGAGCCGTACAACTAATCCCCAACAACAAGTGTCTCGTAGGGAAACCGCACTTGTCCCGGGGGGGATGTTTTGATCAAGGTAAGCGTTGTCGTGCCCGTGTACAACGCCGGTTCCTACATTGACCGTTGTGCGCCGTCGCTCGTCAACCAGAGCCTGGGGGCGGACGCGTACGAGGTGGTGTATGTCGACGACGGGTCGACGGACGACTCCGCCGAGCGGCTCGGGCGGCTGGCCGAGGAACACGCGCATGTCCGGGTCTTCCGGCAGGAGAACTCCGGCTGGCCGGGCAAGCCGCGGAACGTGGGGGTGGACCGGGCCAAGGGGAAGTACGTCCAATTCGTCGACCAGGACGACGAGTTGTCGTACGAGGCGCTGGAGCGGCTGTACGCCCTGGCGGAGCGGAACGGGTCGGACATCGTGCTGGGCAAGGTGCACGGGACGATGCAGGGGCCCAGCAACGTGTTCAAGCGGACGGTCGAGCGGTGCACCGCCGCCGACGCGCCGCTCTTCGAGAGTCTGACGCCGCACAAGATGTTCCGCCGGGAGTTCCTGCGGGAGCACGGGATCCGTTTCCCGGAGGGGCGGGTCCGGCTGGAGGACCAGTTGTTCATGGCGCGCACCTACGTACGGGCCAGGACGGTGTCGATACTCGGCAACTACCCCTGTTACCAATGGAATCGGCGGGAGGACGGCGGCAACAACAGCAGTCGCCGGATCACCGCCGACGACTACTACGGCCACCTGGGCAATGTGGTCGAGGCGATCAAGGAGGGCACCCCGCCCGGCGATCTCCAGGACCGGCTGCTGCGCCGTTCGTACCGGGTGGAGCTGTTGCGGCCGGTGAGCGAGCCGCGGGTGCTGCGGCGTACCGGGAAGGATCTGGAGGAGTACTTCACCACCGTCCGCAGGATGGCGATGACGAGTTATCCGCCGGGGGTGAGCGAGGGACTTCCGGCGATCAGCCGGCTGCGGGCGGAGCTGCTCGTGCGGGGGCGGCTGGACTCCCTGGTCGAACTCGCCCGCCGCACCGAGCAGATCAGGGCGCGGGTCGAGGTGGAGGACATGCGCTGGCGGAACGGCAGGCTGGTGATCCGGAGCCGGGTCGGCATGGTCCGGGCCGACGGCGAGCCGCTGACCGTCGTGGAGCGCGGCGGGCGGATGCTGCTGGACCCCGAACTCCTGGACGGCATCAGGGGAGCCGAGGACTGGGAGGTCCCGGACCCCTTCTCGTACGCGTACGGGGAACTCGTCGTGCACGACACCGCCGACAACCACTGGTGGTACCCCGACGGGGAGTTGACCCCGGCGCTGGAACCGCTCGGCGGCGGTCGGCACCGGGTCGTGGTCGCCGGTGAGACGGTCATCGACCCGCTGACCCTCTCCGGTGACGCGCCCATGGGACCCGGCGCCTATCAAGTCTGGGCCAGCGCGCAGCTGTTGGGCGTCGGCCGCCGTCCCCGGCTGGCCGCCACCCCGGGCAGCGCCCGCATCCTCCTCGGCACCGTCGCCGTGGGCGCGCCCGCGCGCCTCGTCTCGCCCACCTGGGCCGGCCCCGGCGGCCAACTCCGGCTCGCCGTCGGCACTCCCGGCCGGATCGGCACCACCCGCCGACTCCTGCTGCGCACCACCGCCGACCACCGCCTGCGCCACGGCGTCCGCGAGGTCATGCGCCGCCTGCCGCCCGGCGCGCGCCGCGGCATCCGGGCGGCAGGCGGCGCATGACCTCGCGGACGCCGTGGCGC
>NZ_JAENRY010000059.1 GCF_016612545.1 Streptomyces sp. MBT65 | reverse complement strand
GCCCCACCGACGCCAACCAGCCCCCCGAACTCGCCTGGCCCACCGCCATCGCACGCGGCCCCGACGACACCTTCCTCGGCTACGCCATGCGCCGCTTCGGCGAACCCCAACACGTCCAACTGGTAGGCCTGTTCACCCGCGTCCAGCGTCTGCGCCTGTTCGGCGACCGTGCGGACTGGCGCTTCCTGCTCGGCGTCGCCTGGAACCTCGCCTTCATGACGGCCCGCATGCACTACGACAACCTCGTCATCGGCGACTTCTCGTCGAGCAACGTCGTCGTGGACGCCAACGGCTTCGTCACGTTCCTCGACTGCGACTCCATCGCCTTCACCGACCCGGTCACCGGCGAACCCTTCCCCTGCCTCATGCACACCACCGACTACTCCTCACCGGAACGCCAGTCGGGCGCGGCGGCCACCCCGGAGAGCGACAACTTCGCGCTGGCGGTGCTGATCTACCAACTCCTCACCGCGGGCAACCACCCCTTCGGCGGCGTCCCGCACGACAGCACCCCCGAGTCCACCGTCAAGGACAACATCGCCGCGAGCGTCTCCTACGTCGTCCGCCCCGAGCTGGTCGTCATCCCGCGCGGCACCGTCGACCCCTCGGTCCTCCCGCCGGACCTCCTGGGTCTCGCCCACACGGCCTTCGGCGCGGGCGTCCACGCCCCCGCCGCCCGCCCCACCCCGGAGGTCTGGCTGCGCGCCCTCGACCAGGAGCGCACCCGGGTCCGGGTCTGCCCGACCCGCCCCCTGCACACCTACGGCTCCCACCTCCCGACCTGCCCGTGGTGCACCCGGGCCGCGGTCACCGGCCACGACGTGTTCAACCCACCGGCACGGCCCACGACTTCGGCACCTCCCGCACCGACACCCGCGCCGGGCAACCGCTTCGGTCCGCTGAAAGTGGTGGCCGTCCTGCTCCTGGCCGTCCTGGTGCTGATCGTGCTGGGTCACCTGTTGTCCTGAGACCGCCCGCGCTCCTCCAGGAACCGGGTGTGGGTCTCCTGCCGCCGCTCCTCCGCCTCACGAAGTCCCCGCGCCAGCCCCCGCGCCTCCTCCTGAAGCACCGTCAACTGCCGCTCCAGATGGCGCTCCGGCGGCTCGGTACCCGGCGCCAGCCGCGTCCACCACCGCGTCCGTACGAACGTGTCGACCGCCTCCGGCACGTCCTGCCGGATCGCCCGCGACAGGATGTGCACGCCCTCCGGGTCCTGCGCGAGGTCGAGCGTGACCTGCGGATCGAGGAGCCCGGCGAGGAGCTGGTTCAGCTCGGTGAGCCGGCCGGCCGCGGCGGGCGGCAGCTCGACGCCCGCCAGATAGCCGCCGAGCTTCTCGAAGTCGTCGCGCAGTTCCTCCAGTTGGGCCGACGGATCCGGGAAGTCGGGCAGCACCGGCCGCTCCGGCGGCGCCACCAGCGCACCCGCGCCGTACAGCCCCACGACCACGACCGGCCAGTACGGCCCCGCCACGCCGACGAACGTCAGCACCAGACCGACGAGCCCGCAGGCGCTGCCGGTGAGGTTCTTGCGGGACTCCAGGTAGCCCAGGAACCTCCTACTGATACCCACGGATCTCCTCGAAGGCGCCGTCCAGCGAGCCCTGTCGGGCGTCGAAGAGCCGGCCGCCGGTCAGCTCGGCGATGTGCTGGAGTTCGGCCTTGTCCGAGTCGCCGAAGAGGATGGGGAAGACGGGGATGTCCCGTTGGGCTGCGGGCAGTTGACGGTAGAACCCGTCGAACTCCTTCGCCTTCGCGCCCGTTGTGTTCTCGCCGTCCGTCATCAGCACGATCGACGTGAACGTGTCGCCGCCGGTGCCGAGATGCTCGTACGCCTTCTCCAGCGAGGTGTAGATCGCGGTGTTCCCGGAGGCGCTCAGCGCCTTGGTGTCCGCGCGGATGGCGTCGAGCCCGGCCTTCGGGTCACCCGGGCTCACCACATGCGTCTTCACGCTCTTCACGGCCGACCCGAACGGCATCAGCGTGACCTCCTCGCGCTGCCGGAAGTCCCCGGTCAGATCGGTGAGGGCCTTCTTCAGCCGGGACAGCCGGTCACCGGACATCGAGCCCGAGGTGTCGAGGACGTACACGGTCCGCGAGGGCCGGCGCAGCTTGTTCTCGTACGAGTCGAGGAGCCCGTCGGCGACGGATTGGCTGCCGGGGAACGGGAGTTCACGCCGTCGGCTGGTGTCGAGGCCGGACGCGGGCGGTACGGAGGCGACGACCGGGCGGCGGTGCGTGCGGGTGGTGATCAGCTTCTGGAGGGCGTCGGTGCGCAGGTCCGTCGTCACGCGCCGGACGTTCTCGCGGGTCGTGGCGTCCGTCGAGGCGAGGGAGGTGAGCGGGTAGTCGGCGGTGACGACCCCGTCGCTCGGGCGGATCACGGTCAGACCCGGGATGCCCTTGAGGACGGACTCGTAGTTGAGCAACGCGTCGACGTTCCCCCGGCGTTGATAGGCCTGGGCGAGCCAGCCCGACGAACCCGAGGTCAGCTTCTGCCCCTTGAAGAACTCCTTCAGCCGGGGAGCCGCCTTGGCCACGTCCGCGTCGGTGAGCGCCGACTGGGCGCCGGAGAGCGCGGAGGCCACGGAGATGAGGGTCGAGAAGCCGGAGTTGGAGCGGGCCGGGTCCGTCATGCCGTAGGCCAACCTGCCGTCCTGGACGGCCTGTTCGATCTGGGACCAGGTGACCTTGTCGGGCGTCCAGCCCAGCGAAGTGACGGTGGCCGTCTTCACACCTATCGCGACCGGGCTGGACATGATCGGCGTCTCGGACACGACCTTCTTCGCCGCGTCGGGCCGTAGCCGCAGATAGTCGTTCGACGACAGCCACAGCGCGTCGTACTGGCCGTCGACCTTGCCCTTCGCCAGCAGGTCCACCGCGTCGAGGGTGCCCATGTAGGTGGGGCGGATCGTGACGCCGGTGTCCTTGCGGACCTGGTCGAACACCGGGGTCATGTCGCTGAGTTCGCTGGAGGCGAGGACGCGCAGGGTGCCGGGCTTGGGGGCGTTGTCGGTCTCGGCCTTGGTGTCGGGTGTCGACGTGCACGCGGTGAGCAGCGCGGCCGTACCGAGGGCGAGCGCGAGGAGCCGTCTCATCCGAGACCGCCTTCCAGCGCGCTCTGCGACCGGCTGCGCTCCAAGTAGCTGCTGGCGTTCTGGAGTTCGGACGTCAGGGACTCCACGGTCGCCGCCATCACCTCGGTCGCCTGGACCTTGTAGGTGTCGATGGCGTCGAGCGTGCGGTAGATCTGCTGGAAGGCGGTGCGCAGGGTCTCGGCGCCCACCGCCGGGTCGGCCGCGATGCGCTGGATCTCGCCGCTCTGGGTGGAGAGCATCTCGGCGTTGCCCCGGATGAGGTCCTCGGTGGTCCCGCGCAGCGCGTTGACCTGGTCGACGACCTTGCGCTGGTTCTCCAGCGCGGAGGCGAGCATGACCGAGATGCGCAGCGCCGAGACGGTGGTCGTGGCCGCCCGGTCCACGCCCTTGATGAGTTCGTCGTTGTTGCGCCGTACGACGTCCATCGCCAAGTAGCCCTGCGCGCACACCGCGAGCTGGGTCAGCAGGTCCTGGTACTTCTGCCGGACCGGGAAGAGGACGTCCGCGCGCAGGGTGTCGGCCTGGCTGGGGTCGGCGGCCTCGACGCCGGCGATGTGCTGCTCGACGGCCGTGTCGAGGGCCTGGGTGAGGACCACGTACTCCTGGAGCTTGCCCATCGTCTCCCAGAGGCGGACCCGCTCGGTCTGCAACGCGGCGTTGTCGCGCCGGAGTTCGTCCTGACCGCCGCGCAGTGAACCCACGATCTTGTTCAACGTGCCCTGCGCGGAGGCGTACTTGGCGACGTGGTCGCGCAGCTTGTTGCCGCCCGGGAGCCGGGACAGGAACTTCCGCCCCTTCGACGCGGGCAGGTCACGCGGGTCCAAGTCCTCGACCACGCGCCGCAGTTCGACGAGCGAGCCCGCCACCTGCGACTGCGCGTCCCCGCCCTTCGAGGGCAGACTGCGCACGGTCCGCTCCAGCATGCGGTTGGACTGCGCGGTCGCGCTGCGCATCTCCCCGGCGCCCAGCGCGGTGATCTCGCCGACCTTGCCCGCGAACTCGGGCGAGCGGGCGTCCAGGGCGGCGAGCCCCTCCACATAGGCGGTGGCCTTGCGCTCCATGTCCGTACGGACGGAGTCGTCGACGGGGACGAGCCCGCCGGCCTTCTCCTTCGGGACGGCCTGCACGGCCTCCGGTGGAGTGAGCGTGAAGACGTCGTCACCGCTCTGAGTGTGCTGACTGCTGTTCTGGCTGGTGTTGAAACTGCTGCTCATGTGGTCCCCCCGGTCAACCGCGCGCCCGGCGCGCCATGTCGTGCAGCACCTTCGAGGTGGGCACGGGCGCCTGCCGGACACCGGTCAGCGTCTGGTTGAGGTAGCTGGAGTGGGCGGCCGTGGCCGCGACGAACTCGGCGGTGTCACCCTGCGGCCGGAAGCCGTGCCGTACCGCGAGCCTGCGCAAGGTCGGGTCGCTGCTGAGGAGTTCACCGAGCGCCCGGCCCTCCGGAGTGAGCGGTACGACGGTGTGGTCGCTGTTGGCCGTGGTGTCCGGGTAGAGGACGACGAGGTCGCCGACCGGTTGCTTGTCGAGGAGCAGCGAGGCCACCTGCGACTCGTACACGAGGACCAGCGGATTGCCGGCGCCGCTGATGAAGTCCCTGAACGGCGCGTCCGAGCTGGACTGTTGGGCGCCCTGCACGCTGATCAGCTTGTGCATCAGGGGTGCGGTGCGGTCCACGTCGGCGCTACTGGCCGCCACCCGCCCGCCGCCCGCGACGTAGGAGGCCGCGGCGAGGTACAGAGCACCCGAGTTGGAGGTCTCCGGATCGGTGGTGGCGATGTAGAGGGTGCCGGTCAACTCCCCGTGCTTCTCGGCCCCCTTGAGCTGCTGCCAGGTCCGGTCCGCCTTGGCCGCGTCCAGATAGGCGGCCATCTTCAGGGTGCCGCGGTCCTGGCTCCTGTCCAGCGTGGCCAGCCCGTTGTCCGCGAGGACCTGGGCGGCGCTGCGGTGGGCCACCACGACGAGCGGCGAGTAGAAGGGCCGCGGCAGGGGCTGGCGCACCGTGTATTTGGCGGCCAGCGCGTCGGCCGGCGCCTGGCTGGAGGGGAAGGCGAAGTCGTACCCCTTGAGGTTCAGCCCCTCCATGGCCCAGGAACCGGAGGTCTCCGTCTTCACGGTGAAGCCCTTGGCGGCGAGGGCCTTCACCACATCGGGATCGGCGAAGAAGTCCGCCTTCTCCGAACCGATCACTCCACGCACGGTCTTCGTTGCCGTGCCCTTGTCCCCGTTGTCCCGGCCCGCTACGACGGCTGCCACCACTCCGCCGATCAGCAACACCGCGAGGACGATTCCAGCGATACGTCTCACAAGGGCCAGCGTGCTCGCGGAACCCAACATTCCCCGAGGAATGGGATGAACGGGAGGTGTCGGAGGGGTCCCGGATCAACACGGCCGTTTTCGGAGGGGGTTGGCTCAGGCCACGGCAGTACCCGCGTGCGCGTCCATCCGCTCGGCGGACAGGATCGCCGCGGCCGTGTCCGCCCGGGATGCCGCGACGACCAGCGCGCGTCCCGCGAGAGCGTGCGCCCGTTGGTGCAGGGCGTCGACACGGGACGTAGGAGTGGAGGCAGCCGCACGAACCGGTGAGGCGCTCCCACGCAACCGCGTGAGCTGGCCGGCGAGCCGCTCGGCGGCCACGTCCAGTTCGTCGGACGGCGTGAGCGCTCGCAACTCGTCGGTCACCGCGAGCAGCGCGGCAAGGTGCCCCGCGAGCTGAATGTCCAGTTCCTCCTCGCGCGACCGGTGAGGGAAGTCGGAGGGCGTGCGGGCCAGGGTGCTGTGGACCGACTTGGTGCGGATCGGTTCGTACATGGCATGGTCTCCTGTGCTCAGACAGGAAACCATCCTAGCTTAGATCTCGTCTAAAGTTATGCTGGCTGAAAAAATGGCCGGAAGAAAGCCGACTGCGGAGGTTTACGGCGAGCGCTCCCTGTTCTACGGCTGGCCGTACCCGTCCAGGAAGTTCCCGATCCGGGTCACCGCGTCCCGCAGATCCCCGACCGACGGCAGCGTCACGACCCGGAAGTGATCGGGCTCGGACCAGTTGAACCCGGTGCCGTGCACGACCATGATCTTCTCCTGGCGCAGCAGATCGAGGACCAGCTGCCGGTCGTCCTTGACCTTGAAGACCTGCGGATCGAGGCGCGGGAACAGATACAGCGCCCCCTTCGGCTTCACACAGGTCACCCCCGGGATCTGGGTCAGCAGCTCGTACGCGACATCCCGCTGCTCCTTCAGGCGGCCACCCGGCAGGACCAGGTCGTTGATGGTCTGCCGTCCGCTGAGCGCGGCGACGACCCCGTGCTGGCCGGGCATGTTCGCGCAGAGCCGCATGTTGGCCAGGATCGTCAGACCCTCGATATAGGAGTCGGCGTGCGCGCGCGGCCCGGAGATCGACATCCACCCGACGCGGTAACCGGCCACCCGGTACGCCTTCGACATGCCGTTGAAGGTGAGGGTGAGCAGGTCCGGGGCGACCTTCGCGGTCGGGGTGTGCGTGGCGCCGTCGTAGAGGATCTTGTCGTAGATCTCGTCGGAGCAGACCAGCAGGTTGTGGCGGCGGGCGATGTCGGTGAGGCCCTTGACCATCTCCTCGTCGTACACCGCCCCCGTCGGGTTGTTGGGGTTGATGATGACGATCGCCTTGGTGCGGTCGCTGACCTTGCGCTCGACGTCGGCGAGGTCGGGCATCCAGTCGGACTGCTCGTCGCAGCGGTAGTGCACGGCGGTGCCGCCGGAGAGCGAGACGGCGGCGGTCCACAGCGGGTAGTCCGGGGACGGCACGAGCACCTCGTCGCCGTCGTCGAGAAGGCCCTGCATCGCCATGACGATCAGCTCGGAGACGCCGTTGCCGATGAAGACGTGCTCGACGTCCGTCTCGATGCCCAGGGTCTGGTTGTGCATGACGACCGCGCGCCGGGCGGCCAGCAGCCCCTTGGCGTCGCCGTATCCGTGCGCCGACGACACGTTCCGGAGGATGTCCTCCAGGATCTCCGGCGGGCACTCGAACCCGAAGGCCGCCGGGTTGCCCGTGTTCAGCTTCAGGATGCGGTGGCCTGCCGCTTCCAGACGCATCGCCTCTTCGAGAACCGGGCCCCGGATCTCGTAACAGACGTTGGAGAGCTTGGTCGACTGGATCACCTGCATGTCGGTGAGCTTACGGCGCGGTAACGAGACTTGGCTCGTGCTTTCCGCCACATGAGACAGGCCCCCCCTTCCGCCCCGGAGTGCGATTCGCCGGATGCGCGCGCCCGGAATCGGTACGTTGACCACGCCGAAGGGGGAGGCGGAGCATGGAGTTCTCGCTGTTGAGCGACGAGCCGGTGAGCGCGCCGGAGGTCGACCGGCTCGGCACCGGCCGGGCGGCCCGGCAACTGGCCGCGCTGGTCCACAACTCACGCGGGGCGGCGCCCTTCACCCTCGCCGTGGACGCGGGCTGGGGCATGGGCAAGAGCAGCCTGATGTGCCTGGTCCGGGCGGAGCTGGAGCGGCGCGAGGACGTCGAGACGGTGTGGTTCAACGCCTGGTCCGCGACCGGCGCCGACGCGCTGGAAGGGCTCATCAAGACCGTCCTGATGAAGTTCGACGAACGCCTGCTGCGGCGGACCCTGCACCGGCTGTCCGAACACGGCCCGCTGATCAGGGCCGCGCTGGCGACGCTCACCGTGGTCGCCTCGCCGTTCGGGCTGGCCGGGCTGGTCGACCGGCTCTGGCGCGAGCTGTCCGTCGACCCCAGGGCCCGCGCCACCATGCGCGACGAGCTGCACGCCCTCGCGACCACATGGGCGGAGGCGACCGCGCACCGGCCGGGCCGGCTGCTCGTCGTCTTCATCGACGACCTCGACCGCTGCGCGGAGGACACCGTTCTCGCGGTGTGCGAGGCGGTGAAGGCCTACCTCGACGTGCCCGGACTCGCGTTCGTGATCGGCTGCGACCGCTCGGCCCTCGGTCCCTCCGGCCTGCTGCGGGATCTGAGCCCGGCCGGCTCGGCGTTCATGGAGAAGATCTTCCAGACCAGCTACCGGCTGCCCGTGCCGAGCGAAGAGGACATACGGGCCTACGTCCGCCACTGCGCCGAGCGCTCCGGGGTGCGCGAGCTGCTCGACGACGCCCTGGTGCACCTGATCGCCGACCGCTCCGCGCGCAACCCCCGGCGGATCAAGCGGCTCATCAACGGCTTCGGCCTGGAGTGCTCCCTCAACCCGGTGTGGGCGGGGTTCGAGTCGGAGGCGGTCATCCGGACGCTGCTGCTCCAGTACCTGTATCCGGAGTTCTACCGGATCCTCGTGGCGAGCGACGCTCTCTCGTCCAACGCGGGCCAGGAGTTCCTGGAGTACTACACGGCCCGGCGGGTGCTCAGCCGGTGGATCGCGGCCGAATCGGAGGTCTGGCGCACCACGGTGGCCGCCGTGTCCGGGCACCGTCTCGATCCGCCCGACCGCGAGCGCCCGGACGACTGGGATGCTGTCCTGGGCCGGCTGGAGGAGCAACTTCCCACCATCTACCCGTCGTTGGCCCGGGACCGGGGCTTCGTCGGGCTCGTCGAGGAGTGGCTGCGGGTGCCGCAGGTGGACCAACTGTTGGCGCAGCTCCAGCGGGGTGGCGCGGCACCGGTCGTGACCATCGGGCCGGACGGGGAGCAACCGCCGGCCGGGGGGCGGAGGTTGGAGGGAGGGCCTCGCGACGAGGACCGTTCCGACGACCGGTACCAGGGCATCCGGATGCTGTGGGTGGACGACCATCCGGCGAACAATCTCTCCTACGTACGTGAGTTGGAGCAGTTCGGTGCCCAGGTCCTCCTGGCCGAGGACTCGCAGAACGCCGAGCGGATGTTCACCCGGACCCGGATCGACCTGCTGCTCTCGGACTTCGCCCGCGGTGTCGACGGTGACGCCGGTCTGGACGCCCTCGCGCGCTGGCGGGAGCGGGGGATCTTCACCGGCCCTGCGGTGTTCTTCACGGGCCGGGTCACCCCGGCCCGCGAGCGACGATGCCGCGAACTGGGTGCCCGGATCGCGACCAACGGCGCGAAGTTGCGCCACTACATCTACAGCGCATGTGTGGATATCCGCCAAGGCCCGTCCTGAAACAGCTCCTTGCTCCCACCCCTCTCAACAATCACAATGCCCATGACAAAAGACGGCGGCCGGAAGATCTCCGGTCGCCTCGTCATAATGAGGGGACCCCCACATGAAGAAGCCTCTCCTTGCCGCACTCTCGGGCCTGGCCATCGTCGGGGCGGGTGTGGCACCCGCGGTCGCCGCGCCGCAGGCCGCAGCGAAGGCGGCGGCCGTGACCGTCGACTTCGCCGGCACCGTCTCGCTCAGCAACTGCTCCGGCTCGGTGATCCGCTTCCCGAACTCGACCGACACCTCCCCGGCGCTCGTACTGACCAACGGCCACTGCCTGGAGACCGGGTTCCCGGCGGCCGGTCAGGTCATCACCGGCCAGTCCTCCACCCGTACCTTCGGGCTGCTGAACTCGGCCGGCACCAAGGTCGCCACCCTTCGCGCCAACCAGGTCGTCTACTCGACGATGACCGACACGGACGTGACGATCTACCGCACCACCACCACGTACGCGGCGATCAAGAGCGCGTACAACATCAGCCCGCTCACCGTGAGCGCCACGCACCCGACCGTCGGCACCGCCATCAAGGTCGTCTCCGGCTACTGGAAGACGATCTACAGCTGCAACATCGACGGGTTCGTGTACCGGCTGAAGGAGGGCTCCTGGACCTGGAAGGACTCCGTCCGCTACACCTCCGCCTGCAACACCATCGGCGGCACCTCCGGCTCCCCGGTCATCGACACCAGCACCGGCCAGGTCGTCGCCGTCAACAACACGGGCAACGAGGACGGCGAGACCTGCACCGTCAACAACCCGTGCGAGGTCAGTGAGACCGGCGCGGTGACGGTCCGCGAGGGCATCAACTACGCCGAGGAGACCTACAACATCCCGGCCTGCTTCACCTCGGCCAATGTGCTCGCCCTCAGCAACACCGGCTGCACCCTGCCCAAGCCGTAGGTCATCCGCGGGAGTCGGCGTTCCGTCGCACGGGACTGCGACGGACCGACCGCCCCGCCAGGACGTCCGTCCGCCGGCCGTCCTCGATCACGAAACGGCCGTCGATCAGGACGTGGGGGATACCCGTCGGGAGCCTGCGCGGCTCCTCGAACGTCGAACCCGCCGCCACCGTCCCGGGGTCGAAGAGGACCAGGTCCGCCTTGTAGCCCTCCTTGACCAGGCCCCGGTCGGGCAGACGCAGCCGGGCCGCCGGGCGGGACGTCAGGTGAGCCACGCACTCCTCCAGCGACAGGATCCCCAACTCCCTTACGTAGTGGCCGAGATAGCGCGGGAACGTGCCGTACGCCCGCGGATGCGGCTTCGCGCCCTGGAGGATGCCGTCCGAGCCGCCCGTGTGGACGCGGTGCCGCATGATCTGCCGGACGTTCTCCTCGTGGCCCACGTGCTGGAGGATCGACGGGGCGAGCCGGTCGGACAGGAGAAGGTGGCGGGCCGTGGCCCAACTGTCGACGCGGCGGCCCACGTACTCCGCCAGCGCGGGATCCGTGACCCCCGAGATCTCGATCGTGTCCCACTCCATCGGCACCCCGTGGCAGCCGTCCGAGCCGGTCACCTCCAGGTGGTGGCGGATGCGGTCGGCCGTGTCGTCGTCCGCGAGCCGCTTCAGGATCGCCTCCGGGCCGCCCTCGCTCGCCCAACTCGGCAGCATGGCCACGAGAGTTGTGCATCCGGGGGTGTACGGATAGGTGTCCAGGCTGATGTCCGCGCCGCTCGCCAGCGCCTCGTCCAGGAGGGCCAGCAGCTCCGGTGCCCGGCCCTCGTTCACACCGAAGTTCATGGTGGCGTGGGCCAGATGGAGGGAGCAGCCGGCCTCCCGCGACAGGTCCACCATCTCCGCGTAGGCCTCCAGCGCGCCCGCGCCGTACGAGCGGTGGTGCGGGCAGTAGTAGCCGCCGTACGACGCCACCACCCGGCAGAGTTCGGTGAGTTCGGCGTCCTTGGCGTACATGCCGGGTGTGTAGGTGAGCCCCGACGACAGGCCGACCGCGCCCTGTTCCATGCCCTCGGCGACCAACTGCCGCATCCGGTCCAGCTCCTGGGGCGTCGCCTCCCGGTCCGCCCAGCCGACCGCGAGCATGCGGACCGTGCCCTGCGGGATCAAGTAGGCCGCGTTGACGGCGATCCCACGGCCGTCGAAAGCGGAGTCCAGCCGGTCCAGGTACTCGCCCACCGACCGCCAGTCGAAGTCGATGTCGTCCCCGTACCCGTTCCACCCGGTGATCGCCCGGCGCACCTCGGCGAGTGTGCGGTCGTCGACGGGGGCGTACGACAGCCCGTCCTGGCCGATGACTTCGAGGGTCACCCCCTGAGCGGCCTTGGCGCTGTGGTCCGGGTCGCGGAGCAGGGCGAGGTCGCTGTGCGCGTGCATGTCGATGAAGCCGGGGGAGAGGACCAGCCCCTCCGCGTCCAACTCCCGCCGCGCCTTGGGGCGTTGACAGCCCGCCGCCGCGGCCTCCTGCACGATGGAGATGATCCGGCCGCCGTCGATCACGACATCGGCGCGGTAGGACGGTCCACCGCTGCCGTCGACGACGTCCGCGTCCCGGATGACGAGCTGCTCCACGACTCCTCCTAGAAGAACGTACGGATGTAGTCGACGACCGTCCCGTCCGCCTCCGCCACCGGGATCAACTGCCACTTGTCGAAGGACGTGCAGGGGTGGGACAGGCCCAGGCCGATCCAGTCCCCGACCTCCAGGTCCGCCTCGGACGTCGTCCGCAGCCACGCGTGCTGGTCGGAGAGGCCGGTGACCTCGATGCCGGTCGCCGGGTGCTCGGTGCCGTCCCGGCGGACGACCTGGGCGAGGGGGAGGTCGAGGTCGTAGGCCGCGTCCCGCTTGCCCGCGTTGGCGAAGGCCTGCTCGGGGGAGGGGCGGGAGACGATCTGCGCCCAGAGCCGGAACGCCGGTTCCAGGGCGCCCTCCTCGGGGATGCGGGTGAAGGGGGTGATCTCGCGGTAGTGCCCGTCGTCGTGCGAGACGTAGGCGCCCGAGCGCAGCAACTTCAGTGCGGGGAGCGAGAGTTCGGGCAGTTCGGCGAAGACGTCGGCCACCGCGTCGAACCACGCGCTGCCACCCGCGCTGACGACGATCTCGTCGACTCCCGTGAAACGCCCGCCCTTGTCGAACTCCACGGCCAGGGAGACCAGCCGCCGCAACCAGGCATCCACCCGCTCCGGATCCGCCCGCGGCACCTCGCCCTCGTACCCGGCGACTCCGACCAGCCGCAGAGTCCCTACGGCGGCCACCGCGTCCGCGACCGCCGCGCACTCCGCCTCCGTACGCACGCCGGTGCGGGCGCCCTCGCCGGCGGCCAGTTCGACGACGACGTCCAGCGGGCGGGCGGCGCCGCGCAGGGCCGCGTCCATCGACTCGACCCCGCGCACGGAGTCGACGTAACAGATGAAACGGAAGTCGGGGTCGGTGTCGAGTTCGGACGAGATCCACTTCAGGGCCGCCGGGTCGACGAGTTCGTTCGCGAGGAAGATCCGGTCGATGCCGAACTTCCTTGCCACGCGCACCTGGTGGGGGACCGCGAGGGTGATGCCCCAGGCGCCGTGGGCGAGTTGGCGGTGGAAGAGCTGGGGGGCCATGGAGGTCTTGCCGTGCGGGGCGAAGGCGAGGCGGTGGCGGGTCGCGTAGGTCTCCATGAGCCGGAGGTTGTGCTCCAGGCGCTCGGCGGAGAGGGCGAGGACGGGGGTGGTGAAGCCGCCGGTGAAGAGGTTGCGGCGCTGGGCGGACAGTTCGGCGACGGTGCGGCCGTCCGCGTCCGGGGGGAGGCCCTTGAAACGGTGGTCGACGCGTTCCCCGGAGAGCCGGGCGAGCGCTTCGGTACCGGTGTCACGGACCATGGGGCCTCCCTGAGCTGGAGTGTTGCAATCTCTGCAACCTTCATTGCGTATATCGCTTACCGCTGTCTAACATCTCGCCCAACACCGGGTCAACGGAGCCGCCGCCCCCGGCGCACCGGACGAGGAGCCATCACCATCGTGACCGCCGACGGACAGTCCACCGCCGCCCGTGACGTCGTGGACGTCGTAGCGCTGGGCGAGTCCATGGTCACGTTCCTACCCAGCCGCCCGGGCCGCCTCGCCGACGTGCCGTCCTTCGATCGCGCCATCGGCGGCGCCGAGTCGAACGTCGCGTGCGTGCTGGCGGCGGCCGGGCACAGTGTGCGGTGGGTCAGCCGGGTCGGGGCGGACGGCTTCGGGGACCATCTCGTCGAGACCATCGGCGGGTATGGGGTCGATGTCTCGGCCGTACGGCGTGATCCCGCGCGGCCGACCGGCATCTACTTCCGCACCGCCGGGGACCGGGCCACCGACGCGCACGAGGTCGCGTACTACCGGGCCGGGTCCGCCGCCTCCGCGATGGCCGTCGACACCGTGGACCTGGCCGCCGTACGGGCCGGGCGGGTGCTGCATCTGTCCGGGATCACCCCGATGCTCTCCGAGGGCTGTCTCGGCCTGGTCCGTGAGCTGACCGCGCTCCGCGCCCGCCGCCCGCTGATCTCCTTCGACGTCAACCACCGCCCCGCGCTGGGGCGTTCGGCCGACGGACCCAGCGTGCTGCTGGAGCTGGCGCGCGGCGCGGACCTCGTGTTCGTCGGCGAGGACGAGGCCGCCGAGGTCTGGGGGCTGGTCGGGGCCGATGCCGTACGGGACGCGTTCCCCGACCCCGAGACGCTCGTCGTGAAGCAGGGCGGACGCGGGGCCACCGTCTTCCACAAGGACTCCGTCACCTTCGTGCCCGCGCCGCACGTCGACGTCGTCGCCGAGGTGGGGGCCGGGGACGCCTTCGCCGCCGGGTTCCTCTCCGCGACCCTGCGGGGACTTCCCGTACGGGACCGGCTGCGGCACGGGCACCTGACGGCCGCCGCCGCCCTCACCGTCCCCGGCGACCTCGCCGCGCCCCCGGTCCGCGACCACGCCGACCGGCTGGTCGCCCTGGACGAGGGGTCGTGGGGGAGACTTCGACTCGGCCCCGGCTGGACCGACGCCGCCGACCGGGCCGACGAGGAGGTACGAACCCCATGAGTCAGACCGTCGACCGCGCGCTCAGCATCCTGCCGCTGCTCGCCGAGGGCCCCGCCGATCTCGGCCAGGTCGCCGAGCGCCTCGACGTCCACAAGTCGACGGCCCTGCGCCTGCTGCGCACGCTGCACGAACACGGCCTGGTCTACCGCCAGTCCGACCAGCGCTACCGCCTCGGCGCCCGCCTCATCGCCCTCGCCCAGGAGGCGATGGAGAACCTCGACATCCGCGAGATCGCCCACCCCCATCTCGTACGCCTCAACGAACAGTGCGGGCACACCGTCCACCTCGCGGTGTACGAGGAGAACGAGGTCCTCTACATCGACAAGGTGGAGAGCCGCTACCCGGTGCGGATGTACTCGCGGATCGGGAAGCCCGTCGCGATCACGGTCGCGGGCGTGGCCAAGCTGCTGCTCGCCGACCTCCCGGACGCCGAGCGGCGGGTCCTCGCCGACAAGCTCGAATACCCCATGTACACCGCCCGCTCCACCCCCAACGCCCCCGCTTTCCTGCGGGAGTTGGAGAAGGTGCGGGAACAGGGCTGGGCCACCGACCTCGGCGGCCACGAAGAGTCCATCAACTGCGTCGCCGCGCCGATCCGGGGCGCCGACGGACGCGTGGCCGCCGCGATGTCGGTCTCCGCGCCGAACGTCGTCGTCACCGCCGACGAACTCCTCACGCTGCTTCCCCTGGTCCGCCGCACGGCGGACGCCATCAGCGGGGAGTACTCCGGCCGCACCACCGTGAAAGACCCCGAGTGAAGGACCCCGTATGACCGAGAAGACCGCCCTCACGCCCAAGACCCACACCACCCCGCCCGCCAAGTTCTCGCACGGCGTCCGCAAGGGGAACATCCTCCAGGTCGCCGGCCAGGTCGGCTTCCTCCCCGCCGAGGAGGGCAAGCCGCCCACGCCGGCCGGTCCCACCCTGCGCGAGCAGACCCTCCAGACCCTCGCCAACGTCCAGGCGATCCTGGAGGAGGGCGGCGCGAGCTGGGAGGACGTGATGATGCTCCGCGTCTATCTGACGGACGTGGACCACTTCGCCGAGATGAACGCGATCTACAACACGTACTTCGAGGGACTCGTCGAGGTCCCGGCCGCGCGCACGACGGTCTACGTCGGCCTGCCCGCGGGGCTGCTCATCGAGATCGACGCGCTGGCCGTTCTGGGCTAGCGCCGAGCTGGTACCGCTCCAACTCCCGCACACCGTACGACGGTTCGGCGCCCTCCGGGGTGCCGCGCCGCGATCCCCCCTGCCCGGCTGTGCCCTCTGGGGGACATCCCCCAGACCCCCGGACCCATGCCCTTTCGAGCACGAGGACCCCACATGTCGCTACCGCTCGCCGCCACCGCCCCCGCGACCCCACCCCACACCGGAGGCCTGCTCCTCCTGCTCGACGGTACGGCAGGCCTGTTGACGGTCGCCGCCATAGGAATCGCGCTCCTGCTCTTCCTGATCATCAAGGTCAGACTCCAGCCCTTCGTGGCCCTCCTCGCCGTCTCCATAACCGTCGGCCTGCTGGCCGGACTGTCGGTCACCGAACTCTTCGGCACGGTGCAGCGCTCGGACGCCGTCTCCACCATCGAGTCCGGCATGGGCGGCATCCTCGGCCATGTCGCGATCATCATCGGCCTGGGCACGATGCTCGGCGCGATCCTCGAAGTCAGCGGCGGGGCCGAGGTGTTGGCGTCGAGGCTGCTCGGGTTGTTCGGCGAGAAGCGAGCGCCCCTCGCCATGGGCCTCACCGGCCTGATCTTCGGCATCCCGGTCTTCTTCGACGTCGGCATCTTCGTCCTCGCGCCGATCGTGTACGCCGCCGCCAAGCGCGGCGGCAAGTCGATCCTGCTCTACTGCCTGCCGCTGCTCGCGGGCCTGTCGATGACCCACGCGTTCCTGCCGCCGCACCCCGGCCCGGTCGCGGCGGCCGGTCTCCTCCACGTCCAGCTCGGCTGGGTCATCCTCATGGGCATCGTCTGCGGCATCCCGGCGGTGCTCGCCGCGTGGGCCTACGCGGCCTGGATCGGCAAGCGGATCTTCGTCGCCGTACCGCAGGACATGGTCGAGGCGGCGGCCGAGGCGAAGCAGGCGGTCATCGACGAACAGCGGGAGTCCGGTGTCGTACCGCAGGAGGAGCCGGTGGCGCTGGGCACGGTCCTCGCGATCATCGGTACGCCCCTGGTCCTCATCCTCGCGGCCACCTTCTCGTCGATCGCCTTCGACCCGTCCACCGGCCGCTCGGTGGTGGAGTTCTTCGGCAGCCCCTTCGTCGCCCTCACCATCGCGCTCCTCCTCGCGTACTACCTCCTGGGCCTACGACGGGGCTGGTCCCGCAAGTCCCTGGAGACCGTCTCCACCGCGTCCCTCAAGCCGGTCGGCAACATCATCCTGGTCGTCGGCGCGGGCGGGGTCTTCGGCGCCGTCCTCAAGGCGAGCGGCGTCGCCCAGGCCCTCTCGGACACCTTCCACGACGTGGGCCTGCCGGTACTGGTCCTCGCGTACCTGATCTCGCTGGTCCTGCGGGTGGCCCAGGGCTCGGCGACGGTCGCGATCGTCACGACGGCCGGCATCGTGGCCCCCCTCCTCGCCGAGGGCGACCATTCCCAGGCCTTCGTCGCCCTCGTCATCATGGCGATCTCGGCGGGCTCGATCTTCGCCTCGCACGTCAACGACGGCGGCTTCTGGATGGTGGCGAAGTACTTCGGGATCAGCGAGCGGGACACGTTGAGGACGTGGACGGTGCTGGAGTCGGTGTTGTCGGTGGCGGGGTTCGCGGTGGCGGCGGTGCTGAGTCTGTTCGTGTAGGAGTCGGGTGGTGTGATCGTCGCGGTCGGTCGGTACGGCTTCCGGCCGGCCGGCGGCGGTGGCTCCCGCTGTGGCGGGTGTGAAGGCCGGCGGTTCCGCCTCGGCGGGCTCGATCTTCGCCTCGTACGTCAACGACGGGGCCCGCGCGCGGAGCGCGCTGACAGATGCAGCTGGATGGTGGCGAAGTACTTCGGGATCAGCGAGCGGGACACGTTGAGGACGTGGACCGTGTTGGAGTCGGTGTTGTCGGTGGCGGGGTTCGCGGTGGCGGCCGTATTGAGTGTCTTCGTGTAGAAGTTCGCCCGGGACGCCGTGTAGGCGTCTGATAACGAAGTCGGGGCCGGCTGTGCCTGACACAGGATCGTCGACCATACTTCGCGCTGTGGAGCAGCGCATAGGTTCGAGCAGCCAGCCCCTGGAGGGCGCCGGATTCGACCCGGCCTTCGTCCCCGGGCTCACCGCACCCGCCGGGTCCTCCGACACACCGGAGGACGCGAAGGCCGAGGCGGCGGAGCCGGAGGAGTCGTCGGCCGAGAAGGCGGACGTCGACGAGGCGGAGGCCGAGAAGGCCGTCGTCGAGGACGACGACGCCGAAGAAGCCGATGAGGAGGCGTCCGAAGGGCCCGTCTTCGAGGCGTCCGACCGTCGTGCGGAGATCGTCGCGGACGCGAAGGGCGTACGACTGCGCCTGGACGACCAGGCGTGCGAGTTCCGCTGGGACGAGATCGGCGCCGTGGAGACCGAGACCCCGCGCTTCGGCAAGCGGTTCACCATCACGGTGCACACTCCTGACCGCCGCTGGTACCCGATCGAGATCGAGGCGGCGGCCAGGAGCCGGTTCGGTGAGTGGGAGACGCAGCTCGACGCGGTTCTCGACGCCTACTTCGAGGACGGCGACGAGGACGAGGACGACGAGTCCGCCGAGGTGGACGAAGCCGCGCTCGCCGAGGCGGAGGCCGAGGTCCGCAAGGACTAGCCGGCAGCCGGACAGACGGCTAGCTGCAGTACTGGGCCTGCTTGCCGATGGACCGGTACATGCAGTCCGCGTTCTCCAGCAGTTGGAACACCGCGTCCCGGTTCCGGGAGGTCTCCCGCTCGATGACCTCGTCGGGCGGGTAGAAACCGCCCCCGGAACTGGACGTCGGATACATCTCGAAGGTGTAGTCGAAGATCTTCTGACTGCCCCAGAGGTAGTCGTCGATCGAACCGTCCGTGATGTACAGGTCGCTGGACTGCTCGGCCGTGTAGCCGTTGCTCGCGGCCATCTTCTGCCCGACCGCCTTGAACGCGGCGGCGTCGTCCGCGGTCATCCCGGTGGCCGTGTCGGAGTACGTGTAGCCGAAGGGCCACAGCACCAGTTCGCTGTACGTGTGGAAGTCGATGCCCGCGGTGATCTGCTGCTTCCCACCGACGACCCGGCCGCGCACGAAGTCCGCGACCACCTTCACCTCGGGCGCCGACTCGGCGGACGCGCCCCGGTAGGTCTCGGACGAGGTCGAGCCCGAAGAGCCGCCGCAGCAGCCCCACTTGTAGTTCCAGTTCCGGTTGAGGTCCGTACCGACGTAACTGGAGCCGGAGTTGGGCTGGCGGTTCTTGCGCCAGGACCGGTAGGCGCCGGTCGCGATGTCGTACTCGCCGCCGTCCGGGTTGAGATCGGGCACGATCCAGATCTCCCGGCTGTTGACGATGCTCGTGACGCGGGAGTCGGTGCCGTAACCCGCGCCCAGTTCGCGCAGCAGGTACAACGCCATCTCCACCGTGAGGTGTTCGCGCGCGTGCTGGTGGAAGGTGAGGAGGACCTCGGGCTCGTTCTCGTCGGTGGCCACGTTGTCGCTGACCTTGATGGCGACGATGTCCCGGCCCTGGTACGACTTGCCGATCACCTTCTTGCTCATGATGCCCGGGTAGGCGGCGAGCCGCTGGTCGATCTCCGTGTTCGCCTCGGCGTAGTTGTGGTACTTCGAGTCGGCCGTGGGGAAGTCGAGGAGCCGGGCGCCGTCCGCCGCCGAGGAGCGGTCGGGTGCCGCGCCCAACAGCGAGACGGCGTAGCCCTGTTGGCGCAGCTGCTTGATCTGGGCGGCGCGGCCGGAGACGACCACGGTCTCCTCGTCGGACTCGTCCACGGTGACGCCCGCCGCCGCGATGGCCGTCCGCGTGACCGGGGTGTTGTGGTCGACGTGGATCTCGTACTGGCGGATGTCGTCCGCGGCCGGGGAGGCCTGCCGCGCGTTGTCGGCGGTGGCGTTCGCCGTGACGGGTGCCGCGAGGGCGAGGGCCATCAGGGCGGCGAGCGCGGCGGTGCGTCTGCCGCTTCGGGTGCCTGAGCCGCGTATGCGAAGTCGCATGAAATCTCCTTGCTGGAGTTGGGGGGTGTTTCAGTGCGACGTGCGTGAAGTACCGCGTGCGGGTGGGGTGTTCGTGTGCGGGTTCCTCCGGGTGTTCCTGTGTGGCGCCTATGTTGATGTGTTGGCATGGTCAGGTCAAGGGCGTCCAAAGTGGGTGGCCGGATTACCGCCACTTCGGCGGAGGAGCATTGCGGGGCGGCGAGCGCGGGAACCATCTCCTCGTGCGGCCGACGAGTTCCGTCGACTCCCCCTGAATCAGAGCCAGTTGGGGCTGAGGGCGATCGTCCGGAGCTGTTTCGTCGTCAGGGCCGGGGTCTTGCGGGTCGCGGCGGTGTCCTGGGCGCCGGAGTTGAAGGCGCTGATCACCACGCGCGTCCCGTCGGTGCGGAGGGTGTCGACGGTCCACATCACGACCCCCGCGCCGCCCTTCTCGCCCGGTTCCTGGTGGGTGGCGACCTTCGTGCCGTCGGACAGGACCTCGGCGTCCGAACCGAAGAGCTCGTCCTCGGCGTTCGACATGTTCGCCTGGACGTTGACCTGGACCAGGCTCCTGCCCTTGCCGTCGTCGACGACGAGATAGCCGAACCCGCTGTCGTCACCACTGCTGTCGGACACCGTGAACCCCTTCGGCAGCAGGCGCTTCAGCGTCGGGGCGATGGGAGCGTTGAGAGCGGAGCCGCTCGTTTCCGCCGTCGAGGTCCCCGTCGGCGTCTGCTCGGGCATCGCGTCGATGGCCTCCCGCCACGCGTCCGAAGCCGCGAGTTTCGTCAACCGGGCGGGAGACAGCGGCGGTTGGCTCCGGGTGATCGGCGAGTCCTTCTCCGCGGCGGCGTTCCACTCGCTCACGCTCACATGCTGCCCCTGCGGTGTGACGAGTTCGGCGCTCCACAGCTTGGTGTCCACCCGGCGGTCCGGATACTCGTACCCCTGAAGGACCATGACCATCGACCCGTCCGCCAGCCGGTTCGTGCCGCACGCGTCGTAGTGCGTGAACACCTTCGCCGGGCACTTGGTGATCTGCCGCGCCTCGTCGCTCCCCGGCTCCACCCGGCCCATGCCGACCTCGATCGCCGCCTTGCCCTTCCCGTCGTCGTAGACGACATGGACGTACGGCGACGGTCCCTCGTCCGTGCCACGGGCCACGGTCTTGGAGTAGGCGCCGTCGCCCACCAGGAGTGTGAGCTTCCGCAACAGGTCCTCCCCGGAGAGGGGAGCGGGGGCGGAGGTGGCGGAGGCACGGGTGGAGGTGGCCGCGGAACCCTGTGCCTTGGCGGGGTTCCCGCTCGGCAGGAGCAGCGCCCCGCCCACGCCGACGAGGGCGATGCCCGCCGCGCCGCCCATGACGGCGGCGTTGCGGCGGCGCAGCAGACGGCGGCGGCCCTTGAGGGCGCCGGCGTGGGCGAGCGCGGCCCGGTCGGTCTCGAAGGCGTTGCCCGCGTCGTGCAGGCCGGCGGTGAGCCGTTCCTCGAAGGGGTCGAGGGGGTCGCTGTGCTGGGTGTCGGGCATGGCGGACCGCCGTTTCGCGTCAGGAGCTGAGGAGTTAGGAGCTGAGGAGTTAAGGAGCTTGCGGGAGAAGGGAGTTGGGGCGAGGAGCCGGAGCGAAGTCGTTGGAGCGATGGACTCGGGCGGGGGCTGCTCAGGGGCGGGCGTACTCGTCGAGGTTCTCGCCGAGCAGTTCGCGCAGCCGGCCGAGCGCGCGGACACAACGGGTGCGTACGGCGGCCGAGCTGACGTGCATGACGTCGGCGGTCTCCTCCACGGACCGGTCCTCCCAGTACCGCAGGACGACCACGGCCCGGTCCTTCGCGGGCAGCCGGGAGAGGGCCTGGAGCAGGGTCAGCCGGAGCGGGGTGTCGGCGCCGCGGGCGCCGGGGTCGGGCCGGTCGGGCAGGACGTCGGTGGCGCGCTCGGTGCTGCTGCGGCGCCGCTGATGGGCGAGGTAGGTACGGGTGAGGACGGTCTGGGCGTACCCGGCGGGGTTGCCGACCCGGGACATCCGCCCCCAGCCGACGTACAGCTTGCCGAGCGTCTCCTGGACCAGGTCTTCCGCGAGATGCGTGTCCCCGGCGGTCAGCAGACAGGCGGACCGATAGAGATGCCCGGCCCGTGCGGCGGCGAACTCCGCGTATTCATCGGCACGTTCCTGTCGTCTCACGCCTGTTCCCCCTGCCCGTCGGTCCCGGTCCCGGCACCGCCCTCACTTGTACTGATGCGATGGGCGCACAGAAATGTTTCAGGTCGCCGGTATCGATTCATGCGCCCCGAACACGCCCTTGCCCTCCCGGGGTCCGGCGTGACGACCATGTCCTGGACCGTGTACGCCCGTTGCAGCGAGGGGAACTGTCGTGTTCGACAACCTGCCGGACCTGGACAAGCTCAAGGACAAGGCCGAGGAGATCGCCGAGGAGCACGGGGACAAGATCTCCGACGGCTTGGAGAAGGCCGGTGATCTCGTCGACGAGAAGACGGACGGCAAGCACAGCGAGCAGATCGACACCGCGGTCGACAAGGCGCAGGCTCTGCTGGAGCGGCTCGCTCAGAACGCGGAGAACACCGACGGCAAGGACCGGTCGGCGGAGTAGGCACAACGAGGAGGAGTGCAACCCGACAGCTCGGTCGCACTCCTCGTTCACCACTGAACTCCAGGCACGGCAAAGGCCGTTGTGGCCGCTACGGCAGCGCGTGCACATGCGCTCCCACCGAGTTGGACCACGAACTGCCCGCGGCCGCGTCCCAGTTGGTCGACCAGGTCATCGCGCCCCGCAGGTCGGGGTATGTCTTCGACGGCTTGAAGGTGCCGCAGTTGGTGCCGGCCGTGAGGCAGTCGAGGGCGTTGTTCACGATGGTGGGGGAGACGTAGCCGCTGCCGGCCGCGCTCGTCGAGGCCGGGAGGCCCAGGCCCACCTGGGACGGGGAGAGGCCGCCCTGCAACTGGATGCAGGCGAGGGCGGTGAGGAAGTCCACCGTGCCCTGGCCGTAGACCTTGCCGTCGCAGCCCAGCATCGTCCCGCTGTTGTAGTACTGCATGTTGACGACCGTGAGGATGTCCTTCACGTTCAGGGCGGTCTGGAAGTACGCGTTCGACGTCGACTGCATGTCGATCGTCTGGGGCGCCATCGTGATGACGAGCGAGGAGCCCGCCTTCGAGGACAGGGACCTCAACGCCTGGGTCATATAGGTCGCGTTGATCCCGTTCTCCAGGTCGATGTCGACGCCGTCGAAGCCGTACGTCTGCATCAGGGAGTAGACCGAGTTGGCGAAGTTCGTCGCGGACGTCGAGTCGCTCACCGAGATCGTGCCGTTCTGGCCGCCGATCGAGATGATCACCTTCTTGCCGGCCGCGTGCTTGGCCGCGATGTCGGCCTTGAACTGGTCGACCGTGTAACCGCCGAGACCGGCCGAGTCGAGCGTGAAGGAGACCGCGCCCGGGGTCGAGGTCGCGTCCGCGAAGGCCACCGCGATGATGTCGTACTGGGAGGAGACGGCCGAGAGCTTCTGCACGGTCGCGCCGTTGTTGAAGTTCTGCCAGTACCCGGTCACCGCGTGCTTCGGCAGGGTGCCGCCGCCACCCCCGCCGGTCGCCGTCGTCGTGCCCGTCACCGCCGTCGACTTCCCGGACTCACCGGCCGAGTTGGTCGCCGTGACCTGGAAGGAGTACGACGTGGAGGCCGTAAGTCCCGTGATCGTGGCGGACGTTCCGGTCACCGCCGTGATCTTCGTGCCGCTGCGGTAGACGTTGTAGCCCGTGGCGCCCGACACCGCGCTCCACGCGAGGGAGACGGAGGACGAGGTCGTCGAGGAGACGCTCAGACCCGTGGGGGTCGCCGGGACCGTCGGGGCCGGGTCGCCGCCACCGCCGCCGTCCGGGCCGTAGACCGAGATGTCGTCCGCGTAGTACGCCGCCTGTCCGTACCAGCCGTGGGTGTACACCGAGACGGACGTGGTCGAGGAGCCCGTCGTGAAGGTCGTCGACAGCTGCTTCCAGGTCGTGGTGTCGGGGGTCCAGGTCGACACGTCCGTGGTGCCCGTGCCCGTCACGCCCAGGTAGGAGTAGCCGCCCTGCACCCACGCGCTCAGCGTGTACGTCGAGTTGGGCTTGACCGCGACCGACTGGACGCACTGCGCGTTGTCCTGCCCGGCCGGGGTGCCCTTCAGGGCGGAGGCGCCGCCGTGCACCGGGGACGAGACGGTCGTGCCGCTGCCCGCCGTACAGGTCCAGTTGGTCAGGCCCGACTCGAAGCCGGCGTTCCTGGCGTTGTTGATGTCGGCGGCGGACGCCTGGCCGGTGCCCGCGAAGGAGAGGGCGAGGGCGGCCATGGCGACCCCGGCCCACAGACGTCTGTTCCTGAGGACGGGCATGCCTGGTGCGCGGTCCACTGATGCCTCCGGTGGGGGAGTTTGGAGGGGACTGTGACGACGGTGGCCACCGCTGGAGTTCAAGAGTTGGTCCAGACCAATCCGCTGTCAAGAGGTCCAGACCAAGTTCTCCGGCGGCCGGCTCGGCGCTTCGGCGCGGACCAGTTGCTCGACCTGCCCCGGTTTGGCGTGTTGTGTGCGATGACAGTTGCCGCACAGCTACAGAAACGCTGTTCTCCGGTCACAGGGGCGTGGTTACAGTGCTGAGGTAGTCACGCAGTGAAGTCAACTCGGCGTACCGGAAGTGATGCCGGTGGGCCGACAGGCGTGAAACGGGGAGCTGAGCGTGCCAACTGCCATTGCCGTGACCAGCGCCGACATGGCGCTGCCCGCACAGGACGAACGGACCCTGCCCGCCGTCGTCCTGCGGGACCTGGATCAACGACCGCTGGACCAGGCGCTGTCGGAGATGCAGTCCCTCATCGACCAGCACGGGCATGTCGTCGTCGTGTCCTCGCAGGCCGTCTCCGAGGGCGTCGACCGACGGCTGCACACGATCCGGTCCATCCTGGAGAGCGACCGGATCGCCCTGTTCCGTCCGAATCTGCCCCCGCTCGGACTCGCCGTCCTGGCCCGCCAGTTGAGGCAGCTCGCGACCTGTGACCTCAGCCCCGGCGTGCTCGCCTCGGCCGGCCGGCTCCTCACCCACTACATCCACGCGGGCGCGGTCCTCGGCTCGGTCACCAAACTGGACCGGGTCCCCGTCGGCCTCAAGTCGCACGCCAAGTCCTGGGTGCCCGGCAGCCAGTTCGCGGTGATCGCCCACCCCGAGCCGCAGTTGGTCCGGGTCGGCCCCGGAGTCACCCTGGAGGGGCCGGAGTTCGGTACCTGGATGCTGGTCGCCAAGGGACAGTTGCAGTCCGACTGGATCGGCACCACCCTCGCCCCGGCGTGGAACGCGATGGGGCTGCGCGAGGCCACCCTGCCCGCCGAGTCGGTGACATGGTGGGGTACGAGCAAGATGATCGAGTTCTGTACGTATCTGCCCGACCTGTCGGTGCTGTACCAACTGGTCACCTCGGTACGGCAGTCCGTGTGCCACTGGTGCGGTATCGACGTCATCGGCGACCGTTGTGTCTTCTGCTCCGCCACACCGCCCGTTCACGAGAACCAAACATCGAGCGGATAAGTCCTCAACTCACAGGACACGCTTACAGCACACGAACTCGCCAGACCCGGTTCGATCCGCTCATTTCCGCTCGACCGATATCCCCAATGAGGTTGTACGGTTCATGAACTCCCGTCAGCGCCGCGGCGTGATACTCCTGCTCCTGTCGGTGATCTGCGCCCTCGGCGCGTTCGCCGGCGTCCTCTCCGTCATCCGTGACGTGAAGTCCAAGGTCGGTCCCGAGGTCACGGCGTACCAGGTCAAGGACAACGTGGCGCCCTACACGGCTCTCACCGCCGCCCAGTTCAAGAAGATCGAGATGCCCAAGCGGTGGCTGTCGGACACCGCCGTGACCGATCTCGACCAGATCAGGGGCAAGATCGCGGTGACCACCCTGCGCGGGGGCTCCCTGCTCCAGACCGACATGATCGTGGACCAGCCCGCCCTGCAACCGGGGCAGCAGGAGGTCGCCATCATGATCGACGCGGCGACCGGCGTCGCCGGCAAGATCGACCCGGGCTCCACGGTCAACGTGTACGCCACCTTCGAGGGCGCGAAAGAGGGCGACCCCGACCAGTCGAAGATCATCGTGACGAACGCGAAGGTCATCGACGTCGGCCACATCACCGCCCTCGACCCGGGCAGCAACAGCGACAAGAACCAGCAGGGGGCCACCGACGGCGTGCCGATCACCTTCGCGCTCTCCACGCTCGACGCCCAGCGGATCACCTACGCCGAGTCGTTCGCCAAGCGGGTCCGGCTCGCGCTGGTGGCCCCCGGCGGCGATACGACCGTGCCCGACAAGGACCGGACGTACGAACTCGCGAAGGACAAGTGAGAGGCCGGCATGCCCACCAGGATTCTTCCGGCGGTCGGTGACGCGGACGCCATCCGCGCCATCACGACCCTGCTCAGCCAGCTCCCGGACGCCGACCCGGTGGCCCCGGTGGCCGATTCGACGCAGCTCATCGACACCCTGGCCCGGCTCGCCGCCGAGTCCGTCGACGAGCTGCCCGAGGTCGTGGTGGTGCATGAACGCATCGGTCCCGTCCCCGCGTTGGAGCTGGTCCGCGAGGTCGCGCTGCGCTTCCCCGCGGTGGGCGTCATCCTCGTCACCACGGACGCCAGCCCCGGCCTCTTCCAGGCCGCCATGGACTCCGGCGCCCGCGGTCTGATCGCCCTGCCGCTGAGCTACGAGGAGTTGGCCACCCGCGTCCAGGCCGTCGCCGCCTGGTCGGTGGGCGTACGGCGTCATCTGGGCCACGGCGGCGATGTGTTCACCGGCGTCGGCGGCACCGTCGTCACGGTCAGCGGCGCCAAGGGCGGGGTCGGCGCGACCCTCGCCGCGATCCAACTCTCCCTCGCCGCGCAGGCGTCGGGCCGTAGCGTCGCGCTCGTCGACATGGATCTGCAGACCGGGGACATCGCCTCCTACCTGGACGTCCAGTTCCGCCGCTCGGTCGTCGACCTCGCCGCGATCACCGACATCTCGCCGCGCGTCCTGGCCGACGCCGTGTTCCGGCACGACACCGGGGTCGCGCTGCTGCTCGCCCCCGGCGAGGGCGAGCGCGGCGAGGAGGTCACCGACCGGGCCGCCCGGCAGATCGTCAGCGCGCTGCGTTCCCGGTACGAGGTCGTCGTCATCGACTGCGGGGCGCAGATGAGCGGCGCGAGCGCGGCGGCCGTCGAAATGGCCGACACGGCCCTGCTGTTCACCACCCCGGACGTGGTCGCCGTACGCGCCGCGAAGCGCACCGTCCGGATGTGGGACCGGTTGCAGATCCGCAAGGCCGAGGAGACGACCATCGTCGTCAACCGGCACACGCGCGGTACAGAGATCCAGCCCGCCCTCATCCAGCGGATCACCGGCACGGCGGTCGCCGCCACCGCGATCCCCGCCAACTTCAAGGAACTCCAGGGCGCGGTGGACGCGGGCCGCCTCCACGAACTCGACAACAAGAGCGTGGTGAAACAGGCCCTTTGGGGTCTCGCGGGCGAACTGGGACTGGTCAAGGTCCCCGAAGTCGCCCAGAAGAGCGGGCGGTCGCGGAGCGGCGGCGATCGCGGCTCGGTGAGCTTCCGGCGGCGGAGGGAGTGAACGGGGGATGAACGTGCGTATGGCTGTGCTCTCTCGGCGTGAGCGAGACCGGGGTCAGGTCACCATCGAGTTCCTCGGCATGACCCCGCTGATCATCCTGACGCTGGTGCTGATGTGGCAGTTCGCGCTGGTGGGGTACACGTTCTCGCTCGCGGGGAATGCTGCGGACGAGGCGGTACGGGCCGGGACGGCGGCCGCGCCGGGTGGCGCGCGCACCGCCGCCTGCCAACAGGCGGGCCTCGACAAGCTGGACGGCGCGTGGAAGGGGGACGCCAAGGTGACCTGCGAAGGCACGGGCTTCGTCACGGCCGACGTCACCCTCAAGGTGCCCGTCCTCTTCCCGGGCTCCATCGGCTTCCCCTTCACGGTGCACGGCCACGCGGGCGCCGTAGAGGAGGCGAAGCACTGAGATGGACAAGGGCAGGAAGGACCGCGGTCAAGTCGCCATCGAATACCTCGGGTTCATCCCGGTCCTGATCCTCGTCACGCTGGCGGCGGTGCAGCTCGGGCTGATCGCGTACACCGCGGAGCAGGCGGGGACGGCGGCCCGGGCGGGGGCGCGCAGCGCCTCGCTCCAGCAGGGCGCCCAGCCGGCGTGCAGCGAGGCGGTCAGCGACTGGCTCTCGGTCGCTTGCCCGGCGTCGTTCGGCGGCGACACGGTCACGGTCACCGCCACCATCCACATCCCGTCCGTCATCCCCGGCTACGACGGCTTCGGAGATGCCAGCAAGGTGGCCACCATGCCGCTCGACCACTGAACGACAGAGAACACCTGAGAACAACACGGTTCGACTGAACAAGGAGCGAGGAGCACAGCACTCATGGGTCTGCGGGAACGTGTCAACCATCCCGAGGAGAACGGCCATCGGGGCGAGGACGGCCACATGGTCGCCTCGTACCGCGCCAAGCTCCTGGAGGAGATCGACCTCGCGGAGATGAGCGCGCTGGCCGCCGCCGAGCGACGGGCCCGCCTGGAGCGGGTGCTCGGGCACATCATCAGCCGTGAGGGTCCGGTCCTCTCGACCGTCGAGCGTTCGCAGTTGATCCGTCGGGTCGTCGACGAGGCGCTCGGCCTCGGCATACTCGAACCGCTCCTCGAAGACGCGTCGATCACCGAGATCATGGTGAACGGCCCGGACGCGATCTTCGTCGAACGCGGCGGCCGCGTCGAGCAGTTGCCGCTCCGCTTCCCCTCCCACGACCAGCTGATGCAGACCATCGAGCGGATCGTGTCGACGGTCAACCGCCGGGTGGACGAGTCGAATCCGATGGTCGACGCGCGACTGCCGTCCGGCGAGCGCGTCAACGTGATCATCCCGCCGCTGTCGCTGACCGGCGCCACGCTCACCATCCGCCGCTTCCCGCGCTCCTTCACGCTCCAGGAGATGGTCGGCTTCGGCTCGCTCGACGAGCACATGCTGTATCTCCTCGCGGGCCTGGTGCACGCGAAGTTCAACATCATCGTGTCGGGCGCCACCGGCACCGGGAA
Source organism: Streptomyces sp. MBT65 (assembly GCF_016612545.1). GTDB lineage: Bacteria > Actinomycetota > Actinomycetes > Streptomycetales > Streptomycetaceae > Streptomyces. The sequence goes on along the minus strand of NZ_JAENRY010000059.1, from coordinate 3,106 downwards.
GACGACCCTCCTCAACGCGCTCTCCGGCCTGATCCCGGAGACCGAGCGCATCATCACCATCGAGGACTCCGCCGAACTCCAGCTCCAGCAGTCGCACGTGATCCGCCTGGAGGCCCGCCCGCCGAACGTCGAGGGCAAGGGCCAGGTCACCATCCGCGACCTGGTCCGCAACTCCCTCCGCATGCGCCCCGACCGGATCGTGGTCGGTGAGGTCCGCGGCGGCGAGTCCCTCGACATGCTCCAGGCGATGTCCACGGGCCACGACGGCTCCCTCGCCACCGTCCACGCCAACAGCGCCGAGGACGCGCTGATGCGCCTGAAGACCCTGGCGTCCATGTCCGAGGTCGAGATCCCCTTCGAGGCGCTGCACGATCAGATCAACAGCGCCATCGACGTCATCATCCAGCTCACCCGCTTCGCCGACGGCGCCCGCCGGATCACCGAGATCGCCCTCCTCGACAGCCACGGCAGCGAGCCGTACCGGCTGGCGACGGTGGCCCGCTTCAGCCCGCAGCCCATCTCCGCCGACGGCCGGGTCTACGGCGCCTTCGAGTACTTCCCGCTCTCGCGCCGCACCGCCGACCGGCTCTACATGGCGAGCCAGCCGCTGCCGCAGGCCTTCGGCGTCGCCCACACCGCGGAACAGCTCGCCCTCAGAGAAGCCAGTAGGTAGGGACCGACCCCATGGATCTCCAGACGATCGTCACGCTCACCACCGGCATCACCCTGCTGACCTGTGTCCTGGGCGTCGCCGGCCTGCACGCCTACGCCATGGGCAGGGCACAGCGCGCGGCCCTGGTCGACCGGCTCACCTCGACCGGCCAGATCCAGGTGGGCCGCACCCGCCGGTTCCGCGACCTGGACCGCAGACTGCGCCGTACCCGCCTCGGCCGGCAGCTCGAACTGCGGCTGGCGGCAACGGGGTTGGACATGACACCGGGCGAGTTCTTCGTCTACATGCTGGCCACGGTGGCGGCCCTCTGGCTGATCGGACAGGCCTCGCTGGCGCCCTTCTTCGGGCCGATCGCCGGGCTGTTGGGCATCGGAGTCGCGATCCAGTTCCTCAACTGGCAACGCCAGAAGCGCATCGAGAAGTTCATCAACCAACTCCCCGAACTGGCCCGCATCATGGCCAACGCCACCCACGCGGGTCTCGCGCTGCGCACTTCGATCAGCATGGCGGCGGAGGAGCTGGAGGCACCGGCGGGCGAGGAACTCGCCAAGGTGGCCAACCAGTTGGCGGTCGGCGCCTCCATGGACGACGCGCTCAGCGAACTGGCGGACCGCCTCCCGTCCCGCGAACTGGTCGTCCTGGTCACGACGTTGGTGCTCTCCAACCGCGCGGGCGGCCAGGTGGTCAGCGCGCTGCGCAACCTCACGGAGACCCTGGAGGAACGCAAGGAGACCCGCCGCGAGGTCCGCACCCAGCTCTCCCAGGTCAACATGACCTCGTACGCCGTCCCGGCGATGGGCGTGGGTGCCCTCTTCCTGATGAACGGCGTCAAACCCGGCGCCCTGGAACGGATGACGGGCTCCCCGATCGGCCAGGCCTGCGTGATCATCGCGTTCGGGCTGTACGCGGTGGGCTTCATCCTCATCCGCCGCCTGTCCCGCATCGACGTCTGAGGGGAGGAGGACAGACATGGTGGCACTCGTCCTCGGACTGGTCATGGGCCTCGCGGTGTGGGGCATCTTCGCGGGCATCCGCATGTACCGCGCCGACGCCAAACTGCCCAGCGACCTCGTCCTGGCCCTGGAGGTCGGCGCGACCCGCACGGGCGCGGTCGACTCCCTCATCGACCGCATGGGCATGCGCTACGCCCCCGCGGTCCTGCGGCTGATGGGCCCCAAGCTGGTCGCCAAGTACCGCCGCAAGATAGACCTCGCGGGCAACCCGGGCGGCCTGACCATCGACCGCTACGCGGCCCGCCGCGCGGTCTACGGCTTCCTCGGCGGCTTCGGCGGACTGCTGATGCTGATCGAGGGGCACTACATCGTCGCGATCATCCTGTTCGCCTTCGCCGCGTTCTGGACGGAGGTCGGCATCTGGTCGGCGATCCGCATCCGCCGGGACGTGATCGAACGGACCCTGCCGGACTTCCTGGACGTGCTGGCGGTGGTGGTGAGCGCGGGCCTCGGCTTCCGCCAGGCGCTCGACCGGGTGGCGTCGAAGTACGAGGGCCCCTGGGCGGACGAACTCCGCATCACGCTACGGCAGATGGACCTCGGCATGAGCCGCCGAGCCGCCTTCACGGAACTGCGCCGCCGCAACGACAGCGAGCAAGTGGCCATGTTCGTCACGGCGTTGCAGCAGGGCGAGGAGCTGGGCGCGCCGATCGTCGACACGCTGGTGTCCCTGGCCAAGGACATGCGCCGCACGGACGCGCAGAACGCGCGGCGGAAGGCGGCCAGGGCGGTGCCCAAGGCCACCATGATGATCACCACGTTCATGGTCCCGGCCACGATGCTGCTCCTCGGCGCGGGCCTTCTCCTCGGCTCCGGCACGGACTTCAGCACGATCACGGGCAAGTGAGCGGGAACGGGGGTGACTTGAACGATGGCGACCACGGAGGGACGTGAACGCACACGACTGCTGCGCCGGCGCCCCGGACCGACGGAGATCACGACACCGCCGGCCGGGACGGTGCTGCCGGACCATGTGCGGTCGGGGGCGACGGACATTCCGGTGACGTCGGTGACACCGGCGCTGCCGGAGGGATGGGTCCCGGCGGGGGGCCGGCTTCTCGGCGTACCGAGGCCACCGGCGGAGCCGGGTGTAGAACGGCTGGCCGCCGACGGCGGGGACGCCCCACAGGGGCCACCGGCACCCGACGACGGGAGTCGCACGGACAGTGCGGGCGGCACGGGCGCTGTGGGCGGCACGGGCGCTGCGAGTGGTGCGCGCGCTGCGAGTGGTGCCGGTGGGAAGTCTTCCCCGGCCGGAGGCCGGGAGCCGGCCCTCCCCATCCAGATCAGCGCCCTGCAGGCCATGTGCAGGCAGGTCTTCGGCTTCCGCCTCGCGATGATCGCCCTCGCCGCCCCCTCCGCCCTCCTCAACGCCACCCCCGGCCTGGCGACCCGCCTGGTGGGCGCGGCGGTAGTGGTC
>NZ_JAENRY010000599.1 GCF_016612545.1 Streptomyces sp. MBT65 | reverse complement strand
GTGGGGGGTGGTGCGGGAGGGTCAGCCGCCGGTACCGAAGGCGATCGCCAAGTCCTTGTCCTCCGTCGAGGACGACGACGCCTTGCTCGCGTAGACCGCCGACATGTAGAGGCGGCCCTCCGCGAAGAGGATCTCCGCGTAGTCCGGCAGGAAGCTGGTCTCCGCCCCCCGTACCGTCTCCGTGCTCGGGTTCTCCAGCAGCTCGGTCTCCTTGAAGGAGCTGCCGTCGATGCTGACGACCTGACCGCCCTTGTCGTACGGCGGGGACTTGTAGGCGATGACGTTGCTGCCGTCCATGCGCAGCGGGGTGATCGTGTAGCCCTCGCCGGCGTCGGCGCGCTGGCCGGTCTGCTTGCCGGTGGCGAGGTCGAAGGCGACGATCTCGTTGGTACGGCTGTAGGAGTCGCCGGAGCCGTCGTGTTCCTCGGTGGGCACGTACAACCGGTCGTTCCCCACGGCGAGTTCGGTGCAGTACTCGACGCGGGTGATGCCGTCGCAGCGGGCCGCGTACTGCTTGCCCGGTGCCGGGATGTGCGAGCGCAGCGCGCCGGTCTTGTTGTCGATCGAGAAGAAGTCGGAGACCCCGCTGCCGTCGCCCGCGCTGTCGCCGACGTCCGCCGCGACGACCAGCGGGTCGGTCGACACGATGCTCGCGTACTCGATGCCCTGGGCCATCTTGTAGTCCGAGAGCACCTTCCCGGTCGTCGGGTCGATGGTCTGGATGTGGAGGGTGGGCGAGTCGTACGTCCCGCACCTGCGCACCGCGACCAGCTTCGCGCCACCGCCGTAGCCCGCGTCGTAGCAGTCGGCGACCTTCGGGCTCCACAGGACCTTGCCGGTGGTGATGTCGAAGGCGGCGCCGCCGTCGGTGCTGCCCACGGCGACCGTGTTCGCGCCGACGGTGACGTTCTCGAAACTGATCGGCTGGTCACCGGAGTTGGCGGTCTTCGTCCACAGCTTGGTGCCGGTGGTGAGGTCGAGCGCAGCGATCTGGCTGCAACCGTGCGAGGGCTTGTCCTTGGTCGGCATGGCGGGCTCGTAGATGATCGCCGTCTTGCCGTCGGTGGTGGTGTGCTTGGTGGCCTGGCAGACCGGGCCCGGGAGTTTGATCGTCCACAGCTTCGCGCCCGTGTCGCGGTCGTAGCCGTTGACCTCGGCGCTGCCGCTCTTGGCGTACACCTTGTCCGTGAGCCAGGAACCGGACGTCACCATGGTGTCGGCGACCTTGGGCATCGGGACCTGGAAGAGGACCTTGGAGGCGGTGTCGGCGGGGATCTTCTCCTTGCCGCCGGAGGTGGTGCCGCCCTTCTTGTCGGTGCCGCCCGTGGCGTCCGCGCTGTTCTTCTTGTCGTCGTCCTTGCCGTCCTTGCCGTCCTTGCCGGACTGGGACGAGTACCAGATCCCGCCGCCGACGATCAGCGCGATCGCCACCACCGCCGCCGTGATGATCACCGCGGACGCCCCGAACTTCCGCCCGCCGCCGCCCGGTTGGCCCGGCTGCGGGTACAGCGGCATGGTCGGCTGACCGGGCTGGCCCTGCCCCGGGTAACCGTAACCCGGCTGCTGGCCATAGGGGTTGGGCTGCTGCGCGTACGGGTTGGGCTGCTGGCCGGGGTAGCCGTAGCCCGGCTGCTGGGGCGGGGGCGGTGCCTGCGGGTAGCCGTAGACCGGCGGGGGT
>NZ_JAENRY010000598.1 GCF_016612545.1 Streptomyces sp. MBT65 | reverse complement strand
CCGTCGCCCGCCGCGACCGGCACGCCGGGGAGGATGGTCAGGGCGAGGAGGAAGTGCTCGTCGCCGACGTGCCGGTCGCGGCGGGCGACGGCGATGCGCAGGGACTTCTCCAGGACGTTCTTGGCGCCACGGCTGAAGACACGGCGGCTGGACCACCACTCCTTGTCCTTGCGGTCACCGGACATCGCCCCGACGCCGTGCACCTCCTCGACCCGGGCGACGATCTCCGAGACGTCGATGCCGAGCCCGGCAAGGGCGTCGGCCTCGGCCTGCGAGAGCCCCGCACGCCGGCGCGCGTCGCCCAGAGCCTGCCGTACGGACTCCTTGCGTTCCTCGGGAGCGAGCCCCAGGGCGGCCAGGGCGAAGGAGGCCCGGCTGCCCTGGCGGTCGAGGAGGGCCAGCAGCAGGTGATCGGGGTCGACGGAACCGGACCCCGACCGCTCGCGGTGCTCCACCGCGCCCCGCACCACGGCGCGGGCGTCCTTCGTGAACCGTTCGAACATCACTGCCTCCCGTACTTCTTGTGCACGGCCTGCCTGCTGACTCCGAGTTCCGCGGCGATCTCCTGCCACGACCAGCCCTGGTTGCGCGCACCGCGCACCTGCACCGCCTCCAGCTGCTCCACCAGCTTGCGCAGTGCGGACACGGCACGGAGGCCGATCCGTGGATCACGGTCACCCGCGCGCTCGGCGAGATCCGTTGCTTCGGTCATGACGTCAACCTACGTTGACATCAGCCATCTGTCAATCAAAGTTGACAAACGGCTGCGGCCGGCCCGGGAAACCGGACCGGCCGTAGAGGAGAGGTACCGCAGAGGAGAAGTACCGCAGTGGGGAAGAACCAGGGAGCGTCAGCCGTTGGTGAGCACGACCTTGCCGAACTGGCCGCCGGAGTCGAGCCGTTCGAAGCCCTCGCGGGCCCGGTCCAAGGGGAGCACCTCGTCGATGACCGGGCGGACACCCGTCGTGGCGCAGAAGGCGAGCAGGTCCTCCAGCTCGTCCTTGGTGCCCATGGTCGAGCCGACGACCTTGAGTTCGAGGAAGAAGATGCGGGTCAGTTCGGCGTGCGAGGGGCGGTCGCCGCTCGTGGCGCCGGAGATGACGAGCGTGCCACCGGGCTTGAGGGACTTCACCGAGTGGGACCAGGTGGCGGCGCCGACGGTCTCGATGACGGCGTCCACGCGCTGCGGCAGCCGCGCACCCGGCTCCACCGCCTCCAGGGCGCCCAGCTCCAGCGCCCGCTTCCGCTTCGCCTCGTCCCGGCTGGTCGCGAAGACCCGCAGCCCGGCCGCCTTCGCGAGCACGATCGCGGCCGTGGCGACACCGCCCCCCGCCCCCTGCACGAGCACCGAATCACCGGGCCGTACACCGGAGTTGGTGAAGAGCATGCGGTACGCGGTCAGCCAGGCCGTGGGCAGACAGGCGGCCTCCGCGAAGGAGAGCTCCTTCGGCTTGGGCAGCACGTTCCAGGTCGGTACGGCGACCTGTTCGGCGAAGGTGCCCTGGTAGTGCTCGGTGAGGATGGAACGGGGTTCCTTGGGGCCGACGCCGTGACCGGTCTGGCCGATGACGGAGTGCAGGACGACCTCGTTGCCGTCCGCGTCGACACCGGCGGCGTCGCAGCCGAGGATCATCGGCAGCTTGTCCTCGGCGAGGCCGACGCCGCGCAGTGTCGACGCGGA
>NZ_JAENRY010000597.1 GCF_016612545.1 Streptomyces sp. MBT65 | reverse complement strand
GCGTGTGGGCAATCGTCGTGCGGGCGGGGCGAGTTGGGGCGAGGGCGGGGCAACGGCAGCCATGGGCGACCCGGGGTGCTAGGGGACGGGGGCGCCTTGGCATCGTACGTCCGGATCGTGTGGTGCGGCGGGGCGTGGCCCGCTCGCCGGCGTCCGCCGTGTTCCGTGTGCTCCACCCGGTCGCCGTCTCAGTCGTCGTCCGCGTCCGTGTCGCCCATGCCCATCACCGTGAGGTGCGCGCGGTCGAGGGCCGCGTCCTCCAGGCAGCCGCGCAGCCGCATACGGTCGTGTTCGGCGAGCGCGGGCCGTACGACCCCGGCGAACATGCCGTCGCCGAGGCTGCCGAGCGTGGCGTGGTTCAGCGGTACCGAGGTGGAGTCCCGGCAGCGCTCCCACACCTGTTGCGCGGCGAGCGCCTGCCGTTCGGCCGTCATGTCCGAGCCCCGTACGTCCACTTGGACCAGGACCGAGGTCGCCTCGGAGCTGCTTGCCGCTTGCTCCCGGGTCTGGGTGAGATCGGCTAGCCCCACGACGAGCGCGGTGAGCAGTGCGGCCCCGACGACACCGACGACGGCCACCCGGACGGCGCGGCCCTTGGAGCGCCGACCCGGCGCGGGCCGGTCCTCCAACTCGCCCACCGCGCCCGGCCCGGGGGCGGCGAGGACGGCGAGGCGTCCCGCGAGCCGCCGTTCGGCCGGCCGCCCGGTCGCGGCGGCGATCCGCTGCACCACCCAGGCCAGCCCGGACAGCAGTACCCCGGTGACCATGAGGACGGGCACGAAGACGTATGTCCGGTCGCCGGTGTCCTCCAGCCAGCGGAAGCGGGCGCCCTCCCGCTCGACGGACGCCTGCCGCAGCCGGGCCAGCACGTCCTCCTGGCGTGCCGTCAACTCCCGTTGCCCTGCGGCACTTTCCTTCACCCGCTCCTCGATCCGGGTGAGCCGGGCCAGCAGCACGATGCCGAGCAGCATCACCTCGACGACCAGCAGCAGGATCCCGCAGAGGATGGCGCGCTGCCACTGCCAGCGGTACAGGTAGACGACGAGATACGTGCCCGCCCCGGCGGCGGCCAGGCTCCCGAAGACGTACGCGATCCGTCTCATCGAAGGTCTCCCGTCCGTACGTCGCCGGTGGTGCCGTCGACGGTGACGGGCGACCCGGGCGGGAAGCGCCGTACCGCGTCCGCCGCACCGACCACGGCGGGCAGGCCGAACTCCCGTGCCAGCACCGCGAGATGGGACAGCGGGCTGCCGGTCTGGGCGACCAGCGCGGTGAGTTCGGGCAGGAGCGGGGCCAGGGCGGGGTCGAGGGTGCGCACGACGAGCACGGCGTCGGCGGGGCGCGGCCCGGTCCCGTCCCAGACCGTCCCGACGGCCCGCCCGCCGGACACGCCCCGGCCTTCGCCCTCGCCGCCGCCCTCGGTGCGCTCGGCGACCACCGCGCCGTCCGCCAGTCGGAAGGCGTCCGGCAACGGCGGCGACTCGGCCTGTGGCACGCGCGCGTGGAGATCGGCGGGGAGGGGTTCGCCGTCGAGCACGGCGGCCAACTCCGGCCAGTGCAGCAGTCCTACGCGGTCCGGGGTCTGGCCCAACCGCCCTGCGGCCTCCCGTACGAGGCGGACCTGTAGCTCGTGCACCCAGCGGACGCGGAGGCGGAGGGCTTCTCGGGATGGGAGGGAAGC
>NZ_JAENRY010000596.1 GCF_016612545.1 Streptomyces sp. MBT65 | reverse complement strand
GCCCCGGGGGCAGCGGCCGGAGCGGGGCGGGAGGGGCCGGTGTCCGTGGGGCGGCCGATGATCCAGCTCAGCAGCGGGCCCGCCATCGCGGTGGTCACCACCGCCATGACGACCATCAGCGAGTACAGGTCCCGGCCCAGGAAGCCCAGTTGCAGGCCCACGTTCAGGACGATGAGCTCGGTCAGGCCGCGGGTGTTCATCAGCGTCGCGAGCGCGGCCGACTGCCGCAGCGGCATCCGGTTGAGACGGGCCGCGGCGAACGCGCCGGTGAACTTGCCGCCGACCGCCACCAGCAGGATCAGCCCCAGCGCGCCCAGCGCACCCGCGTCCAGACCCGAGAGATCGACCTGGAGACCGGCGACCAGGAAGAACACCGGCAGCAGCAGCGTGCCACTCAGATGCCCCAGCCGCTCGTGCACCTCCGCGCGCAGCCGCTCGCTGCCGCCGCGCGGCAGGACCACACCGAAGAGGAACGCGCCGAAGATGTAGTGCAGCCCCACCCACTCGGTCGCCGCCGCCGACAGCAGCAGACCCACCAGGGCCGCCGCGAACACCGTCGGACTCAGCGTCAGCGCCGGACGACGGGCCACGAAACGGCGCAGCAGCGGCCGTACGACGAAGAGCATGCCCAGCAGATAGGGGACGGCCAGCAGGATGCGCCACTGGTCGGGGCCGGCCGAACCGCTCACCGCGATCACCGCGGCCAGCAGCGACCAGGCCAGGACGTCGTCGACGGAGGCACAGGCCAGCGCCACCACACCGAGCGGGGAGCGGGACATGCCCCGGTCCGTGAGGATGCGGGCCAGCACCGGGAACGCCGTGATGGACATGGCGATACCCATGAACAGCATGAACGCCGTCCTGTCACCGGTGCCGTAGTCGTCCATCAGATACAGCGCCAGCAGCATGCCCAGGCCGAACGGCAGCAGGACGGAACTGAGGGACACGGTGGCGGCGAGGCTCCCGCTGCCGCGGATCATCGCCCCGTCCCACTCCAGGCCGACCAGGAACATGAAGGCCGCGACACCGACCGCGGCCAGAGCCGCCAGCAGCGGCCGGATACCGGCCGGGAAGAGGGCGTCGGACAGCGCCCCGTGGAAGAGGGTCGGCCCCAGAGCGATGCCGGCGAGGACCTCACCGATCACCGCCGGCTGGTTCAGGCGCCGGGCCAGGATGCCCAGCACCCGCGCCAGGAACACGACGGCAGCGAGCCCGACGAGCAGGGACGAGGTCTGATGAGTGGTCATGACGGGGTATCTCCGTAGGTGGGATCCGGCCCGGGAGCAGAGGCAAGGGTCGTCCGCCGGCAGACCGCCCGCGGAGGCTGCGGCCCGGCCGGCGGGGGACAGCCGCAGAACCCGGCGGCCACTGTGTGCGGTCACCGGGTCCGGGCAGGGGCGGGGCGGGGGTGTTCAGTGCGGGTAGCCGCCGAAGCGGCGCTCCCTCCCCCGCAGGTCCGCGAGGGCGGCGTCGAAGTCGGCGCGGGTCATGTCGGGGAACAGGCACGGCGCGAAGTGCAGTTCGGCGTAGGGCGACATCAGCGGGAAGAAGGACGACATACGGGTCGCGCCGCCGGTGCGGATGAGGTGGTCGACCTGCCCGGGGACGTACGCGTGAGAGGCCAGGATCTCCTCGGTCAGCTCCGGGATCCTCCCGTTGAGCCGGTTGAAGATGCCGACGACCTCATGGGTGAGGGACATGCCCAGGATGTAGTGGAGCGTGAAGCCCGTGTCCCTGGCCGACTTCTCGCGCAGTTCCGCCAGTTCGGCCAGGTGCGGGGCCGACACCAGGTCGAGCGAGCCGGAGAAGTCGAAGGCACAGGTGTCGTGGACGCGGCGCACCACATCGGTGAACGCGTTCATGAACGTGGTCACCGCGGCCTGGGGACGGCTGTGGTTGGCGGCGGAGGAGGCCGTGATGTACAGGGTCGTGACCCCCTCCTCGCGGGCCCACTCCATGAACTCGACGATCTTGTCCCCCATCGCCGCGTAGCCGTCGTCGAGCGAGACACCGTGCGCCTGGGACCAGCGGCGCATTCCGTCCGGCAAAAGCATCAGGGTGGTCACCGGGAACTCCTTGTCGTTGCGGGTGGGAGCAGGTGCGGGGCAGTACGGGTGGCGGGTGCGGGCCCGTGCGGGCGG
>NZ_JAENRY010000595.1 GCF_016612545.1 Streptomyces sp. MBT65 | reverse complement strand
GTTCACCGACCGGCTGCTCGACGACGAGATCCGGCAGCGCATCGAGGGCTTCCGGCGGCAGGTCGCCGCGGAGGCGCGGCGCCGGGTCGCCGAGCGGCGCGGCCGGGACGAGCTCGCCCGGCGGGCGGTGCCGCCGACGGCCGACCGCGTCGACTTCCTGTTCGCCGGCCGGGCCCAACTGGCCGAACTGCGCAGGGCGGTTCAGCCGCTGGCCCGGAAGCTGGCCACCCGTCTCGCCGCGCGTCGCCGCCGCGCCTCGCGGGGCACGATCGACCTCCGCCGCACCCTGCGCGGCTCACTGTCCACGGGCGGGGTGCCGATGCGGCCCGTGCTGCGCCGGCGTCGGCCGGTCCGGCCCGAACTGGTGCTGCTGTGCGATGTGTCGGGCTCGGTGTCGGGCTTCTCCGACTTCACGATGCTGCTGGTGCAGGCGCTGCACGACCAGTTCAGCAAGGTGCGGGTGTTCGCCTTCGTCAACCGCCTCGACGAGGTGACCCCGCTGCTCGTGCACGGCACGGCCGACCCCGAGGGCCTCGGCACCCGCATCCGCGACGAGGCCACCCTCACCGGCTGGCACGGAAGCAGCGACTACGGCGTCGCCCTGGGCGAGTTCGCCGAGCGGTACGGCGACGCGGTGGGCCCGCGCACGACCGTGTTCGTCCTCGGCGACGCCCGCACCAACATGAGCGACCCGAATCTGCCGGCCGTCCGGCAGATCGCCCAACGGGCCCGCCGCGTCTACTGGTTGAACCCCGAGCAGCGCTCCCAGTGGGGCACCGGCGACTCGGCCGCACGCGGCTACGCGGAGCTGGTCGAGATGCACGAGTGCCGCAACGCCCAGCAACTCAGCGCGCTGGTCGGCCGGTTGCTGCCGATCTGACCGGTCAGCCGACTACGCGGTCGCCAACTGCGGGTACAGCGCGCCGCCTTCGGCGGAGAGCCCGGCCTTCACCTGCCGGGTCAGGTCGTCGGCCAGCACCTCGAAGGCGCCGGACTCGATGCCGTCGAGGGCCTGTGCGGCCACGCTCTCGGGAGTGGACTTGGGCCCGTCGACATGCGCGGCCATGTCCGTGTCGACGTAGCCGACATGCAGTCCGGTGACCTCGATGCCGCGCGGCTTCAGGTCCAGGCGCAGGGAGTTGGTCTGCGACCAGAACGCGGCCTTGGACGCGCTGTAGGAGCCGGCGAGGCCGACCCAGGACAGCACCGAGTGGAAGTTGAGGATGTGGCCGCCGCCGTTGCGCTCGATGATCGGCACGAAGGCGCGCGTGACGAGCAGCGGGCCGTAGAAGTTGGTCTCGAACTCGCGGCGGATGTCCTCGACGGGCGAGTCCAGGAAGTTCGCGTTCACGGCCGCGCCCGCGTTGTTGATCAGGATGGTGACGTCCTGCGCCTGCTCGGCCGCCGCCGCGACGGACGCGGGGTCACTGACCTCCAGTGCCAGGGGTACGGCGTCGGGGTGGGTGACGGTCTTCGGGTCGCGGGCGGTGGCGTACACCTTCTTGGCGCCCCGCTCGTACAGCGCCTCGACCAGCGCGCGGCCGATGCCACGGCTGCCGCCGGTGACGAGGACGACGGAACCTTCGATGTTCGCCATGGGGATCTCCCGAGGTGAGGGGGTGCCGTAGAGCACCCGACCCGAACAGGAAACCGATCGGTTTCCTCATGTCGACCACAGTAAACCGATCGGTTTCCATCGGCAAGCCCACCCGCGGACGAACCGCCGGAGCACGCGATGATGTACGTCATGAGCGACCCCCGCGTGGAACTGGCCACCTTCCCCACCCCCGTCGAACCGGCCCCGAGACTCGCCGTCGCGATCGGGCTCGGCGCCGACGACCTGTGGATCAAACGCGACGATCTGACCGGCCTCGGAGGCGGCGGCAACAAGATCCGCAAGCTGGAGTGGACCGTGGGCGCGGCGCTCGCCGAGGGCGCCGACACCCTGGTCACCACGGGCGCCCCGCAGAGCAACCACGCCCGTCTGACCGCGGCCGCCGGAGCGCGGCTCGGACTGGACGTGGTGCTGGTGCTGCGCGGATCGCCGGGTGCGTCGCGCTCCGGGAACCTCGCCCTCGACGGGCTGTTCGGCGCCCGGATCGCCTGGGCGGGCGAGGTGGACCAGGCCGGGCTGGACCGGGCGGCGGCCGAGGTCTGCGAGCGACTGCGCGAGTCGGGCGCCCGGCCCGCGCGGATCCCGTTCGGCGGTTCCAGCGCGCTCGGCGCACGCGGCTATGTGCGCTGCGGCGAGGAGCTGCGCCGACAGCTCCCCGATCTGCGTACGGCCGTCGTCGCGCTCGGCTCGGGCGGCACGATGGCGGGGCTGGTGGTCTCGCTAGGGACGGACGCGGTGCTCGGCGTCGACGTGGGCGCGCTGCCCGAACCGGCCGCGGCCGTAAGCGAGTTCGCGGGACTGACCTTGCCCCCGTCCCCGTCC
>NZ_JAENRY010000594.1 GCF_016612545.1 Streptomyces sp. MBT65 | reverse complement strand
CCCGCACCCGACGGTGCCGGTGCCCCGGTCCGCCCGGGGCACCGGCTCGGGTGCGGGCGCGGCCGGTTCGGGCACGGGCACGGGCATGAGCGGTTCGGGCACGGGCGGGGCGAGGGAGAGCATGCGGTAGCGCGTGGGAGACAGTCCCACCAGCTCGGTGAAGCGGCGGGTGAAACTGCCGGTGCTGCTGTAGCCGACCCGTACCGCGATGTCGGCGACGGTCAGCCGGGTGCCCAGCAGCAGGACCTTGGCCTCCTGCAGCCGCACCGCGCACAGGAACCGTCCCGGGGTGACACCGGTGACCTTGGTGAACACGCGCAGGAAGTGGTACTTGCTGACCATCGCGCCACGTGCCAGCTCCTCCAGGCTCAGCGGTTCCCAGAAGCGTTCGCGGATCGTGGTGACGGCATGCCGCACGAGGTGCTCCATGAGCTGCTCCAAGAGGGCTCCTGACCAAAGCCGTCCGGCCGGTGACGGGGGTGAAGGGGCGGCAGACCCGGACGAGGTCGCGAGGTCATGGGGTCACGAGGTCGTGGGGTCGCGGCCGCCGCCGCGCGAGGGGCGCGGAGAGAAACAGGAGAGAACAACAGGGCAGAAAAAAGGGGGAGTCGGGACGCCCGGTCCCTCAACTCCCCGCCGCTCCCCCGCCGTACGGACTGTCCGCCGTACGAAATGTTTTCGGGCAGGGGAGGCGTGCCGAAATAGTGACACGGCCGGGGCGCGCCCGCCAAGACTCCCCCAAAGTGACGTAGGTCACGTCAACTGCTGGCGGGGGGTGCGGAGTTGGCGCGCGGATCACGCCACCGGCACCCGACCGGTTCTGTAGCGGCCTGCTGCCACCATCGGCGCAGACCCACACGACCGGACACGGAGGGCGAATGTCTCGCGCCGAGGAAGCCACCGTCAGGACCAAGCGGTCGACCGCACCGCCGGCGCGGGCCGGCGGATCAGCCGGCCGGCTGGAGGGGCTGCGCCGGACCGGGGCCCTGATCACCTTCATGCTCGGCGCCCTGTCCGCGGTGCCGCCGCTGTCGATGGACATGTACCTGCCCGCACTGCCGGACGTCACCCGCACCCTGCACACCTCCGCCACCAGCGGCCAGCTGACCCTGACCGCGTGCCTGACCGGCATGGCGCTGGGCCAGCTGATCGTCGGCCCGATGAGCGACCGGTGGGGGCGGCGCAGGCCGCTGCTGACCGGCCTGCTCGTCTACGTCGTCGCCTCCGTGAGCTGCGCGCTGGCGCCCGACGCCGCGGTGCTGATCGGCTGCCGGCTGCTGCAGGGCCTGGCGGGGGCGGCCGGCATCGTCATCGCCCGCGCCGTGGTGCGCGACCTCTACGACGGCCTGGAGATGGCCCGTTTCTTCTCCACCCTGCTGCTGGTCTCCAGCCTCGCCCCGGTCGCCGCGCCGGTCCTGGGCGGACAGGTGCTGCGCTTCACCGCCTGGCGGGGCGTCTTCCTGGTGCTGGCCGTGATCGGTGTCGCGCTCACCGCGCTGGTGTGGCGCCGGCTGCCCGAGACCCTGCCGCCCGCCCGGCGCCGGGGCGGCGGGGTGCTGGGGGCGCTGTTCATCATGCGCGGCCTGCTCGCCGACCGGGTCTTCGCCGGCTACGTGATGGTCAACGGCTTCGCCTACGGCGCCCTGTTCTCCTACATCGCCGCCTCCCCCTTCGTCATCCAGGGCATCTACGGCGCCTCCCCGCAGACCTTCTCCCTCCTCTACGGCCTCAACTCGCTCGGCATGATGATCGTGGGCCGCGTCAACGGCAAGCTCCTGGTCGGCCGGGTCCGCCTGGACCGGGCCCTGGGCGCCGGGCTCGGTGTCATCGCGGTGGCCGGGACGGTGCTGCTGCTGGTGGCGCAGGGCGTCTTCGGCGACGCGGGCACCATCCCGGTCGCCTGCTGCCTCTTCGTCATGATCTCCGCGCTGGGGCTGGTCCTGCCCAACACCAACGCGCTCGCCCTGATGCGCACCCCGCACGCCGCGGGCTCCGCCTCCGCACTGGTGGGCACCTCCTGCTTCGCCATGGGCGCGATCGCCACCCTCCTCGTCGGCATCGCCGGCAAGGGCACGGCACTGCCCATGGCCGCCGTCCAGACCGGCAGCGCCCTGACCGCGATCGCCTCCCTCCTGCTGCTGTGCCGCCCCTGGCAGAACCAGCCCGGGCCGGAGACCCGCCCCTGACCACACCCC
>NZ_JAENRY010000593.1 GCF_016612545.1 Streptomyces sp. MBT65 | reverse complement strand
ACATGGCGGGCAACTGGCCTGCCGGTGGCGGCTGATGTGACGGCGGTAGCCGGCGCGACGGCGGCGGCTGGTGTGTCGGCGGTCGCAGGTATGTCGGCGGTGGCAGGCCTGGCGGTGGCGGCGGCGGCGATAGCCCGCGTTTCGGCAGCGGCAGCGGCAGCGGCAGTTGGGATGATGACGGTGGTGGTCGCGGTGCTGGTGGCGTCGGCTAATTCTCTCGCCCGTCGCTGATCCGACCGCCTACCGTGCACGCATGACGACGATCACCGCCGCCGGTCCTGGTTCCGGTTCCGGCCCCCGCCTCGAAGAGATCACCCCGAGCAACTTCGAGGCCGCCGNGGGCATTCGGTTCCGCGAACTCCTGGTCGGGACGGACCCGAATGCCCACGGCGGCCTCGAAGTTGCTCGGGGTGATCTCTTCGAGGCCGCCGTGGGCATTCGGGTCCGTCCCGACCAGGAGTTCGCGGTCTCCCCCGTCATGAAGTCCCTCGCCGAGGCCTATGTCCACCCCGGCACCGCCTGGCCCCGCCTGATCGTCGACGAGGACCGCCCCGTCGGCTTCGTCATGGCCTTCTTCGACATCGACTGGAACCTGGACGGCTCCGTCATCCGCTCCGGCCTCTGGCGCCTGAACATCGCGGCGGACCAACAGGGCCGGGGCTACGGCCGGTTCGCCGTGGAGTCCGTCGCCGCGGAGATCCGTCACCGGGGCGGCAAGGAGCTGTACGTGACGTGGCACGAGGGCGCGTCGGGGCCGGCCGGGTTCTACGCGGGGCTGGGTTTCCGGCCCAACAGGGAGCTGAGCGAGGGGGAGACGGTGGGGGTGTTGGAGCTGGAGTAGGGGTGTGTTCGGGGCGGGCGGCGAGGAATTCACCGTGGTTTTGCGTGCCATTGTTTTCGTCGGCGCCGTCGCCGTTCTCCAGGAATTCAGCGCGGCCGCCCATGTGACAACAAGCACCCGGCACCAGGGAACTATCCCCAGTCCCGCCCGTTCCGCCCCCGCTTCGTATCCGACCGCTGCTTCTTCTCCCGCAACCGGCGCTCATTGATACCGCGGGGAATACGCGTGGCCCGGCGCGGCTTCGGTGGCGGGGCCGTGGCCTCGGCGAGCAGGGCCGCGAGGCGTACCGCGGCGGTCTCGCGGTTGCGCCACTGGGAGCGGTGCTCGGAGGACCGTACGGTGACGACGCCGTCGACGAGACGTGAGGCGAGCCGTTCCAGGGCGCGCGCCTTCCAGACCTCGGGCAGCGCCTCGGTCTTCGCGAGGTCGAAGCGCAGCTCCACCTGGGAGTCGCTGGTGTTGACGTGCTGCCCGCCCGGCCCTGACGACCGCGAGAAACGCCACATGAGCTCGGCCTCGGGCAGGGAGACGGAGCCGCGGATGAGATAGGGACCGGACATGTCCCCCATGGTCGCGTGTCTGTCCCGTCCACGTCACGCCAATTACCTCGGACATCTCCGGGTAAAGAAAGTAAAGTCACCTGGAACCTTCGGTACCCCTCTTGGCGTTCATACAGGTACCGGTAGCTTCGTCTCCAGTACGAAGCCCGCACCGCAACGAGGGAAGGACTCCCAACAATGGCTGTAAGCCTGTCCAAGGGTGGCAACGTCTCGCTCACCAAGGAGGCCCCGGGCCTGACCGCCGTCACCGTAGGCCTCGGCTGGGACGTCCGCACCACCACCGGCACGGACTTCGACCTCGACGCCTCGGCGATCGCGGTCAACCCCGAGGGCAAGGTGTACTCGGACGGACACTTCATCTTCTTCAACAACAAGTCGACCCCGGACCAGACGATCGTCCACACCGGCGACAACCGCACGGGCGAGGGCGCTGGCGACGACGAGGCGATCAACGTCAACCTGGCCGGCCTCCCGGCGGACGTCGAGAAGATCGTCTTCCCGGTCTCGATCTACGACGCGGAGACCCGCTCGCAGAACTTCGGCCAGGTCCGCAACGCGTACATCCGCATCGTGAACCAGGCCGGCGGCGCCGAGATCGCCCGCTACGACCTCTCCGAGGACGCGGCGACGGAGACGGCGATGGTCTTCGGCGAGCTGTACCGCAACGGCGCGGAGTGGAAGTTCCGCGCCGTGGGCCAGGGCTACGCCTCGGGCCTGGTCGGCATCGCCCAGGACTTCGGCGTCAACGTCTGAGGTTCACCGCGTCTGCATGCCGTGCAGTAAGCAGTGCCGCGTGTGAGGCCCCTGGCTGCGATTGCGGCCGGGGGCTTCGGCATGCGCGGGAACCCTGCGCGGCGGACCGGGAGTTGAGGGAACACGGCACGGGGCCGCACAGGGGTGTCTCAGTCCCGTATGGCAATGTGCCGGGATCAGCAGTGGTGTTGACCTGATCGGCCCGGTCAACCGGGTCGTCCCGGTCGGCCTGCCCCTGGAAGGACAGCGAGCCCTATGTCGTTCGGACCGTCCCCCGCCGGTTTCGGGCCTCCCGCACCGCCCGCCTGGACCCCGCCGACGGACACGGAGCGCGCCCTGGCCGAGGCCAGAGCCCGCGGCGACTGGACCGCGTACTACGACGTACTGGCCCGCGTCCGCCTCTACTACGTGATGTCGCGCGACGCCTACGACGCCCAACCCGACCGCGTCCACCGCACGTTCACCCGCGACCCCCGCACCGGCACCGAGCGCTGGGAACTCTTCACGGACGGCATGCTGCCCGCGCCCCGCCCCGACCTGGTGTACTCGCGCGCCTCCCTGCGCTGGATAGCCGACGCCTGGAACCCGCGCTGCCCGCCCGCCCTCGTCGTCAACCCCGGCACCCCCTGCGAAC
>NZ_JAENRY010000592.1 GCF_016612545.1 Streptomyces sp. MBT65 | reverse complement strand
CGGCGCGGTCCTGGCGAGCGCCGCGCCTGCGTTCGCGGACGGAGCCTCCGCGGCTCCCACCCGCGCCGCCTCCACCGCGCCGTCCCCGGTGCCGAGCGCCACCGCGGCCCCCACCCGGGACGCGAGCGCCGAGCCCAGCGCCGCACCGTCCGCCGAGCCCACCCGGGCCCCGAGCCAGGTCGCCGCGGTCCCCGTCGGCGCCCCCGACACCGGTGTCGTACCGGCGGCGAAGTCGTCCGACGACATGTCGACCACGCTGATCGGCGGGGCAGCCGCCGCGCTGCTCGTCGGCGGCGGCGCCTTCGTCGTCGTACGGCGTCGGAGGACGACCGGCGTATGACCTCGCTCTCCAGGCGCGCCTTCGTCACCGCGGCGACGGCATCGCTGCTCGCCGGCTGCGGCGGCGGTCACGGGACGACCACCCAGGCCGCGAACTCCGCTCCCGATCAAGGGAGTTCACCGCAAGGGAGTTCAACGCGGGGGAGTTCGACCCCGTCCGCCAAGGGCGGCAGCGGCACGGCGCACGCCCTCGCCCGCTCCGTCCCGGTCACCCTGCGCGTCCCGGCGATCGGGGTCGACACCCCGGTCATGCGACTGGGGCTGGCCGCGGACGGCACCGTGCAGGTGCCGCCGATCACCGCGCACGACCGGGCGGGCTGGTACCGCTACTCGCCGACGCCCGGCCAGAACGGGCCGTCGGTGATCCTCGGGCATGTCACCGTCGGCGCGTACGGGGACGGTGTCTTCCGTCACCTCACGCGGCTGCGCAAGGGCGACCGGATCGAGGCGGGCCTGGAGAACGGCACGACGGCCACGTTCACCGTCACCTCCGTCCGGACGGTCGCCAAGGCCGACTTCCCGTCGGACGAGGTGTACGGGAACGTGGCCCGCCCCGAACTGCGTCTCATCACCTGCGGCGGGACCCGCACCGGAACGGGATACCTGGACAACGTGATCGTCTTCGCCACGCTGGCCGCGTGATTTTCCCGAACACCCGCATCACCCCGCACCACATCACGACCATGGAGAGCGTTGAAACGGTCCCGCGAGACGGCAGCGTCCGAACTGTTCGCCGCCGTCTACCCGCGCCTCGCCGGCTGGTGCCGCCGTCTCGTCGACGACGACGAGACGGCCCACGAGATCGCCTCCGAGGCGTTCACCCGGCTCTGGGCGCGCTGGACGAAGGTGGCGGAACCGCGCGGCTTCCTCTACGTCACCGCGGCCAACCTCGTCCGGGACCACTGGCGCAAAATGGAGCGCGAACGCCGGGCCGTGCGCCGGGCCACCACCGAGGAGGCGATCCGGCCGCCGACCGAACAGACCGATCCGTCCGTACGGCTGCTCGTGCAGTCGCTGCCCGAACGACTGCGCGTCCCGATCCTCCTGCACTACTACGCCGACATGCCGATCCGGGAGGTGTCCGTGCTGACCGGACGCAAGGAAGGAACCATCAAGGCCGACCTCCACGCGGCCCGCGAACTGCTCCGCGCCCATCTGAGGAGAAGCCTTGACCACACACTTTGACGAGGGCGACGGGGAACCGGGCCGCGACCTCGACGACCCCCTCACGGTCATCCTGCGCCCCTCCTCCGCCGAGTACCTCGGCCCGCCCCCCGGCCGTTACGAGACGATCCGCCGCGGCGCGAACCGCCGCCGCCTGCTCCGCGCGACGATCGGCGCCGGCGCGACCTGCGCGGTGCTCGTCCTCGCCGCCCTCCCCTTCCGCCTGGCCCACCACGACGCACCCGCGACCCCCACGGTCCCCCTC
>NZ_JAENRY010000591.1 GCF_016612545.1 Streptomyces sp. MBT65 | reverse complement strand
GACCCGCCCCCGCCCCTCACCCCGTGCGTCCTCCGGCTGGCCGGTGAGCGGGTCCCCCGGGACACTGGACCCGTGCGCACAGTCAAAGCGACGGCCGCGGCCGTCTCCGTGGCCCTCGCGGCCGGTGCGGCCGGCGTCGCCGTCGGCCGGTACGCCAGTGACGCGGCGCTGAAGGCGCCGCCCGGCCGCCCCCTGCCGACCGAACCCCGGCTCACGGTGCACTCGACCGCCGCCGGCCAGATCGTGCTCACCCGGGACCTGGCCTCCCTGCGCCCCGGTACCTACGGCCTCGCCGGTGACGGTTCCCACGCGGTCGTCGGCCCCGTCGTCGACACGGCGTCCCCCTCCGCCGACGCCGTCGTACGCCGCCTGGAACGCGTCACCCACGGCACCCTGCACCCCGGCGACAAGGTGTGGCTCACCCCGAACGTCCACATCGGCAACCCGAGCGCCGCCCTCGGCCTCGACCACGCCGACATCGACCTCCCCGGCGAACTCGGCTCCCTGCCCGCCTGGTTCGTGCCCGGGGCGCGGAGCACCTGGGTGATCGCGGTGCACGGACTGGCCGCCACCCGCGAACTCTCCCTGAACGTCATGGAGTTCCTGCACCGCAACCGCTTCCCGGTCCTCGCCCTCGCCTACCGCGGCGACCTCGGCGCACCCCGCAACCCCGACGGCCTGGGCCACCTCGGCGAGACCGAGTGGCGCGACCTGGACGCGGCGATCCGCTACGCCGTGCGGTACGGCGCCGAGCACGTCGTCCTGTACGGCTGGTCCACCGGCGCCACCATGGCGTTGCGCGCCGCCGCCCACTCCGCGATGCGCGACCGCGTCTCCGGTCTGGTGCTGGACTCGCCGGTGCTCGACTGGGAGACCACGTTGCGCGCCCTCGCCACCGCCCGGCACACCCCGGGCGCGCTGCTGCCGCTGGCGGTCCGTGCCGCCCAGGGCCGTACCGGTCTGCACGGCGACCGCATCGCCGAGGCCGCCGACCCCACCCGGCTCAGGGTCCCGACCCTGATCTTCCACGGCCCGGACGACAAGGTGGCCCCCTGGACCCTCTCTCGCCGCTTCGCCGCCCACCGCCCCGACCTGATCACCCTCCAGCCGGTGGCCCACGCCCCGCACAGCGCGATGTGGAACGCCGATCCGGCCGGCTACGAGGAGATCCTGCGCCGCTTCCTGACTCCACTGATGTGATCCCGGCCCGCATCCCGGCCCGCATTCCGGCCCACCTGTCGGGCCGGTCACCCTCGTCGGCGAGGGGCTGTCGCCTTCCGCCTGCACCGGGCCGCACCCTTCGCCCGTGCCAGGCCGCACCCTTCGCCCGTGCCGAGCCGTACTCTTTGCCAGTGCTGGGCCGCCGCCTTTGTCCTGCGTCGGGGCGCACTAGTCACCGGTATAGGGCCGCACCCTTCGCCAGCACCAGGCAGGGTCCCTCGCCCGTGTCGGATCGCACTTTTAGCCTGTGCTGGGCCGCCGCTCTTACCCCGCGTCGAGTAGCACGCTTTGCCCGCATCGGGTCGCCGCCCGTGCCCCGCGTCGGGCCGCACTCGTCACTCGTGCTGAGCTGGGCGCTTCACCCGTGCCAGGCCACACCCATTGCCCGTGTCGAGTCGCACCCTTCGTCCGTGCCGGGTAGCGCCCTTTGCTCGCGCCGGACCGCCGTCCTTGCCCGGCGTCGGGCCGCACTCCCCACTTGTGCCGAGCCGGTCCCGTCACCCGTACAGACCGCACTTTTCACCTGTGCCGAGCCGGTCCCGTCACCC
>NZ_JAENRY010000590.1 GCF_016612545.1 Streptomyces sp. MBT65 | reverse complement strand
CTCGGCGTCGACCAGCCGCGCGGCGGTGCTGGCCGGATGTGCCGCGCGGCTGGTCGACGCCGAGCGACGGGTCCGGGTGCGGGTCGAGGCGGACGGTACGCGCAGGGACAGCACGTCACCGCCGGATCCCGCCTGGCCGTCCGCCGCGCTGACGCCGGGCGGGGCCTCCGCGCTCTGGCTGGAGCGTACGGCGCAGGCGGCGCCCAGTGTCGTCGACGCGGTGATCCTGGAGCGGGCGGCCGGTGCCGTACGGATCGTGCTCGATCGCACCCGGGGCCGGGTTCCCCTCGACGACCCGGAGTCGATCGAGACCCTTCTCGACCCGACGGCTCCCGAGGCGGCCCGGCTGCACGCGGCCCGCCGGCTCGGCCTCGACCCGGCAGACCCCGCGACCCGGGCCAGGGCCGTCGCCCCGCTCGACGGACCGCCCCGGGTCGTCGCCGCACTCCGCGACACCGGCATACGGTCCACGCCCCTTACCCCGCACCCGGACGGCGATCCACAGCCAGCCCAGGACCGCACGGGCGCCCAACCTCCGCACACCGACGCCGAGTTGCCCGCCGGGCGGCTGGGCATCGGCCCCGCCGTCCCCGTACTTGACCTGCCCCGCTCCTGGGCCGCCGCCCGCACCGCCCTCCGCTTCACCTCCGACGGCACCGCACAGGACCCCGGCCGGCGCATCGTGCACGCCGACGATCTCGGCGGCATCGCCCTCCTCGCCGAACTCGTCGTACCGGGCGCCGAACCACCCCCCGACGTCCAGGACGTGGAAGCCGCGGCGGCGACCGCGCCCTGGCTGCTGGCCACGCTGAACGCGGTCGCGACCACCACGAGCCTGCGCGCGGCGGCCACCGAGATCAACGTCCACCACTCCACGCTCCAGGACCGGTTGACCCACGCGGAGTCCCTGCTGGGCTGGCCGGTACGCACGCCACAGGGCCGGCTACGACTCCAACTGGCCCTGACCATGCGGCATTTGGCTCGGCCCTAGGAGTCACGGCCGACGGCCGTAGCGGTCACCGCCGACGGCCGCAGAGCGTCGACCTCCCGTCGCGCCCGCAGTACTCGCCGTCGCCCCCTGAACCCACACCCCAAGCCCCGAGTGACCTCAACGCTTCTTGGCGACAAGGAACTCGCTCGGATCCCTCGCCCTGAGCTCACCCGCGTCCCAGTGCGACACCGGCCCGGACCGTATCCCCCCGCACTGACAACAAACGGGCACGCAACGGCACTTGGCCATCCGCCGGTCACCCGGAATTCCAGATTCAGTGCGGTTGAGGGGGAGTCATAGCAAGCGCTTGTCGCTACATTTTGGCATGACCGCCGCAACACCCTCACCCTCCCCCTCTGTAACTCCGCAGGAGGCACTTCCCCATGCGCAGACTTCTCGCCTGTCTGGCGGCCGCAGCCGCGGCCCTCGGCGGGATCACGGTGGCCGCCGCGACACCGGCCGCCGCCGCAACTTCGGGCAGTTTCAGCGTGCTCACGTACAACGTCGCCGGGCTGCCGGAGTCGTTGTCCAGCGCCTCGACGCCGCGGGACACGAGCACCACCGCGATCGGCACGCGCATCGCCCCGTACGACATCGTGAACGTGCAGGAGGACTTCAACTACCACGCCTACCTGTACTCCACCGACACCCACCCCTACCGCACCGCGACCAGCGGCGGCGCCGGTATCGGCAGCGGGCTCAACACCGTCTCCAACTACGCCTGGGACGGGGACGACTTCGAGCGCGTCCACTGGAACTCCTGCCAGATCGACTCGGGCGACTGCCTCACCC
>NZ_JAENRY010000058.1 GCF_016612545.1 Streptomyces sp. MBT65 | reverse complement strand
GGTACGGACCGGGCCGGGGTGGGGGTAGGGGTGGCCGCGGGTGCCGACGCGCCGGGCGCGGGGGTCGGACTCGGCCTGCTGATGAGCGCTTCGGGGGCGAGCACGGCCGGTGTGCTCAGGGTCTTCTCGGCCGCGGCCTGTTCCGGGACACCCTTCACCGTGCCGTTCGGGTCGAGGAAGGCGGGGTCCCCGCCGGGCACCATGCCCAACTCGTGGGCCCGGCGCTGGAGGGCGTCGGGGGCGGAGTAGGCGTCCACGTCCCGCTGGAGCGCCTGTTCCTCGTCGGTGAGGCTCTTCGTCTGCTTCTGGAGGTCGTCCAGCTTGAACTGCCCTTCGCTGAGCGCGGAGTTCAGCACGAGCAGTCCGATCAGGCCGCCGCCGAGGAGCAGCACGACAAGGAGGACGAACGGGGTCCTGGCCGCGTGGATCCCGCCGGTCTGCGCGGGCCCGGTCGGGAAGAGCCGCGCGAGTCGGGCGGCCCTGCCCCTCAGTTCGGGTTTCCTACTCACTCACGCACCTCGCACTCACTTGGTACGTACTCACCCGATGTCCTCCCTGATGCGCTCGGCCCCCCGCAGCCGCGCGGGTGCCGCTCGCCGGTTCTCGGCGACCTCTTCCTCGGTGGGAAGTTCGGCACCGCGCGTCAGGAGCTTGAGCCGGGGCTGGTACTGCTCGGGCACGACCGGCAGCCCAGGAGGCGCGGTGTTGGCGGCACCGGCCGCGAACACCTGCTTCACCAGGCGGTCTTCGAGCGAGTGGTACGACAGGACGGCGATCCGGCCGCCCACGGCAAGGGACTTCACCGCGGCGGGGATCGCGCTCTCCAGGACGGACAGTTCGCCGTTGACCTCGATGCGCAGCGCCTGGAAGGTGCGCTTGGCCGGGTTGCCGCCGGTGCGCTTGGCGGCCTGGGGCAGCGAGTCTCGGATCAGCTCGACGAGCCGCGCGCTGTTGCCGAACGGCTCCTTGTCGCGCTCGCGGACGACCGCGGACACGATCCGCTTGGCCTGCTTCTCCTCGCCGTACGCCCGCAGGATGCGGACGAGTTCACCGGGCGCGTAGGTGTTGAGGACCTCGGCGGCGCTGATGCCGGTCGTCTGGTCCATGCGCATGTCCAGGGGGGCGTCCTGGGCGTAGGCGAAGCCGCGGTCGGCCTCGTCCAACTGCATGGAGGAGACGCCGAGGTCGAACAGAACGCCCTCCACGCGCGCGAGGCCGAGCCGCTCCAGCACCTCGGGCAGCTCGTCGTAGACGGCGTGCACGAGGGTGGCGCGGTCACCGAAGGGCGCGAGGCGCTCGCCGGAGAGACGCAGGGCCTCCTTGTCGCGGTCCAGGGCGACGAGCCGGGCCTCGGGGAACCGGGTCAGCAGGGCCTCGCTGTGCCCGCCGAGCCCGAGGGTGCAGTCGACGACCACCGCTCCCGGGCGCTCCAGCGCGGGGGCCAACAGGTCCAGGCACCGCTGGAGCATCACCGGGACGTGTCGACTCTGGCTCAAGGGGCCCTCTCAGGTCCGGCACGGGCCGTACGCACCGCCGGGTCCCCGCCCTCCCCCAGCTCCGCTGGGGGGACCCCAGAGAAGGGGAGGCCTGTCGGCGCCGGAGGCGTCAGCCGACCGGGAGCGGGAGGAGGCCGAGCCGTACGTACGCGCCGCGCACGTGGGGAGAATCCGGAAAATCGCCGGGGTCTCCGGGAAAAGTCCAGCAGGGAGAGCCTCGCCTCCCGCTTCGCGCAACTTTAGTCCACGCTGTCTCACGGTCAATCAACCGGCCTGCGCGTCGCGGGCCCGGGTGCGTGCGAAGCCTCAAAACGGAAAGAATCACCCACCCGGGTGCACCCCCGCCACTCGTGTGGGTTACCTCACAAGAGGACGTGATGACGCTCTTTTTCCCCTCCCACGCCGAGACCGCACCGCCGGTGACCAGTACCGTCATGGGTATGACGACCTCCGCATCCGTACCCACAGAGTCCGAAGGCGCCATAGCTCACGGCGGGACCGTGACGGACCGCCTTGTCGACGCCAACGCGCAGTACGCAGCCGCCTTCACCGATCCCGGGATGGACGCCCGTCCCGTCCTCCAGGTGGCCGTGGTGGCCTGTATGGACGCCCGCCTCGACCTGCACAAGGCGCTCGGCCTCCAGCTCGGCGACTGCCACACCATCCGCAACGCGGGCGGCGTGGTCACCGACGACGTGATCCGCTCCCTCACCATCAGCCAGCGCGCGCTCGGCACCCGCAGCGTCGTGCTCATCCACCACACCGGCTGCGGCCTGGAGTCCCTCACCGAGGAGTTCCGGCACGACCTGGAGATGGAGGTCGGCCAGCGCCCCGCCTGGGCGGTGGAGGCCTTCCGGGACGTGGAGCAGGACGTACGGCAGTCGATGCAGCGTGTGCGCACCTCGCCGTTCCTGCTGCACACTGATGATGTGCGCGGCTTCGTCTTCGACGTGAAGTCGGGTCTGCTGCGCGAGATCGACCCCGCCTGACGCGCCCGCCCGCCCCGAAAATTTCGGAAAACTCGCCACTGGGACCGCCCAAAAGGTCGTAAGACCCGACAAAGCGAAGGCAGTTGTCCACAGGCGAGTGACACGAACCGGTAACGGCAACAAGAATGCGGGTGTGGCGTCGCGCGGAACTTTTTCCGCGCGGTGTCCGTGTTTCGGGGTGGGCCGGTCCGCATCACAGGCGTCGGCCCATGGAAAGAACGGGCCGAGGAGGGCCGGGTGACGACCTATGACGATCGAGCGAGCCTTACAGATCTGACCGCCACTGTGGAGCGAGTCCGCAGTTCGGTGGAAGGAGTGATCGAGGGCAAGCCCGAGGTCGTACGGCTTTCGCTGACCGTGCTGCTCGCCGAGGGACATCTTCTGATCGAGGACGTTCCGGGTGTGGGCAAGACAATGCTGGCCAAGGCGCTGGCGCGGTCGATCGACTGTTCGGTGCGGCGAATCCAGTTCACGCCCGACCTGCTGCCCTCGGACATCACCGGTGTGTCCATCTGGGACCAGCAGCAGCGGGACTTCGAGTTCAAACCGGGCGCCATCTTCGCCCAGATCGTGATCGGCGACGAGATCAACCGCGCCTCGCCGAAGACCCAGTCCGCGCTCCTGGAGTCCATGGAGGAGCGGCAGGTCACCATCGACGGCCAGACCTACGAGCTGCCCAGCCCCTTCATGGTGGTCGCCACGCAGAACCCGGTCGAGATGGAGGGCACCTATCCGCTGCCCGAGGCCCAGCGCGACCGCTTCATGGCCCGGGTCTCCATCGGCTATCCCAGCGCGGAGGCCGAGCTGCAGATGCTGGACATCCACGGCGGGGTCAGCCCGCTGGACGACCTCCAGCCCGTGGCGCACGCGCACGACATCGTCAAGCTGGTCGAGGCGGTCCGCGGCGTCCATGTCGCCGACCCGGTGCGCAGATACGCGGTGGAACTGGTCTCCGCCACGCGCAACCACCCCGACCTCAGACTCGGCGCCTCCCCGCGCGCGACGCTGCACCTGCTGCGCGCTGCGAAGGCCTCCGCCGCCCTGAGCGGCCGTGAGTACGCGCTGCCGGACGACATCCAGGCCCTCGCGGTCGCGGTCCTGGCGCACCGCCTGCTGCCCACCGCCCAGGCCCAGTTGAACCGTCGTACGGCGGAGCAGGTCGTCCAGGAGATCCTCCAGCGCACCCCCGTGCCCGCGGCACCGTCCCCGCAGAGCGGACTGGGTGTCGGGGCGTACGGCCAGCAGCCGCCCCGGAGGCTGTGATGTCCACCGGGGAGGCGGAGACCGACCGGGACGAGAAGGGCGGTGTTCGTACGGCCCTGGCCGGGCTGACCACCCGGGGACGCTCGTTCCTGGCCGCCGGCATCGCCGCCGCCGTCTGCGCGTACGTCCTGGGGCAGAGCGATCTGCTCCAGGTCGGACTCCTGCTGGCGGTGCTGCCGCTGATCTGCGCGACCGTGCTCTACCGCACCCGCTACCGGGTCGCCGGCAGCCGCCGGCTCTCCCCCGCGCGCGTGCCCGCCGGCAGCGAGGCCCGCGTCCATCTGCGGATGGACAACGTCTCGCGACTGCCCACGGGCCTGCTGATGCTCCAGGACCGGGTGCCGTACGTGCTCGGCCCGCGCCCCCGCTTCGTCCTGGACCGGGTCGAGGCGGGCGGCCGGCGCGAGGTGTCCTACCGGGTCCGCTCCGACCTGCGCGGCCGCTACCCCCTGGGCCCGCTCCAGCTCCGTCTGACGGACCCCTTCGGAATGTGCGAACTGACCCGCTCCTTCTCGACCTTCGACACCCTTACCGTCATCCCGCGCGTGGAGGCCCTCCCCCCGGTCCGCCTCAGCGGCGAGGCCAAGGGCTACGGCGACGGCCGCAACCGCTCGCTGGCCCTGGCGGGCGAGGACGACGTGATCCCGCGCGGATACCGCTACGGCGACGATCTGCGCCGCGTGCACTGGCGCTCCACCGCGCGCTACGGCGAGCTGATGGTGCGCCGCGAGGAGCAGCCCCAGCGCGCCCGCTGCACGGTGCTCCTCGACACCCGGGGCATCGCCTTCGCGGGCCAGGGCCCGGACTCGGCCTTCGAGTGGGCCGTCTCCGGGGCGGCCTCCGTCCTGGTGCACATGCTGGAACGGGGCTTCTCCGTACGGCTGTTGAGCGACACCGGCAACTCGGTGCCCGGCCAGGACGCCGACGGGTTCGCGGGCGCGAGCCAGGAGTCGGCGGACGCGGCCGGACTGATGATGGACACCCTCGCGGTCATCGACCACTCGGACGGCGCGGGCCTGTCCCGAGCCTACGACGTGCTGCGCGGCGGGAACGAAGGGCTTCTGGTGGCCTTCTTCGGCGACCTCGACGAGGAACAGGCGGCGATCGTCGCCCGGATGCGCCAGCGCAGCGGGGGCGCCCTCGCCTTCGTGCTGGACGCCGACGGCTGGGTGCGTGAGTCGAGCGACGTCCCCGGTCCCGGGGACGAGCAGGAGGAGCGGCTGCGGATGCTGCGCGACGCGGGCTGGACCGCCGTGGGCGTACCGCGCGGCGCGTCCCTGACGGACCTGTGGCAACAGGCGGACCGGGAGCGCAACGGCATCACCGCGACCGGCCTCGGGGAGGGATGGGCATGAGCGGGCGGGCACGACTGGCGATCTGCGCCTGGGTGGCCACGGTGCTGGCGTCCTGCGCACTGCTGCCCCTGGTCTCCCCGGCGACCTGGCTCGTCCAGGCCGCCTTCATGCTGGCGATCCAGACCGGGGTGGGTGCGGCGACCCGGCGGGTCCCCCTGGCCCGGCCGCTGACCGTCGCGGCGCAGGCCCTGGTCACACTGCTGATGCTGACCGTGGTCTTCGCGCACGCGCAGGCCCTCGGCGGGATCGTCCCGGGCCCCGAGGCCTTCCGGCACTTCGGCGATCTGTTGCAGCAGGGCTCCGACGACGTCTCCCGGTACGCGATCCCGGCACCGCTGCACGACGGCATCCGGCTGATGCTCATCGGCGGTGTCCTGGTGATCGGCCTCGCGGTGGACACGCTCGCGGTCACCTTCCGCAGCGCGGCCCCGGCCGGACTGCCACTGCTCGCGCTGTACTCGGTGGCCGCCGGGCTGTCCGAGAGCAGCTACGGCTGGCTGTGGTTCCTGCTCGCGGCCGCCGGCTATCTGACGCTGCTGCTGGCCGAGGGCCGGGACCGGCTCGCCCAGTGGGGCCGCGTCTTCGGCGGCGCGCCCCGCACCACCTCGGGCCCGGAGTCCTCGGGTCCGCTCGCCCCGGTCCGTACCGGGCGGCGGATCGGCGCGGTCGCGATGGCCATCGCCCTGCTGCCGCTGCCCACCATCTCGGGCGGCCTGCTGGACACCGCCGGGACCGGCGTGGGCGCGGGCACCGGGGGCGGCGGCACGATCTCCGCGGTCAACCCGCTGGTCTCGCTGCGCGACAGCCTGAACGTCGACGAGAACCGCCAGGTCCTGTCCCTGCGGACCAGCACGAACGACAGCTCGGACATGTATCTGCGGATCGTGTCCCTGGACGACTTCGACGGCACCACCTGGAAGCCGTCCCAGCGGCACATCGAGGGTGTGCCGGACTCGTTCCCCACGCCGACCGGCCTCGGCGCGGACATCAAGCGCTCGGTGATCCAGACCCGGATCTCGGCCGCGGACTGGTACGCCCAGGACTGGCTGCCGATGCCGTACCCGCCCAGCGGCGTGAAGATCGACGGCAGTTGGCGCTACGAGCCCGTGGGCATGACCGTCGTGGGCGATCACGGACAGAACACACGCGGGGTGACCTACACGGTCAACAGCCTGGACGTGGAGCCGACCGCGGAGCAGTTGGCCACGGCGCCGGAGCCCTCGGCGAACCTGAGGAAGCAGTACACCGAGGTGCCGAAGTCGCTGCCCGCGGTGGTGGCCGACACCGCCCGCACGGTCACCGCGGGCTCGACCAGTCACTACGAGCAGGCGGTGAAGCTCCAGGACTACTTCGCGGTGTCCGGCGGCTTCCAGTACGACACCCAGGTGGACGTCGGCACCGGCCGTGACGCGATCGCCAAGTTCCTGCGGGACAAGCAGGGCTTCTGCGTCCACTTCTCCTTCGCGATGGCGGCGATGGCCCGCACCCTGGGCATTCCGGCCCGGGTCGCGGTGGGCTTCGCGCCGGGCACCCCGGAGGCGAACGGCACGGTGTCGGTGGGCCTGAAGGACGCGCACGCCTGGCCGGAACTGTACTTCGAGGGCGTGGGCTGGACCCGCTTCGAGCCGACCCCCAACCGGGGCTCGGTGCCGTCGTACACCCAGTCGACCACGCCCGGCAGCGACATCCCGGACCCGGCCGGCTCCTCGTCCGCGACGAGCGCGGCACCCTCCGCGGCCCCCTCGACGAGCGCGAGCTGCACGGCCCAGCTGAAGAAGCTGGAGGGCTGCTCGAGCCAGGCCCCGGCGATCGTGGCGGGCGGCGACTCGGACGGTCCCTGGTGGCTCGTGCAGGTGGTGCTGATCAGCCTGGGCGTGCTCCTGCTGCTGGCGATCCTGTTCTCGCCGCTGCTGTGGCGGATCCGGATGCGCTCCGTACGGCTGGGAGCGCACGGTCGTACCGAGGCGGAGGCGGCGATCCACACGCTGGCGGTGTGGGAGGAAGTGACCGATACGGCCTGGGACTTCGGGATCTCGCCGGACGATTCGCTGACCCCGCGCAAGGCGGCGGCCCGGATCGTGCGGCTCGGGCAGCTCGACCCGCCGTCCACCGCCTCGGTGCACCGGGTGGCGGACGCCGTGGAGCAGGTCCTGTACGCGCCTCGGCCGCAGGTGGCGGCGGGGCTCGCGCAGGACGCCCGGCGGGTGATCGTCGGGTTCCAGGACACGGCCGACCGCCCCACGGAACTGCGCGCACTGCTCGCCCCGCGCTCGACCGTCCGGGTGGTGTGGGCGCTGTCGGCCTGGTGGACGTCGGTGACGACACGGGCGGCGGCGCTGCGGCCGAACCTGCGCAAGCCGTCCGGCCAGCAGGGCTGAGGGGCACGGCGGGCGAGAAGCAGGGCATACGTGAGGGGGTGACCACCGGTTCGGTGGTCACCCCCTCACTCGTGTCTTGAGGAGCGCCGTGTGCGCTGCGGGCCGGGTGCCGCTACTGGCCCTGCTGCTCGTCGCGGCGGCGCTGCCAGCGCTGCTCGATACGATCCATCACCGAGCGCCGCTGCCGTCCCTGACGGCGGGCGTGCGGTGCGCCCGCGGCGGGCTGTTCGCCAGGCTTGGGGGCTTTGCGCCAGCCGGTCACGACGAGCACCGCACAGCCCAGCATGACGAGGAACCCCATCACGCTGACCCAAATCTGCTTGGCGACCATTCCTGTCATGAGGAGCGCAATACCCACGAGGAAGCCGGCCATCGCCTGGTAGACCCGTCTCCGGGTGTACGTGCGCAGCCCGCTTCCCTCAAGCGCTGTCGCGAACTTGGGATCTTCGGCGTACAGCGCTCGCTCCATCTGCTCGAGCATTCGCTGCTCGTGCTCCGAGAGCGGCACGGAGTCCTCCTCATCGTGCAGTCGCCGGGGCGACCCGGGGGGTCCCTTCAGGATAGGCAGGGAATCGCCCCCGTGAAACCCGCCCCTCTACGCCAATTGACCAACCGGAATCCGTCAAGGCCGTTCCGGCTCGCTGAAGCTTCCATTCCCCAGCGACCCTCCCGTCATGCCGGGCGGTCTCCCTCGATCATACGGCGCCGGGCCCCCGATCGGGGGGCCTGTGGCGTACTCCATGTGCGGCCGAGCCGCTGATCAGGGGGTCCGGCACGGGAGGCGACTCACGCCTCGCCGGCCCCTCGCGTCTCGCCGAGCACATGAAGCTGCGTGGCCACGGAGTGGAACGCCGGGAGCTCGGCCGCCGCGGCCTCCAGCTTCAGCAGCGCGTCCAGGGCGCCGGGCTCGGTGTCCACGAGCACTCCGGGCACCAGGTCGGCGAAGACCCGCACCCCGTGCACGGCGCCGACATGGAGCCCCGCGCCCTCGACGAACGCGGCGAGCTGCTCGGCGGTGAAGCGGTGCGGGACGGGATCGGCGGCGCCCCAGCGGCCGTTCGGGTCGTCGAGGGCCTGGCGGGCCTCCGTGAAGTGACCGGCGAGGGCTCGCGCGAGCACGGCACCGCCGAGCCCGGCGGCGAGCAGGCTCAGGACGCCCTCGGGGCGCAGCGCGGCCACCACGGTGCGGACGCCCTCGGCGGGGTCGTCCACGTACTCCAGGACGCCGTGGCACAGCACCGCGTCGTAACCGCCGCGCTCGACCACGTCGAAGAGGCCGTGGGCATCGCCCTGGACGCCCTGCACGCGGTCGGCGACACCGGCCTCGGCGGCGCGGCGCTCCAGCGCGAACAGCGCGTTCGGACTCGGGTCGACGACGGTGACGCGGTGCCCGAGGCGGGCGACGGGCACCGCGAAGTTGCCGCTGCCGCCTCCGGTGTCCAGGACGTCCAGCGCGTCCCGCCCCGTGGCCTTGACCCGGCGGTCGAGGGCGTCCTGAAGGACGTCCCAGACCACGGCGGTACGGAGGGAGGCGCGGGGGCGGCTCGGGTCCGACACGGCAGTTGACTCCTCGGCGCGGCACCGCCTGTGCACGGCGGAGCGAACGGGCTGCCTCCCCGGCCCGGGTGCGGGCGGAGGGAAGGCTTCAGGCGCCCTCCACCCTATTGCCTCCGGTGCCGTACCTGGTCATGTGTCTCGCGCGGCGAACACCGTGCGAGCGCTCCGCCGGTCGAGCGGTGATGAAGCTGCGGGTCGGTGGGGGGCTGGTCGCGCGCACGCGGCGGAGCCGCATGTCGATACGGCCCCGCGCCCTGGTGGGGCGCTCTGCCTCACCAGGGTTCATCCCGCGCGGTCCTCCGGCCGCTCCGGGTCCTGGCGCGGCTGGGGCAGGACCGGCTGGAGGACGAGCATCCGCTCGACCAGGCGCAGGAACATGGCCACGTCGCGGATGAGGTCGTCGGCGTCCCGGCGGGTCGCCGCGCCCTGGATGCCCGCCTCGGCCCGCGCTCGGCGGCGGGCTCCGGAGGCGAACAGGGCGCTCCACTCGGTGAGTTCGGGTGCTATCTCGGGGAGCACTTCCCAGGCGCTGCGGATGCGGCCCCGGCGTCGGTTGGTGGGCTCCGGCTGGACCCGCGCGGCGAGTACCGCGGCGGCGGTGCGCAGGGCGGCCAAGTGGGCTGTCGCGTAGCGCTCGTTCGACGTCTCGAGGACGGTTGCCTCGTCCAGTCCGGCGCGGGCCTGGGCGAGGAGGTCGAGGGCGGCGGGCGGGGCCGTGGCCCGGCGGAGCACGGGGTGCACATCGCTCGCCGGGCCGGTCAGTGAGGGGGCAGGGCCGGCGGCGCGGCGCCGACGGGCGGCGGCTGCGGACGGGTGGGCCATGACGAACCTCCTGTCGTCGTGTGACGGCACGCCCAGTCAGGTAGTGCCGTATGTGCCCATCGTGAGGTATGGCACTGACAATCCGTTCTGACCTGCGCTTTTGCTTCGATCGAAGGTTCGCGTTAGTTTTTGCACTGACCAGTCAGTTCAAAAGTTTCAATGGTGCGGGCAGGGGTTGGGGAACCGTGGGTGGGGTCGGTGTCACCACCGAGGACTTCGGGCTGAAGGGGCCGCGCGGCTGGGCGTTCCGGGGAATCTCCCTGGACGCCGGGCCCGGCTCGCTGATCGCCGTCGAGGGGCCGTCGGGGTCCGGGCGCACGAGCCTGCTGCTCGCGCTCACCGGGCGGATGAAGGCGTCCGAAGGGACCGCCTCCGTGGGCGAGTTCACGCTGCCGAAGCAGTCGGCGGCGGTACGGCGGGTCGCCGCGCTGGCCCATGTCGCCGGGGTCACCGACCTCGATCCGGCGCTGACCGTCGGCGAGCACCTGCGGGAACGGGCGCTGCTGCAACGGCGGTTCGGGGACTCCGTACGCACGATGCTGCGGCCGCGATCCGAGCGGGCCGTCGAGGCGGGGCTGCGGATCGAGCGGGCGCTGGGCGCCGCCGGTCTCGACCGCGAGGCGCTGCCCAAGGGGGCGCGGACCGCCGTACGGGATCTGGAGCGGGTGCAGGAGGTGCGGCTGTCCGTCGCGTTGGCGCTGATCGGACGGCCGTCGCTGCTGGGTGTGGACGACGTCGATCTCAAGCTCTCGGATGCCGAACGGGCGGAGATCTGGGACCTGTTGAGGTCCCTCGCGGATTCCGGAACGACTGTGGTGGCCGTGTCCACCGAGGGAACGGAGAAGGCCGATGCACGCGCCACGACTGGCCGCGCTTGAGCTGCGGCGCTTCGGCAGGGGGAAGCTGCCGCGCGCCGCGCTCGTCGCCCTCCTGCTGCTGCCGCTGCTGTACGGCGCCCTGTACCTGTGGTCCTTCTGGGACCCGTACGGCCGCCTGGACCGCATCCCCGTGGCGCTCGTCAACGACGACAAGGGGGCGAGTGCCGGCGGGAAGAGGGTCACGGCGGGCGACGACATCACCCGGGGGCTGCGCGGCAGCGGGACGTTCGAGTGGCACGAGGTGAGTGCGGCCACCGCGCGGAAGGGTGTCGAGGACGGCACGTACTACTTGTCGTTGACGATGCCGGCCGACTTCAGTGCGCGCGTCACCTCCAGTGCGGGCGACTCCCCGGAGACGGGCGCGCTCCAGGTGCGGACGAACGACGCGAACAACTACATCGTCGGGCAGATCTCCCGGACGGTGTTCAGCGAGGTGCGGTCGGCCGCGTCCACGAAGGCCTCGCGGACCTTCCTGGACCGGATCTTCGTGTCGTTCTCCGACATCCACGGCGAGACCGTGAAGGCGGCCGACGGCGCCGACAAACTCAAGGGCGGCATCGGTACGGCCGAGGAGGGCTCCAAGGATCTCGCCGACGGCCTGAAGGACGCCAAGGAGGGCAGCGGCACGCTCTCCAAGGGCCTGAAGAGGCTCGACACGGGCGCCGGTGACCTGGCGGACGGTTCGCGCCAGGTGGCGGCCGGGACGCAGACCCTCGCCGACACGGTCAACGGGGTCGCCGACAAGGTGGGGCCCTTCCTGAAGGACAACGAGAAGACCATCGGGGACACGGCCCAGTTGGTCGCCGACTCGGCGAGGACGATCCGCGCCAACCTGGGCACCCTGGTGAAGACGGCCCCGATCGCCGCCAAGGGCGCGCACGCGGCTTCGGACACCCTGGACGAGGTCTACAGGGCGCGCTGCGAGAACGCCGTCCTGGCCGACGCCGCCTGTCCCGACCTGAAGAAGGCCGTGCAGGCCGCCTCGGACGTGGCGAAGGTCGCCGACGACGTGAACAGCCTGGTGGCCGATCAGAATGGCGACCTGAAGAGGCTCGACGCGAACCTCGGCACGCTCCAGACGCAGGCCCAGGCGCTCGCCGACCGCGCACCGCACCTCTCCGAGGACCTCGACGACGCGGTGGCCAAAATCAACAAGCTGAACGCCGGTGCCGGCAAGGTCGCCGCGGGCGCCGAGACCCTGCACACCGGGCTCGGCACGGCCAAGACGGGCGCCGCCACGCTGGACGCCGGTGTCGGCAGGCTGAAGACGGGTGCCGTGGATCTGAGCGGCGGCCTGTACAAGCTCGTCGACGGCTCCGGGAAACTCGCCGGCGGACTGCACGACGGCGCCGCGCAGATCCCGGACTACGACAAGCAGGACCGCGAGCAGCGCACCGGTGTCATGGCCGACCCGGTCCGACTGGCCTCCCAGGACCTGCACAAGGCGCCCAACTACGGCACCGGATTCGCCCCGTACTTCATCCCGCTCTCCCTGTGGGTGGGCGCGATGGTGGCCTACATGCTGATCGCGCCCATGAACCGGCGCGCGCTCGCCGCCGGTGCCTCGGCCTGGCGGATCGCGCTCGCGGGCTGGCTGCCGGTGGTCGCGGTCGGGGTGCTCCAGACGGTGGCCCTGATGGCCGTACTGCACTGGGCGATCGGCCTGGAGATGGCGCGGGCGGCCGGCACGGTCGGCTTCCTGTTCCTGGTGACGGCGTGCTTCGCGGCGATCGTGCAGTGGCTGAACGCACGCTTCGGGGCGGCGGGCCGGATCCTCGTACTCGCCCTGCTGATGCTCCAGTTGACGTCGGCGGGCGGCACCTATCCGGTGCAGACAAGCCCGGGCTTCTTCAACGCGATCCACCCCTTCTTGCCGATGAGTTACATCGTCGAGGCCCTAAGGAGGCTCATCACGGGCGGCGGTCTCGAACCGGTGTGGCACGCGTGCGTGGTGCTCACCGCCTTCACCGCGGGCGCCCTCGCACTGACCGCGCTGTCGGCGCGCCGCCGCCAGGTGTGGACGCTGGACCGGCTGCACCCGGAGCTGACCCTGTGACCCCGCCCAGGACCCCGGCACCCGTGCCCGGCGCCGGAGCCGGGCCTGTGACAATCAGGCCCATGGAAAGCAGCAACACCCCGTCGGGCGGTAGCACGCGCCGCGAGGCCACCCGGCAGAAGCTCTACGAGGCAGCCGTCACGCTCATCGCCGAACAGGGCTTCTCGGCCACCACGGTGGACGAGATCGCCGAGCGTGCCGGGGTCGCGAAGGGCACCGTCTACTACAACTTCGCCAGCAAGTCCGTCCTCTTCGAGGAGCTGCTGCGGCACGGCGTGGGCCTCCTCACCGCCTCGCTGAGGGAGGCCGCCGAGCAGACCGCGCGGGACGGCGGCAGCAAGGTGGACGCCCTGGACGCGATGATCCGCGCGGGCCTCGGCTTCATCGCCCGCTACCCGTCCTTCACCCAGCTCTACGTGGCCGAGCTGTGGCGCACCAACCGCTCCTGGCAGCCCACGCTCATGGTGGTGCGGCAGCAGGTGAACGCGGCCATCGAGGACGTGCTGCACGCGGGCGTGGCGAACGGCGAGTTCAGCCCCGAGATCGATGTCCGGCTGACCGCGGCCGCGCTGGTCGGGATGGTCCTGGTGGCCGCCCTGGACTGGCAGTCGTTCCAGCCGGAGCGCTCCCTGGACGACGTCCACTCGGCGCTGTCCCGGCTCCTCCAGGGGCGGGTCAGCGGGGACCGCTGAAAGCGGCACACAAGAAGAGCGCACACAGAAGCGCCGGTCCGTTGTGGCCGCGTCCCCCGCGGGCCACCCCGAACCGGCGCCTCCTTGTGCTTCCCCCCTACGTTCCCCCTGTCGGAACCCCCGTCGGTCAGTCCCCCTGGGCTCCCCCGTGCCTCGCTCCCGCCGAGAATCCGGCGGAAGGAGCGGCCAAGGGCGCGGGCCCCGTTCCGCCGCCCCGTGTCGGCGGTACCGGAGCCGCGCCCCTTTCCGTGTCTCCACTCTCTCGTTCGCGCAGGTCGCACCCCATCCGCGCGGGTACTCATCTCACTCCCTAGGTACGGATACTCAGCCGTACGCACTCAGGCCCAGGACGCCCCGTTGCCGAGTGGTTACTATCGCCTCCGTGTCCGTACTCCCCCTGGTCTTCACCAGCGGCTGGGCCAGCGGCATCAACGCCTACGCGGTGGTGCTCCTGCTCGGCGTCTTCGGAGCGACCGGGGTGAGCGACGCCGTCCCCGAGACGCTGCAACGCCCTGAGGTCCTCGTCACAGCGGCCGTCCTGTTCGTGTGCGAGGCGATCGCCGACAAGATCCCCTACGTCGACTCCGTGTGGGACTCCGTGCACACGGTGATCCGGCCGGCCGCCGGGGCCTGGGTCGGCGCGGTGCTCGCGGGTCACAGCGGTTCGCTGAACGACGTGGCGGCGGGACTGATCGGCGGTTCGTCGGCGCTGGCCAGCCATACCGTCAAGGCCGGGACGCGGATGGCGATCAACACCTCGCCCGAGCCGTTCAGCAACGTGATCATGAGCTTCGCGGAGGATCTCGGGGTCGGCGGGATCGTCTCGTTCGCGATGTTCCATCCCGAGGCGGCGGCGATCATCGCGGCCGTGCTGCTGGTGGCCGGACTCACCGTCCTGTTCTTCCTGATCTCGCGGATCCGGCGCTTCCTGCGCCGCCGGGCCCAGCGCCGGGAGGAGAAACGGCTGGCCGCGCAGGTGGGAGGGCCACCGGACCGGCCCCCGTGGTGACGGCCCGTGACGTCACTGTCAGTGGCGGCCGATAAAGTCGCGGGCATGGCACGGATTGCGGTGATCGGCGCCGGCATGGGCGCGATGGCGGCCGCTGCCCGGCTGGCCGTCGCGGGCCACCGGGTGGCGGTGTACGAGCGTACGGAGACGTACGGCGGTGCGGTGCGCCGCTTCGAGCGGGACGGGTTCGTCTTCGACACCGGCCCCGGACTGCTGCCCGTGCCCGCGGTGTACCGCGACCTGTTCGTCAAGACCGGCAAGGAGCCGCTGGAGGACCTGGTCGAGCTGGTCCAGGTCGACCCGTCCGCCCGGCACGTCTTCGCGGACGGCACGGCGGTGTCGTTGCCGAACGCCTCCCGCGCGGGTGTCGTCACGGCCCTGGACGAGGCACTGGGCGGCGGCGCGGGGCAGCGCTGGGGCGACTTCCTGATCCGGGCCCGCGAGGCCTGGGACCGCACCCGCAGGCCCCTCCTGGAGGAGCCCCTCTGGACCGACTGGCCGGTGCTGGCCGGGCAGGAGCCCTATCCGGCGGTCCCGCACAAGAAACTGCTGCGCACGCGAAGGGCGAGCACCCTCGCCGAGATCGGCACCTGGGAGCTGCGCGACGAACGCCTGACGGCCCTCCTGGAGAGCCACGCGCTCGCGTACGGCCTCGAACCCCGGACCGCTCCGGCGAGCGCGGCCGTGCTGCCGTACATGGAGCACGCCTTCGGCACCTGGTATGTGCGGGGCGGCATGCGGGAGTTGGCGCGCGCGGTGTACGAGCGGTGTCTGGCGAGACGGGTCGAGTTCGTCTTCGGCGCCGAGGTCACCCGGGTCCTGGAGAAGGACGGGCGGGCGGCGGGGGTCGAGCTGAGCGACGGGACCGTGGTCGACGCGGACCAGGTCGTCGCCGACGTGGACCCGGGGCGGCTGCGGGCCCTGACGGACCGTCCACTGGACGAGGACGGCGATGTGCGGACCGATCCGGACGCGCCCCGGCCGGTGCGACTCACGCTCCTGCTGGCGCTGCGCGGCCCGCGCGAGGCCGGTGCCGTCCACCGGACGGTGGTCCACGCGCCGGACCGCGAGGCCGAGTTGGACTTCCTGGTCTCCCCCGGCGGCGACGAGCCCCGCTGTCCCACGGTGACCGTGCTGCGCCCGGACGACCCCGCGCTGCGGCCGGACGGCGAGCACGAGTCGGCGGTGGTGTCCGCCGTGCTGTCGGGCGAGGCCGGCTGGGAGGACGAGAGCACGGTCCGGCGGTACACGGACTTCCTCCTCGAAGCCGCCGGACGGGCCGTACCGGCGCTGCGGGAGCGCCTGTTGTGGCACGAGGTGCGCGCACCCGGGGACACGGAAACAGGGGCCGACTCCGTACCGGCCCCCTCGCTCGCGGCGGGCCGGGGCCGTTTCCTGCACCCGGCGAACACCACCCGGCTGCCCGGGCTCTACCGGGTCGGCGGCTGGTCGCACCCCGGTGGCGGGCTTCCGCACGCCGGTATGTCGGGGGCGCTGGTCGCCGGACTGATCGTGGAGGGGCCGCAGTTCAGAGGGTCTCAGTAGGCTTCAGAAACGGTACTGCTCGTCGTAGCCGGTGTTCTGCTGCGGCTGCTGCTGGCCGTTCTGGGCGTTGCCGTCGTACGGGTACTGCTGCTCCGGCGGGACCTCGCCGTAGGTCTCGTCGTTGCGCTGCTGCGGGACCCACACCCCGCCGGCCGGGGTCTCGCCGCCGTAGCCGGTGTTGCCGTACTGGTCCTGGGTGTAGCCCTGCTGGGGGTACTGCTGCTGGCCGTCGTAGCCCGTGTCGTAGCCGGTGCCGCCGTAGGTCTGGGTGCCGATGTACGGGTCGGAGTAAGCCGCGTACTGCTGCTGGCCGGTCGCGTCGTAGCCGTACTGCTGCTGGTCGTAGCCCGCGTAGTTGGCGTCGTAGCCGTAGGACTGGTCCTGGGTCTGGCCGGCGGCCGCTGCCGCGTACGCCTGGTCCGTACCCGCGTAGTTCGGGTCGGCGGCGTTCGCGAAGGCGGCGGGGCTGTAGACGCCGTAGGAACCGGTGTCGTCCGGGAGGGGCTGCGGCTCGTAGACCGAGGTGGACTCGGCGGCCGTGGGGGCGAGGGGGCGGTTCGGGGTGAACACGTCGTCGCGGTCGAAGTCGTCGTCCTGGCCGAAGGCCGGCTTGTTCTGGCCGTACTCCGGGAAGCCGGTCTCCGCGCCTTCGAGGCCGGAGGCGTCCAGGTTCGGGTCCTGCTCGTCCGGCTCGCCGCGGCGGCGCTTGGTGCCGCCCGCGCCCGGCCGGCCGGAGACCGCCCAGCCGGCTTCGAAGCCGCGGCGGAACGACAGCGTGACGTAGGTCTGGCCGACGGCGAAGGCCACCGCGCCCAGGCCGATCACGACGACGGAGGGGATCAGCACCCCGAGCACGACGCCCAGGAAGCCGACGAAGGCGAGCAGCCGCCAGCGCAGCCGTGCCTTGTACTGCAGCAACACCTCACCGAGCAACCACAGTGCGACGATGCCGAACGCGATGTAGAGGACCGTCCAGCCCATGTACGCCCCTCTCCCAGTGGCCGCTACGCAGTGTGTCGTATGTCCGGGCGGCCGGTCTAGGCCTGCGGTGGGTGGTGCAGGCCCAGGTTCTCGTAGATTTCCAGCGTCGCCGTGGAGTTGTTCAGCGTGATGAAGTGCAGTCCTGGCACTCCCTCGGCCAGCAGCCGGGCGCAGAACTCCGTGGCGAAGTCGATTCCGATCGAGCGTACAGCGGCCGGATCGTCTTTGGCTGTGAGGATTCGCTCTTTCAGAGCGGCCGGGATGTCGGCGTTGCTGAGCTGCGGCAACCGCTCCAGCATCCGCACGCTGGTCACCGGCATGACCTCGGGGATGACCGGGGTCGCGCAGCCCGCCGCCTCGACGCGGTCGCGCAACCGCAGGTACGACTCGGGTTCGAAGAACATTTGCGTGATCGCGTAGTCGGCGCCGGCCCGGCACTTGTCGACGAAGTGCGCGACGTCCGTGTCCCAGTCCGGGGAGCGCGGGTGCATCTCCGGGAAGGCGGCGACGCCGACGCAGAAATCGCCCGACTCCTTGATGAGCCGGACCAGTTCGGCCGCGTACGTCAGCCCCTGGGGGTGCGCCACCCAGTCGGCCATGGGGTCGCCGGGCGGGTCGCCGCGCACGGCGAGGATGTTGCGGATCCCGGCGTCGGCGTACTGGCCGATGATGTTGCGCAGTTCGGCGACGGAGTGGTCGACCGCGGTGAGGTGGGCGACCGGGGTGAGCGTGGTGTCGGCGACGATCTGCTCGGTCTCCCGGACGGTGCCCGCGCGGGTGGAGCCACCGGCGCCGTAGGTCACGGAGACGAAGTCGGGGGCGACCGCCTCGACCCTCCGCAACGCGCTCCACAGGTTCCGCTCGCCCTTCGGGGTTTTCGGCGCGGAGAACTCGAACGAGTAGGTCCCCTTGCCGGTCGCGAGCATGTCACGCACGGTGCGTGCGCGATCAGTCCTGGTGGATGCGGTTCCGAAGGCCATACCCGCAGGTTAGTCAGGGCGTGGCGGCGACCCAACCGGAACGGGGAATTTGCCTGTTTTGTCGCCCTCTTGTCCACCCATCGGACAGCAGGGCCCCGGCCGTACGACGGTCAGCCTCCAGTTGTACGACCGTCAAGCTCCGGCCGTACGCCCCTCAGGCCTGCCGCAGCCGCTTCGCGAACTCCGCCGCCGCCGCGCCCGGGTCGTCGGCCTCCGTGATCGCCCGTACGACCACGACCCGGCGGGCGCCCGCTTCGAGCACCTCGTCGACGTTGCCGAGGTCGATGCCGCCGATGGCGAACCAGGGGCGGTCGGTGCCCAGGGCGGCCGTGTACCGGACGAGGTCGAGACCGGGGGCATGGCGGCCGGGCTTGGTCGGGGTGGGCCAGCAGGGGCCCGTGCAGAAGTAGTCCACGCCCTCCTGGACGGCGGCCGCGGCGGCCTCCCGCTCGGCGTGCGTGGAGCGGCCGATCAGGATGTCGTCGCCGAGGATCGCGCGGGCGGCGGGCACCGGGAGGTCGCCCTGGCCCAGGTGCAGTACGTCGGCGCCGGCGGCGTGGGCCACGTCCGCACGGTCGTTGACCGCGAGGAGTCTGCCGTGCCGGGCGCAGGCGTCGGCGAACACCCGGAGGTGCTCCAGTTCCTCGGCGGCCTCCATGCCCTTGTCGCGCAACTGCACGATGTCGACCCCGCCGGCCAGGACCGCGTCCAGGAACTCCGCGAGGTCGCCCTGGCGTCTGCGGGCGTCCGTGCAGAGGTAGACCCGGGCGTCGGCGAGTTCCGCGCGGGCGGCGGCGGCCGCGGTGGTGTCGGGCATGCAGGTGTCCCCCGTCGTCATGGCGTGGTGGTGCCGCGCACGGGCCGCGGACGAACGTCGCCGCGGCCCGTGCACCGGTCGGTCGTGCGGGTCAGACGGCGAGCGCCTGGGCGCGGCGCTTCACCTCCGTGCCGCGATTCTCGCTCAGGGCCTGCGCGGGGGTGCCGGGCAGGCTGGGGTCGGGGGTGAAGAGCCATTCGAGCATCTCTTCGTCGGAGAAGCCGTCGTCCCGCAGGAGCGTCAGGGTCCCCGTGAGGCCCTTGACGACCTTCTGCTCGGCCCCGTCGATGAAGGCGGCGGGGACGTGCAGCGCGCGGTTCTCACCACGGCGTACGGCGATGACTTGGCCGTCCTTGACCAGCTGCCGCACGCGGGTCACCTCGACATCGAGCATCTCTGCGATGTCGGGCAGCGTGAGCCAGGCGGGGACGAGAGCATCGATCTTTGCGTCAATCTCGGTCACGTAAACAGCGTGCCATCCCGGACTGACAGTCGGAAGTCGGGCCGGTCCGACCCGGGGGGACGAACTAGGCGATAGCCGCCTTCATCGGCAGAGAAGGGTCCGCGAGCAGTACGGGATCCATCGGGGTCGCCGACTCGATCAGGCGGCGGCCCTGGGCCAGGTCACGGGGGCGGCCGACCGCCAGGAGGGCCACCAGACGGTCCCCGCGCAGCCAGCAGACGCTCCACGCCGGGGTGGCCGGGTCACCGCGCCACAGGGTGGTGTCGGCGGACGCGTGATGACCGGCGTACTGGACGAAACGGCCGAACTGCTCCGACCAGAAGTACGGCACCGGGTCGTACACCGCCGGGGTCTCCCCGACGATGTTCGCGGCGACCGTGCGCGGGCCCTGGAGGGCGTTGTCCCAGTGGTGGACCAATAGGCGCTCGCCATACCTTCCCGAAGGGAAGGAGGCGCAGTCGCCGACGGCGTACACGTCCGGCACCGAGGTGCGCAGGTGGTCGTCGGCGAGGACCTCGCGGTGCGCGCCCAGTTCGATGCCGGAGCCCGTCAGCCAGGCGGTGGCGGGGCGGGCGCCGATGCCGACCACGACGGCGCCCGCGGGCAGCCGGGTGCCGTCGTCGAGGACCACCTCGCCGGGTTCGACGTGCGCCACGCGTGCGTGGGTGCGCAGCGTGGCTCCGGCGGCGGCGTACCAGGCGGCCATCGGCGCGGCCACCTCGGCGGGCAGCGCGCCCGCGAACGGCCGGTCCGCGGCCTCCACGACGGTCACCGCGCAGCCCGCCTCGCGCGCGGCCGTGGCGAACTCGGCGCCGATCCAGCCCGCACCGACGACCACGATGTCGTGCTGCCGGGCGAGCACCGGCCGCAGCCGTTCGGCGTCGTCCAGGGTGCGCAGCAGATGCACCCCGGGGATGCCGTCGGCGCCCGGCAGCCGGATCGGTTCGGCACCGGTCGCGAGGACGAGGACGTCGTAGGGCACCGGGCCCTCGGCGGTGTCCAGTTCGTGGTCGGCGGGGCGCACGCCCACCACCTCGCGCCCGAGCCGCACGTCGATGCCGAGCGCCTCGAAGTCGACGTCGAAGGCGGAGCCCTCGGCCTTGCCGAGCAGGACGGCCTTGGACAGCGGGGGCCGGTCGTAGGGCTGATGGGGTTCCGCGCCGATCAGCGTGACGGTGCCGGTGAAGCCCTGTTCGCGCAGGGCCACCGCGGTCTGCACCCCGGCCATGCCCGCGCCCACGACGACCACGCGCCGTCCCGTCCCCGCGCCCTGTCCCCGTGTCTGCTCGCTCATCCGATCACCATAGACACCTGACAAAACGTCAGTCAGGGGGCGCGGTCAGTGACCTGTTCCACAACACTCGTCCCGCTGCCCGCCCGGGACTCCCACTCCCAGGTCTCCTCCAGGCGCACCCGGCCGTCGGGCAACTCGACCACTTCGGACACGCAGTGCCCACAGGACGTCGTCCCGTCGGTCTTCAACTGCACGTACCGGAAGTCGAGTCGGTCCCCCGCGCGCGTGCCGACGAGACGCCCCCGTAGAACGTCGCCGCCCTCGTACTCGGCCCAGATCTCGCCGTCCCGCTCGTGGTACGCGAACCGGGTGCGGGTGCCGACCTGCCCCGGCGCCTGGTCCGCGACCGGGGCGAGGACGAGACCGTCGAGCGAGCGGGCCATGGACGGAGGCTCCCTTACTGGGGCATGGGGTACGGGCCAGGCCCTGTCGTCAAATTCCCGTCGTCGCCCGAAGGGCGGCCGGGCGGCGTCAGGTGCGTGCTCTCGGCGTGCCGGGCGCAGACCCTCGTACTGGTTGTACGCGGGTCCGCGCCCGGTGCGGCGAGAGTGCGTGCATGGCGTCGCCCGGCAGACGGGAATTTGACGACAGGGCCTAGGGTGGCCAACGTACAAGCACTCGCGGGAGTCCGGACGCACCGGGCTGAGAGGGAGGCTGGCGGCCTCCGACCGTACGAACCTGATCCGGGTCA
Organism: Streptomyces sp. MBT65; assembly: GCF_016612545.1. Taxonomy (GTDB): domain Bacteria; phylum Actinomycetota; class Actinomycetes; order Streptomycetales; family Streptomycetaceae; genus Streptomyces. The sequence goes on along the minus strand of NZ_JAENRY010000058.1, from coordinate 12,329 downwards.
TGCCGGCGAAGGGAGGGGCTGGACGCCCATGCCTACACGTACGTCAGACGTCCTCGTCGTCGGGGGCGGGATCATCGGCCTGGTCACGGCCTGGCGCGCGGCCCAGCGCGGGTTCGCGACGGCCGTCGTGGACCCCGAGCCGGGCGGCGGGGCCGCCCAGGTGGCCGCCGGCATGCTGGCCGCCGTCACGGAACTGCACCACGGCGAACAGACCCTGCTCGCCCTCAACCTCGCCTCGGCGCGCCGCTATCCGGACTTCGCGGCCGAGCTGACCGACCTCACCGGCCTGGACCTCGGCTACCGCCGCTGCGGCACGCTCGCCGTCGCCCTGGACGCCGACGACCGCGCCCATCTGCGCGAACTGCACGCCCTGCAACACCAGTCGGGGCTGGAGTCCGAGTGGCTGTCCGGGCGCGAGTGCCGGCGCCTGGAGCCGATGCTCGCGCCGGGGGTGCGCGGGGGGCTGCGGGTCGACGGGGACCACCAGGTCGACCCACGGCGGCTGGCACGCGCGCTGGTGGCCGCCTGCGAGCGCGCCGGGGTCGCCTTCCACCGGACGTGGGCCGAGCGGCTCACGGTCGGGCAGGACCGCGCCACGGGGGTCGTCACGCGCGAGGGGGAAGCGCTGGGCGCGGACCAGGTGGTGCTCGCGGGCGGCAGCCTCAGCGGGCGGCTGGCCGGGGTCCCCGACGACGTCCTGCCGCCCGTACGGCCCGTCAAGGGGCAGGTGTTGCGGCTGACCGTGCCGGAGCGCCACGCGCCCTTCCTGAGCCGGACCGTGCGGGCCGTGGTGCGCGGCAGCCACGTCTATCTCGTGCCGCGCGAGAACGGCGAGCTGGTCGTCGGCGCGACCAGCGAGGAACTGGGCTGGGACACCACGGTGACCGCCGGCGGGGTCTACGAACTGCTGCGCGACGCCCATGAGTTGGTGCCCGGGATCACCGAACTGCCGCTCACCGAGACCCGGGCCGGGCTGCGCCCCGGGTCCCCCGACAACGCGCCGCTGCTCGGCCCGACCGCACTGCCGGGACTGCTGCTGGCCACCGGGCACTACCGCAACGGCGTGCTGCTCACGCCGGTCACCGGTGACGCCCTGGCGCACGCGCTGGCCACCGGTGAACTCCCGGACGAGGCACGCCCGTTCACCCCGAAGCGATTCGCTCTCACGGAGTTGCCCGCATGAACGTCTCCGTCAACGGGGAGCCCCGGGTGATCGATCCCGGCACGGCCCTCGACACCCTCGTGCGGACCATGGCCCCGTCGCCCTCCGGTGTGGCCGCCGCCCTCAACGAAACCGTCGTCCCGCGCGCGGAGTGGCCCTCGACCTCCCTCTCCGAGGGAGACCGCGTCGAGGTCCTCACCGCCGTCCAAGGAGGCTGACCCATGGCCGACGACCCGTTCGTCCTTGGTGGTACGTCCTTCACGTCCCGGTTGATCATGGGCACCGGAGGCGCTCCCAGCCTCGACGTCCTGGAACGCGCCCTGGTGGCCTCCGGTACGGAGCTGACGACGGTCGCGATGCGGCGCGTGAACGCCTCCGTGCACGGTTCGGTGCTGTCCGTCCTGGAGCGGCTCGGTATCCGGGTGCTGCCCAACACCGCGGGCTGCTTCACGGCCGGCGAGGCCGTGCTCACGGCCCGGCTGGCGCGGGAGGCGCTCGGGACGGCACTGGTCAAACTTGAAGTGATCGCGGACGAGCGCACCTTGCTCCCCGATCCCATCGAGCTGCTCGACGCCGCCGAAACCCTGGTCGACGACGGGTTCACGGTGCTGCCGTACACGAACGACGATCCCGTGCTGGCGCGGAAGCTGGAGGACGTCGGGTGTGCGGCGATCATGCCGCTGGGGTCGCCGATCGGGTCCGGGCTCGGGATCCGCAATCCGCACAACTTCCAGTTGATCGTGGAGCACGCGCGTGTGCCGGTGATTCTGGACGCGGGGGCCGGTACCGCGTCCGACGCGGCGTTCGCGATGGAGCTCGGGTGTGCGGGGGTGATGCTCGCGTCGGCGGTGACCCGGGCGCGGGAACCGGTGCTGATGGCCTCCGGCATGCGGGCGGCCGTGGAGGCGGGTCGGTTGGCGTACCGGGCGGGGCGTATCCCACGTCGGTATTTCGCCGAGGCGTCCTCTCCCACAGCGGGATTGGCACGGTTGGACCCGGAACGCCCGGCCTTCTGAGCACCCGCTCCTCAGCGTGCGATGCGTCACAGGTCCGCTGCAGTAAAGCCCCGAAACTGACCGAAAAGGCGGTGCTGTCAGCCTCGGCTCGTACACTCACCTGCGTGGATACGACCCTTCATGACCCTCTCGTCGGGCAAGTGCTCGACGGCCGCTATCGCGTCGACGCGCGGATCGCCGTCGGCGGGATGGCCACGGTCTACCGGGCCGTGGACACCCGCCTGGACCGGGTTCTCGCGCTCAAGGTGATGCACCCGACGCTGGCGGCCGACGCCCATTTCGTGGACCGGTTCATCCGCGAGGCCAAGTCCGTGGCGCGCCTCGCGCATCCGAACGTGGTGCAGGTCTTCGACCAGGGCGCCGACCGGTCGTACGTCTATCTGGCGATGGAGTACGTCGCCGGCTGCACCCTGCGGGACGTGCTGCGCGAGCGCGGGGCGCTCCAGCCGCGGGCCGCGCTGGACATCCTGGAGCCGGTGCTGGCCGCGCTGGGCGCCGCGCACCGGGCCGGGTTCGTGCACCGGGACATGAAGCCGGAGAACGTGCTCATAGGGGACGACGGCCGGGTCAAGGTCGCCGACTTCGGTCTGGTCAGGTCCGTGGACACGCACACCAGCACCACGGGGGCCGTGCTCGGCACGGTGTCGTATCTCGCGCCGGAGCAGATCGAGGGCAGCACCGCCGACCCCCGGGTCGACGTCTACGCGTGCGGTGTCGTCCTCTACGAGATGCTCACCGGCCAGAAGCCGCACGACGGGGACTCCGCCGCGATCGTGCTCTACAAGCATCTGCACGAGGACGTCCCGCCGCCCTCGGCACTCGTGCCGGGGCTGGCGTACGAGCTGGACGAGCTGGTCGCCACGGCCACCGCGCGCACCCCCGACCTGCGGCCCTACGACGCGGTCGGGCTGTTCGGGATGGTCCGCGAGGCGCGGGCCGGACTGAGCGACGAGCAGTTGGACGCCGTGCCGCCGCAGGCGCTGACCTCGGAGCATCCCAACGCGGAGAACCGTACGAGTGTGATCCCGCGCTCGCTCACGGTGCCGCGTCCGCTGCCGGTCAACGAGGACGACGGGCCCGGTGACCCGTTCAACCGGACCAGCCGGTTCGAGAGCGGGCCGCCGCTGCCGCCGCCCCGGCGGCGCGAGGCGCGGCGGCCCCGGCGCGGGCTGCTGGCGGTGCTCGCCGCGCTGCTGCTGATCATCGGGGTCGGGGCGGGCGTCTGGTACATCAACTCGGGCCAGTTCACCAAGGTCCCGCCGCTGCTGGCGAAGACCGAGGCCCAGGCGAAGGAGCGGCTGGCGGACGCCGGTCTCGACGTCAAGAAGGTCGACCACGCCTACAGCGACACCGTGAGGCGCGGCACGGTCATCAGCACCGACCCGGTGTCCGGCGCCCGTATCCGGAACAACGACTCCGTGGCCCTGACCATCTCGGACGGCCCGGAGACCGTGAAGGTCCCCGACGTGACGGGCCTCGCCCTGGGCAGGGCGCAGGCCCTGCTCAAGGCGGACGGGCTGGCGGCCGGCATGGTCACCAAGGAGTTCAGCGACGACGTCCCCAAGGGCTCCGTGATCAGCACGGACCCCGAGGCGGGCACCGAGCGCCACTCGGGCTCCGCGATAGCCCTGACCGTCAGCAAGGGCAGCGCGGTCGACGTGCCCGACGTCACCGGTGAGGACCTGGACGACGCGAAGGCCGACCTCCAGGAGGTCGGTCTCAAGGTGACGGTGTCGGCCACCGAGGTCACCTCTGAGTACGACGCGGGCCAGGTCGCCCAGCAGACCCCGGCCGGCGACAGCCAGGCCGCCGAGGGCGACACGGTGACGCTCACGGTGTCCAAGGGCCCGGAGCTGGTCGAGGTCCCGAGCGTGGTCGGCGCGAGCGTCGACGACGCGACGAAACTCCTGGAGCAGTCCGGCTTCAAGGTCAAGGAGGACCGCGGTCTGCTCGGCCTGTTCGGCGACACCGTGAAGAGCCAGTCCGTGGACGCGGGCGAGCAGGCCCCCAAGGGATCGACGATCACGATCCAGATCCGGTGACGGGGGCGGCACGCGCGCGTGACACCCTGGACGGGTGAGCAGCGAGCCCCTCTCCCCCGTTTCCCGCAACCCCGTCGGCGGCCATGTCCCGGTGGCCGGCGGTCTGCACTCCGTGGGCCTGTCCTACGCCCGTGAGCTGGCCGCCGAGACCGTACAGGTCTTCGTCGCCAACCCGCGCGGCTGGGCCACACCGGTCGGGAACCCGCGCCAGGACGAGGAGTTCCGCGCGGTCTGCGAGGCCGAGTCGATCCCGGCGTACGTGCACGCCCCGTACCTGATCAACTTCGGCTCGCACACCGAGGCCACCGTGGAGAAGTCCGTGGAGTCGCTACGGCACTCACTGCGGCGGGGACGCGAGATCGGCGCGCTCGGTGTGGTCGTGCACACCGGGAGCGCGACGGGCGGGCGGGAGCGGGCCGTGGCGCTGGCCCAGGTGCGGGAGCGACTGCTGCCGCTGCTGGACGAGTTGACGCACGACGACGATCCGTTCCTGCTCCTGGAGTCGACGGCCGGTCAGGGTTCGTCCCTGTGCTCGCGGACCTGGGACTTCGGGCCGTACTTCGAGGCGCTGGACGCCCATCCGAAGCTGGGCGTGTGCCTGGACACGTGTCACATCTTCGCCGCCGGGCACGATCTGACCGGCCCGAGCGGTATGCACCAGACCCTCGACCTGCTGGTGGACACGGTCGGCGAGGGACGGCTGAAACTGATCCATGCCAACGACTCCAAGGACGTCGTCGGCGCCCACAAGGACCGCCACGAGAACATCGGCTCCGGCCATATCGGCGAGGATCCGTTCCGCGCGCTGATGACCCACCCGGCGACCGCGGGCGTACCCCTGATCATCGAGACGCCCGGCGGCAAGGAGGGGCACGCGGCGGACGTGGAGCGGCTGAAGAAGCTCAGGGACGCGTAGCCCCGAAGGGCTCGCGACGCCGCGGGGGCCTACAGCTCGGGACCCTCGCCGGGCCCCTCCTGGTACGAGTACCGCTGCTCCCGCCAGGGATCACCGACGTTGTGGTACCCGCGTTCCTCCCAGAACCCGCGCCGGTCGGCCGTCATGTACTCGACGCCCCGGACCCACTTCGGGCCCTTCCAGGCGTACAAGTGGGGGACGACCAGGCGGAGCGGGAAGCCGTGCTCCGCGGTGAGGAGTTCGCCGTCCTTGTGGGTGGCGAAAATCGTGCTCTCGGCGGCGAAGTCGGCGAGGCGGAGGTTGGCGCTGAAGCCGTACTCGGCCCAGACCATGACATGGGTGACGGCGGGTGACGGCGGGGCCGTCTCCAGGATCGTGCGGGCGGGGATGCCGCCCCATTCGGCGCCGAGCATGCTGAACTTCGTGACGCAGTGCAGATCGGCCACGACCGAGTCGTAGGGCAGAGCCGTGAACTCGTCGTGGTTCCAGCAGTGCTTGTCGCCGTCGGCGGTGGCGCCGAAGACCCTGAACTCCCAGCGCTCGGGGCGGAACTTGGGTACCGGGCCGTAGTGCGTGACCGGCCAGCCGCGCTGAAGTCGCTGGCCGGGCGGCAGCTCGGACTGTTCGACCCCTCTCTGACCCATGGCTCCATCCTGACAGACGGGGGGCGGTGCACATGACCGGCTCTGGGCGGATTCGGGCAACTCCTACTAAGCATGCACTTACTGGACGACGTCTTCGCGCCGGTGCAATCATGCGGCGCAACCCGCCAGTCCCCCCGTTTCTGGAAGGAGCCTCTGCGATGCAGGGCGACCCCGAGGTCCTTGAGTTCCTGAACGAGCAGCTCACCGGTGAGCTGACCGCGATCAACCAGTACTGGCTGCACTACCGCATCCAGGACAACAACGGCTGGACCAAGCTCGCCAAGTACACGCGTGAAGAGTCCATCGACGAGATGAAGCACGCGGACAAGATCACCGAGCGCATCCTGATGCTCGACGGTCTGCCGAACTACCAGCGGCTCTTCCACGTCCGGGTCGGCCAGACGGTCACCGAGATGTTCCAGGCGGACCGACAGGTGGAGGTCGAGGCGATCGACCGCCTCAAGCGCGGGATCGAGGTGATGCGCACGAAGGGCGACATCACGTCCGCGAACATCTTCGAGGACATCCTCGAGGACGAGGAGCACCACATCGACTACCTGGACACCCAGCTCCAGCTGATCGAGCAGCTCGGCGAGGCGCTGTACATCGCGCAGCAGATCGAGCAGCCCAGCTAGGGTCTGCCCCTAAGCGGCCTCGTCCAGCTCGGCCAATTCGGCCAGTTCGGCGAAGACCGGCGCGCCCTCTTCCGCGAGATCGCGGCGCGGGCAGCTGCCGCGGCCGAGGATCGCCTGGATCCGGCGGACGCACGAACCGCAGTCGGTACCGGCCTTGCAGGCGGAGGCGATCTGGCGGGGCGTGCAGGCACCCCCACCCGCGTGCTCCTGGACCTGCGCCTCGGTCACCTGGAAGCAGCTGCAGACGTACACGCGGATTCACCTCCCGCCGGAACTTGATAAGGCCAACCTAACCTTACCCGGCGCGCAGGATCTGTAAAAGTGCCGTGGGGCGGGGATCGTATGTGATCCCCGCCCCACGGCACACTGCTGTAACAGGTGAAACGGTTACTGGTCCCTGTACATCTCGGCGACCAGGAAGGCCAGGTCAAGGGACTGGCTGCGGTTGAGGCGCGGGTCGCAGGCCGTCTCGTAGCGCTGGTGCAGATCGTCGACGAAGATCTCGTCGCCGCCGCCCACGCACTCGGTGACATCGTCACCGGTGAGCTCGACGTGGATGCCGCCCGGGTGGGTGCCGAGGCCCTTGTGGACCTCGAAGAAGCCCTTCACCTCGTCGAGCACGTCGTCGAAGCGGCGGGTCTTGTGACCGGAGGCCGCCTCGTACGTGTTGCCGTGCATCGGGTCGGTGATCCAGGCGACGGTCGCGCCGGAGGCGGTGACCTTCTCGACCAGCTCGGGCAGCTTGTCGCGGACCTTGTCCGCGCCCATCCGCACGATGAAGGTGAGCCGGCCCGGCTCGCGGTCCGGGTCGAGGCGCTCGATGTACTGGAGCGCGTCCTCGGCGGTGGTCGTCGGGCCGAGCTTGATGCCGATCGGGTTGCGGATCTGGGAGGCGAACTCGATGTGCGCGCCGTCCAGTTGACGGGTGCGCTCGCCGATCCACACCATGTGCCCGGAGACGTCGTAGAGCCGGCCGGTGCGCGAGTCGACGCGGGTCAGGGCCGACTCGTAGTCCAGCAGCAGCGCCTCGTGCGAGGAGTAGAACTCGACGGTCTTGAACTCCTCCGGGTCCGTCCCGCAGGCCCGCATGAAGTTCAGCGCGCTGTCGATCTCGCGCGCGAGCTGCTCGTAGCGCTGGCCGGACGGGGACGACTTCACGAAGTCCTGGTTCCAGGCGTGCACCTGGCGCAGGTCGGCGTAGCCGCCGGTGGTGAAGGCGCGGACCAGGTTGAGCGTGGAGGCGGACGCGTTGTACATCCGCTTCAGGCGCTCGGGGTCCGGGATGCGGGACTTCTCGTCGAAGGCGAAGCCGTTGACCGAGTCGCCTCGGTACGTCGGCAGCGTCACGCCGTCACGGGTCTCGGTGCCCTTCGAGCGCGGCTTGGAGTACTGGCCGGCGATGCGGCCGACCTTCACGACCGGCACCGAGGCGGCGTACGTCAGCACGGCGCCCATCTGGAGCAGGGTCTTGAGCTTGTTGCGGATGTGGTCGGCGGACACCGCGTCGAAGGCCTCGGCGCAGTCGCCGCCCTGGAGCAGGAACGCCTCTCCCTTGGCGACGGCCGCCAACCGGGCGCGCAGCTGGTCGCACTCGCCCGCGAAGACGAGCGGCGGATACGACTCGAGCTCCGCGATCACTGCGCGCAGAGCCTCGGTGTCGGGGTACTCGGGCTGCTGCGCCGCGGGCAGGTCTCGCCAGGTGTTGCCAGCGCTGGCGCTGGTCTTAGCGTTCACGGTCACGTCCTCAACATTACGGGGTCGTGTCGAGTCGTTTTCCCACGGCTCGACAGGTGAGACGCCCCAATGCTCACCTGTGCGTGGGGTAAGGTGCCTCGCATGTTCGCGCACACGATCCAGAACTGGTGGTGGACCGCTCATCCGGCGGCCCACTGACTGCGCGTACTCCCAGTACTCCGCGAAGGCCGCCCGAGGGGCGGCCTTCGGTGTGTCCGGGGTCCGTTCCTCCCAGTGAGAAGGAACCAAGGACCCATGCATCTGGACCACCTGCTCCGCGATCCCCGCCCGTTCGCCCTGCTGCGCCGGCGCACCCCGGGCCACGACCACGAGGTGATCGAGGTCATGATCGGCCCGGTCGTCTCCTACGACCGCCTCGCCGACCTCCCCGACGAGGGCCTGGCGCTGATCCCCTTCCGCCAGATCCGCGAGCGCGGCTTCGACGTCCGCGACGACGGCACGCCGTTGTCCTTCCTCACCCCCGAGGAGTCGTACGGGATCCCGCTCGCCGACGCCCTGGAGCAGCTGCCCGCGCACGACGTCCGGGTCGAGGGCGGTGGCTTCGACGTCGACGACGAGGCGTACGGCGAGATCGTCGGGCGGGTGCTGCGGGAGGAGATCGGGCGCGGCGAGGGCGCCAACTTCGTCATCCGGCGGACGTACGAGGGCGAGATCCCGGGGTACGGCAGGGCCGAGGCGCTGGCGTTGTTCCGGCGGCTGCTGGTGGGTGAGCGGGGTGCGTACTGGACGTTCGTCGTGCACACGGGTGAGCGCACGCTCGTGGGCGCGAGTCCCGAGGTGCACGTCCGGATGTCCGGCGGGACGGTCGTCATGAACCCGATCAGCGGGACGTACCGCTATCCGGCCGAAGGGCCCACGCCCGAGCACCTGTTGGACTTCCTCGCCGACGGCAAGGAGATCGAGGAGCTGTCGATGGTCGTCGACGAGGAGCTCAAGATGATGTGCACGGTCGGCGACATGGGCGGGGTCGTGGTCGGGCCCCGGCTGAAGGAGATGGCCCATCTCGCGCACACGGAGTACGAGTTGCGCGGCCGGTCCTCGCTGGATGTGCGTGAGGTCCTGAAGGAGACGATGTTCGCGGCGACCGTCACCGGCTCGCCCGTGCAGAACGCCTGCCGGGTCATCGAGCGGCACGAGGTCGGCGGGCGCGGCTACTACGCGGGCGCCCTCGCCCTGCTCGGCCGCGACTCCGGCGGCGCGCAGACCCTCGACTCCCCCATCCTCATCCGCACCGCCGACATCGACCCGGCCGGCCGGCTGCGGGTGCCGGTCGGCGCGACCCTCGTCCGTGGCTCCGACCCGGCGGGCGAGGTCGCGGAGACCCACGCGAAGGCGGCGGGAGTGCTGGCGGCCCTGGGCGTACGACCGTCCCGGCCGCGCGAGGAGAGCACGCGCCCCCGGCTGGCCGACGACCCCCGGGTGCGGGCCGCGCTGGACGGTCGCCGCACCTCTCTCGCCCCCTTCTGGCTGCGGATGCAGGAGCGGTCCGAGGAGCTGGGCGGGCACGCGCTGGTCGTCGACGGGGAGGACACCTTCACGGCGATGCTCGCGCACGTCCTGCGGTCGAGCGGGCTCGAGGTGACCGTCCGGCGCTACGACGAGGAGGGGCTGCGGGAGGCGGTGCTCGCGCACGAGGGGCCCGTGGTGCTGGGCCCCGGACCGGGTGACCCCTCCGACACGGCCGACCCGAAGATGCGGTTCCTGCGGGCGCTGACCGCCGAGGTCCTCCGGGCGAACCGGCACGGTGTCCTCGGCGTGTGCCTCGGGCACGAGTTGATCGCGGCGGAGCTGGGCCTGGACATCGTACGGAAGGAGGTTCCGTACCAAGGGGCGCAGACGGTGATCGAGTTGTTCGGGCGGGAGGAGACCGTCGGTTTCTACAACAGCTTCGTGGCGCGGTGTGACGACGAGGCGGCCGCCGAACTGCTCGCGCACGGTGTGGAGTTGAGCCGGAGCGGGTCGGACGAGGTGCATGCGCTGCGGGGGCCGGGGTTCGCCGGGGTGCAGTTCCACCCGGAGTCCGTGCTGACGCTCAACGGGGCGGCGGTCGTACGGGAGTTGGTGGGGCAGTTGCGCGGCACGAGCACGTTCTCGTAGGCGGACGCGCCGTCCAGGGGCTGCGCCCCCGGACCCCCGCTTCGGCCCTGAAGGGGCCTCGTCCTCAAACGCCGGACGGGCTGATGATGACCGTCCGGCGTCGGGAACGTGGCCGGGGTTCAGCCGAAGAACACCCCGACCTCCTCGTACAACTTCGGGTCGACCGTCTTGAGTTGGGCCGTGGCCTCCGCGATCGGTACGCGGACGATGTCCGTGCCGCGCAGGGCGACCATCTTGCCGAAGTCGCCGTCGCGGACGGCCTCGATGGCGTGCAGGCCGAAGCGGGTGGCGAGCCAGCGGTCGAAGGCGCTGGGGGTGCCGCCGCGCTGGATGTGGCCGAGGACGGTGGTGCGGGCCTCCTTGCCGGTGCGCTTCTCGATCTCCTTGGCCAGCCACTCGCCGACGCCGGACAGCCGGACGTGCCCGAAGGAGTCGAGGGTCCCGTCCTTCAGCACGACCTCGCCGTCCTTGGGCATGGCCCCCTCCGCGACGACCACGATCGGGGCGTACGACGCCTTGAAGCGGGACGTGATCCAGCCGCACACCTGGTCGACGTCGAAGCGCTGCTCGGGGATGAGGATGACGTTGGCGCCGCCGGCCAGGCCGGAGTGGATGGCGATCCAGCCGGCGTGCCGGCCCATGACCTCGCAGACCAGGACCCGCATGTGCGACTCGGCGGTGGTGTGCAGCCGGTCGATGGCCTCGGTGGCGATGCCCACGGCGGTGTCGAAGCCGAAGGTGTAGTCGGTGGCGGACAGGTCGTTGTCGATGGTCTTCGGTACGCCGACGCACGGCACGCCGTACTCGTCCGAGAGCCGCGCGGCCACCCCGAGGGTGTCCTCGCCGCCGATCACGATGAGCGCGTCGACCTCCTGCGCGGCGAGGTTGGCCTTGATCCGGCCGATGCCGTTCTCCAGCTTCAGCGGGTTGGTGCGGGAGGAGCCGAGGATGGTGCCGCCGCGGGGCAGGATGCCGCGCACGGCGGGGATGTCGAGACGGACGGTGTCACCTTCGAGCGGACCTCGCCAGCCGTCCCGGTAGCCGACGAAGTCGTAGCCGAACTCCTGGACGCCCTTGCGGACGATGCCCCGGATGACGGCGTTGAGTCCGGGGCAGTCGCCGCCTCCGGTCAGTACTCCGACGCGCATGGAAAATTCCCTTCGCCGCAGTTTCCTGTGACAGCCACGCTAATGGTGATCCAGGTCACAGAGGGATGGGCGGGAAGGTCAATTCCGATGCGAGTTCCGTGATCAATTCCGTTGAATTGTCGGGGAGTTGATCTACCGGTCCGGCTACGCGTCGTCCAGGCCGCGCTCGATCGCGTACCGCACCAGCTCCACCCGGTTGTGCAACTGGAGCTTGCCCAGGGTGTTCTGGACGTGGTTCTGGACCGTGCGGTGCGAGATGACCAGGCGTTCGGCGATCTGCTTGTAGCTCAGGCCCTTGGCGACCAGGCGCAGTACTTCGGTTTCCCTGTCGGTGAGTTGGGGCGCCTTGGGCTCGTCGCTGCCCGACGCGGGTGCCGGGTCGGAGGCCAGCCGCCGGTNCCGTGGAAGCCGACTTGAGCAGATAGCCGGTCGCGCCGGACTTCACCGCCTCCAGTACGTCGGCGTGCTCACCGCTCGCGGAGAGGACCAGGACGCGCAACGCCGGGTTGGCGCCCACCAGTTCCTTGCAGACCTGGACCCCGGGCAGCGCCGGCAGGTTCAGGTCGAGGACGAGGACGTCGGGGGCGGCGGCCCGCGCCCGGCGTACCGCCTGCTCGCCGTCCCCGGCGGTGGCGACCACGTCGAAACCGGCCTCGGCCAGGTCGCGGGCGACGGCGTCGCGCCACATCGGGTGGTCGTCGACCACCATGACCCTGATCGGGCTCCGCTGCTCACTCATCGTGTCCCCGCCTTCCCCCGTGCCTTCGGTACCTTCAGTTCGACTTCCGTGCCCTGCCCGGGAATCGAGACCAGCTCCGCGCTGCCCCCGAGGTCCCGCAGCCGCCCCCGGATCGACAGGGCGACCCCGAGCCGCCCCTCCCCCTCGGCCTGCGCGAGCCGCCCCTCGGGGATAC
>NZ_JAENRY010000589.1 GCF_016612545.1 Streptomyces sp. MBT65 | reverse complement strand
GCGACGCAGAAGCCGACGCCGGCCATCTCGTGCTCGAACAGCGCCCGGCCGGCGTCGGCTTCTGCGTCGCCGGAGCGCTGCTCATCTTCGCCGCCGTCCTGCTCATCGAGGGCGTGCTCCCCTACGACCCCGTCCACTACGCACGGCGCCTGCTCGGCCAGTGCGCGCCCCTGCCGATCTTCGCGCTCCTGTGCGACGGCGCGTACGCCTACGGCAAGGCGGCCCACGACGGGCGGGCACCCGGCTGGCTGGGCGCGCTCATCGCGCTGCTGCTGACCTTGGTGCTCGCCGTGTCCGTCCTCGGCTTCGCGGCCTACGGCCGTCCCGGTCTGGACGGGATCCGGGTGACCGGCGGCGGGGGCACCCGGACGATCGCGGTGGGCGGACTGTCGGTCGTGACCCTGTGCCTGCTGGGCGTCGTGACGACGATGGGGGTCGCCGACACGGGCTGCTCCGTACCGGTCGGGGCCGTCGTCGCCATCCTGCTCTGCGGATTCCTCGCGGCCCTCGGCCTGTGCGCGTGGCTGTTCCTCACCCGCCCGCCCCGCCCCGCGGCCCCGTGAACTCCCTTACCACGTCCGTCAGTTGCCCCGCGCCTCCGCGAACTCCCGTAGAAACAGCGCCTCTACGTGTGCCATGTGCTCGATCTCCGACGGGTCGACGCTCTCGTTCGGGGCGTGGACGAGGCAGCGGGGTTCCTCGACGCCCATGAGGATGATCTCGGCGCGGGGGTAGGTCTCGGCGAGGACGTTGCACAGGGGGATGGAGCCGCCCTGGCGGAGAAGCGACAGCGGCAGTAAGTCCCCATTCCTGCCGGGGTGTTGGCGGGGTCAGGCCATCCAGAAGAAGACGGCGGTCATCCGCTTCTCCTCCAGCGTGCTGCCGTGGTAGTCGGTCGCGCTGTGCACGAGGTTGGCGTGGTAGAGCAGCAGGCTGTTGTACTTGTGCGGCACACGCACGTCCTCCTCGAAGGCGTCCGGCGCCACGAACCGCGTCCCCAGTGCGTCGACGAGGTTGTTGTGCGGGGCCTGGACGACGTTGCCGCCGAGCCGTCCGCCGGGCAGGTGCTGCCGGTAGAAACTGGTCCCGCAGCCCTTCGGCACGGAGGGGTTGAGATACAGCACGGCGGCGTACCGGCACAGGGCGCGGGAGTCGGTGTGCGGCCGGGGCTCGCTCTCGCCCTTCCCCACGACCTGGATGCAGTTGTGGTTGAGCGTCCCGCCGCCGGGCGCCTTCTGCACCCACAACTCCTTGGCCCCGGTGGCCTGTTTGACCAGCCGCTCGATCCGCCCCAACTCGGCCGGCTCCAGCCCCGGCATGGTGCGCAGCCCCGGCCAGGTCTCCGACGTGTACGGATACCCCTTCACCCAGTCGTCCTTGGCGAGACACCGTTCCCGTACGGCGTCCACGTCCGGGAGCACGTCGTTCAGCACCCAGTAGTCACGGCCCTTGGTGGGCTTGCGATACGGGAGCACGGGGAGCGGGGTCTGACGTGCCGCCCGCTGGGGGTGTGGGGGGAGTGGTGGCATGGGGCCGAACGTATAGCCGGGGTTCACCAATGCTGTGCCATACACCGGTCAACATTCCGTCAACGTAGGGTAGTTGGAGGGCAAGGTCAGACCGACCCCGCCGAACCACCCGCCGGGCCCTCCGACTCGTCACCCTCTTCGACGAACAGATCACGAGGAGCCGAGGGCAAAGAGTGGGTCGAACCAGCCGCACCCCCACCCCCGCCCCCCACCACCCCACGAGAGCCAGCTCACAATCAGGGCTGTCACATTCGTAGGGGCCCGTTCCGTCAGA
>NZ_JAENRY010000588.1 GCF_016612545.1 Streptomyces sp. MBT65 | reverse complement strand
GGTCGACGGACGTGGTGCGGGGGTGGTTGCGGTCAAGGGGATGTGACGAGTTGGTGGGGGCGAGGGTGAGGGTGAGGGCGTCTGAGGGCGAGCGCCTGGCAGTTGGTGGTTGTGGCGCCGGGTCGCCGGAGGTCGCGCTGCTGAGGTTGTCGGAAGCTGGGCGGCTGGGGTCCGACAGCGGTTGACCGCTTGGGCCGCCAGGTCGCGCCGCTGGGGTCATCGGAGGGTGGCCGTCGGGCGGGCTGTCGGAGGGTGTACCTGTACCGCCGGGGCTCCGCGGAGAACGCGGCTGTGGGGCCCTCGGAGGCGGTGCGGCCGGGCAACCAGGGGCTTACCGCTCGGGGTCGCCGGAGGGCGCGCCGCTGGAGTCATCGGAGCGTGGCCGTCGAGCGAGCTGTCGGAGGCTGCACCGCCCAAGCTCCCCGCAGAACGCACCAATAGGGCCGCCGGAGGCAGTGCGGCTCGGGCCAACCGGGGGCTGACCGCTCGGGCCGCCAGAGGGCGTGCCGCTGGGGCCGTCGGAAGCAATTCGGCCCGGGCAACCGGCGGTTGACCGCTCGGCCCGGCGGAGGTTACGCCGCGGGAGTTATCTGAGGGTGGTCGTCGGGCGGCCTGTCGGAGGCTGCATCGCCGGAGCTTCCCGCAGATCGCACCACTAGGGCCGCCGCAAACTGTGCGGCTGGGGCTGTTGGAGGTTGACCGCTGCCCGGGCTGGCGGGAGCTGCACCGCCCGGGCTGCCTGGTGAACGCGGCACTAGGGCCGTCGGAAGCAGCGCGGCTCAGACAACCCGGGGTTGACCGCTCGGGCCGCCTGAGGTCACGCAGCCGGACTCATCGGAGGATGACCGCCGCCCGCGCTGTCGGAAGCTGCACCGCCCAGGCTCCCCGCAGAACGCGGCACTAGGGCCGCCAGAGGTTGGCCGTCGGCGCAACCAGCGGTTGCCCCCGGGAGGGTCAGAGGTTGACCGTCGGGGCGACCAACGGTTGACCTCTCGGCGGTCGGAGGGCGTGCCGCTGGGGCAGCTGGCATTCCCGTCGTTGGGGCAGTCGGCAGGCCTGTGGCTGGAGTAGTGGGGAGGTCTGGCGTTGGGGCTGTCATGCCGTCACGGGGTCACGGGGTCACGGTGCGAGCGCTACGACGAGTTCCACGACGTAGGTCTCCTTCACCGTGGCGTCGGGGAACGCCGTGAGCAGGTGGTGGCGCTCCTCGGTGAGGAAGGTGTTGGTGGTCTGTTCGTCCTGGACCAGGAAGACCGAGTGGCTGCTGATGTTGGCCAGGTGGGTGTCGATTGGGATGTGGCGGCTCCAGCGGACCCTTCGGTGGGTGAAGTCGAGTTTGCCGGTGGGGTCGGCGAGGGCGGTGCGCAGGCCGCTGCCGTTCTGCTCGACGACGGGGTCGATGCCGAAGTGGATCCTGATGCGTTCCGCCTGCTCGGCGATCCACGGGACGTCGACAGCGCTGGTGTTCCACCACAGGGCGAGTGCGCCGCCCGGGCGCAGTACGCGGAGCGCTTCCGGGACCGACTCGGCGGGGTTGGTCCAGTGCCAGGCCTGGGCGTAGGTGAGGAAGTCGGCGCAGTTGTCGGTGAGGGGGAGGGCGTCGCCGCTGCCCCGGACGAGCGGGACGTCGGGGAGGGTGCGGCGGAACTGGGTCGCCATGCCGTCGCCGGGTTCGATCGCGATCACATCGGCGCCACGGGCGTGCAGGAGGGCGGTCGCGATGCCGGTGCCTGCTCCGACGTCCGCGACACGGGCGCCGGCGAGGGGGTGGGCGGCGAGTTCTTCTATGGCGTCGAAGAGGGCGGGTGGGTAGGAG
>NZ_JAENRY010000587.1 GCF_016612545.1 Streptomyces sp. MBT65 | reverse complement strand
TTCGCCGCCGTACGGATCGTGGCCTGTCTGGGGCTGGGCGCGGTACTGCCGACGATGATGGCCCTGGTCGCGGACTGGACCCCCGCAGGGCGCCGGGCCCAGACGGTCGCGCTGGCCTTCGCCGGGGTGACCGCGGGCACCACCGCCGGCGGCATCCTCTCCTCGCTGCTGATCCCCGCCCACGGCTGGCCCGTACTGCTGCTGGTGTGCGGGCTGCTCCCGCTCCCGCTGATCCCCGCGCTGGCCGTGCTCGTCCCGGAGTCGGTGGGCGTGCTCGCCGCCCGCGGCCGGCCCGCCGCCGACATCCGCGGGGCGCTGCGCAGCGCCACCGGGGAGCGGGACCTGTCCGGTGTGGACCTGGAGCGCGCCGCGCCGCCCGGGCCGCCCGCCTCGCGGGCCGTGCTGTCGGGGGAGAGCACCCGCACCACCGTCCTGCTGTGGCTGTGCTTCCTGACCGGGCTGGGCGCCGTGGGCCTGATCCTCAGCTATCTGCCGCTGCTGGCCGAACGCACCGGCCTGACGTCCGCTCAGGCCGGTGTGGCCGTCGCGGCCTTCGGGTGGGGCGGCCTGGCGGGACAGCTCACGGTCTCCTTCGTCCTCAAGCGCTTCGACCGGTTCGGGGTGCTGGCCGGCCTGTGGGCGGCGGGCGTGCTGGGCCTGGCGGCCGCCGGCCTGTGGGCGGGACAGTTCGCCGCGCTGCTGGCCGGGGCGTTCGTCCTGGGACTGTGCCTGCCGGCGGCCAACTCCGCGCTGCAGGTGATCGCCGCGCTCGCCTACCCGCCCTCCCTGCGCGCCACCGGGATCGGCTGGGCCAACAGCGCGGGCAAGCTGGGTCCCGTGCTCGGCGGCCTGGCGGGCGGCCTGATGGCCCAGGCGGGCTGGAGCCTGGGCACGGTCCTGACCGTCCTGGCCGTGCCCCTCGCGCTGTGCCTGCCGGCCGTACGCGCACTGCGCGCCCGCAGCCGCCGCCACCGGCCCGGCCCGCGCACGGTTCCCCGCCCGCTGCCGTCCCCCGCACCCGGACAGACGGTGTGAGCGCACGGAACGGGCCCCGCCCCCCAGGTCAAAGGGGGGCGGGGCCCGTTCCGTGCGCCGGTGCCGCGGTCAGGTACGGCCGAGCAGCCCCTTCGCCTCCACCGAGCCCGCACTGATCTGGTAGTACGTCTGGAGCTTGAAGTACTCCCCGCCGGCGTACGACGCCACGTTGTACAGGCCCTTGCCGACCGGGCCGTAGGTGTGGGGAGCGTTCAGCGCGAACCTGCCCACCCGCGGGTCGACGTCGAAGCGCGCGGGAAGCTCCCGGACGTCGGGCAGCAGCGCGGCGAAGGTGATCCGCTGGATCGCGGGGGAGTCCCAGCTCAGGGTCGTGTAGATGCCGCCGGCCTGCCGGGCGTGGGCCAGCATCGCCGCGCTCGGCTCCGGCAGCCCGATGTCGCGCATCATGGCGCGCACGGTCGCCTCCTCGCGGCAGGCGGCGGGTGCCCCGAGGAAGTAGACGTTGATGGTCCTGCTCGGGTAGTCGATCCCGACCATGCTGATCTTGTCGTCCAGGCCGTAGCGGGCGTAGAAGTCGCGGTTGGCGCCCAGGCTCTGCGGCATGGACGGGACCTCGGCGAGATCCGACAGCTTCTGCAGGTTCTCGACCGGGAAGAACGTCCAGGTCTTCTTGAAGCCGCCGACGAGCCCGAAGTCCGCGCCGTGGCAGGGGATCGGGAACCGCTCCTCGAGATCGGCCAGCAGGGATCCGACGGGGTGGTCCGTCTTGTCGGTCAGCGAGTGCGACACCGCGTGGGCGTACGGGTCGAAGCCCCGGGGGAACGCCGTGAAACGGCAGTCGAGGTCACCCGTGTCCCGCGTCGCCACCCGGAAAGCGATCACGGCCTGCGGAATGAAGGGTGCGTAGGCGGCCAGGATGGGCCACACCGCGTCGCGCGAGGGATTTATGTCCAGCAGCCCGGCCGTTTCCTCCATGACGGAGTAAAGACTTTCCAGCTCCGCTGTCCCGGTCATCCGTATTCCTCCAGTGTCACCGTCGACGTCATCGATGTCCACATCAATATCAATACCGATGTCAATGTTCATGCCGCTCCATGAAAGCATCGGCGCCGGAAACTCGGCTTGTCAAGATATTGGCTAGTCTTTCCACTCCGCGTTATGGCGGACCGGTAAATGCAGCGAATTTCCACCGGGCCTCGAGCGGCCGCGGTTACTCTCCATGGGGTGAAATGCGGGATTCCCGGACGGAATGCACGCCACAGGCCACCAGCGGCCGGCCGGATCTCCGCCACGGCAGGCCCGCCCCCGAACCCCCGAGCCCAGAACACAGAATTCCGGATTCCGCCCCCGGGACCGCAGCGCCCTCATTCAGGAAAAGGACACGACCCATGACGACGTCCGGCCATTCACCCGCATCGCCCGCCGCCCCGGCCGCCGCGGCCGCTCCGAAGGTCGCCTTCGACTTCGACAACGGCAACTTCATCCGCGACCTGATCACCACCAACGGCGGCGGCGGTTTCCCCCCGGCCGAGGCCATCGCCCCGGGGGACACCCCCGTCTACACCTGGATCACCCTCCAGTTCCAGACGGCCTGGTTCGACGCGCTGGCGCCCTACCACCCCACCGCCCGGGGCGTGCACTCCCGCATCGCCCGCCGGCCCGCCGCCGAGTCCGCCACCAACCGCAACAAGAACATCGCCGGCCTGCACGCCTCCTACCAGGTCGTGAAGGCCGTGTTCGAGGAACGGGCCCCCGTCATGCGGATGGCGATGACCGCGTTCGGCCTGGACCCCGACGACGAGTCGCAGGACCCCGCCACCCCCGTCGGCATCGGCAACACCGCCGGCAAGGCCGTCGTCCCGGTGGGCGGCGACGACGGCCTTGCCGGCGGTGTT
>NZ_JAENRY010000586.1 GCF_016612545.1 Streptomyces sp. MBT65 | reverse complement strand
GAACCGGGGTCGGGGGCGCGGGCGGCGGGGGTGTCCCCTCCGGCGCGGTCCGTCTGCGGACCCTGAACTGCTCGGGTGCGCACCCCGGGCGGCAGGCGGCGCCCACGCTGGAGGAACTGCGCCGGGAGGTCGCCTGGATCACCGGGCGGGAGGTCGCGATGGGGCGGGCGCGGTGGCTGAGCCGGTTCAGCGACTTCAGCCGTATCACCCGCTCCTACCGGGCGGGGCGGATCCTGCTGGCGGGGGACGCGGCCCATGTCCACTTCCCGATCGGCGGCCAGGGGCTGAGCGCCGGGGTGCTGGACGCCCTCAACCTCGGCTGGAAACTGGCCCTGGCCGTCCGCGGCGCCGCCGCGCCGGGCCTGCTGGACACCTACGACCAGGAACGGCGTCCCGCCGCGCAGCGGGTCATCGACAACACCCGCGCCCAGCTCGCCCTCATGCGCCCCGACACCGGCCTGGACCCGCTGCGCACCCTGTTCGGCGAACTGCTGGCCCGGAGCGGCCAGGGCGGGAACGGGGGCGAGGGCGGGGTGCTGGCCTCGATGGTCAGCGCCCAGGACACGGTGCTGCCCGCGCGCGCCGCCGATCCCTCGCCCTGGGAGGGACGGTTCCTGCCCAACACCGAACTGGTCACCGCCCGGGGCCGTACCGACGTCATCGGCCTGCTGGCCGCCGGCCGGCCGCTGCTCCTGCTGTCCGAGGCGGCCGGCAGCGGCCGCTGGGAGGCGCAGGCACGGCCGTGGGCCGGGCTGCTGCGGGTGGTGCACGTCCAGGCGCCGGCCGCCCTGCCGGGCGGGGCGGTCCTGGTGCGGCCGGACGGATACGTCGCCTGGGCGGCCGGCGCCGGCCCCCTCGCCCCCGCCCTCGGCGCCTACTTCCGCCAGGACGGCGGCCGGCAGCAGGAACAGCCCGGCACCGGCACCGCGACGGCCCCCGGCACCGGCACCGGGAGCAGGAGCGGGGCGGCCTCCGGCACCACGACGCGACGACCGCACACGGACACCGGCACGGACGCGGGTGTGGGGGATGCGGCGCGGGGCGTGGGCGCGGTCAGGTGAGGGGCGCGGGCCCCGGCACGCCGCCGGTGTCGTGCAGCTGTCCCTGGACCCAGGCGCCCCGGGTCTCGGAGAGGTCGACGGCGGCCAGCACCGGGGGGATCACGACGGACGGCAGCACGTGCCGCAGCAGGCCGGTGACCCGGCGCGGCAGGTCCTGGTAGCCGGACAGGGACCGGGACAGGGCCTGGACCCCGGCGAAGGCCCCCACCAGGACGCCCGCGGTCTGGGTCGGCACCACGTGCGGCAGCAGCTCGCCGCGCTCGCGCGCCTGCTCCAGCAGGCCGGTGCCGACCTCGCCCCAGCGCCGGAAGGAACCCCCGCGGTCCAGCCCCTCGGCCTGCTGGTCGAGCGCGAGGCGCGCACCGGCCCGGACCACCGGGTCGGTGCGCAGCCGGTGGGCGTGCAGCACCACGCCGTCCACCAGCTGCTGGACGGCGCACGCGGGGACCTCCGCGGGCAGCCGGCCGTCCTGCTCGCGGATCACCCCCTCCGCCAGATCCTCCTTGGAGGGGAAATGGAAGTAGAGCGCACCCCGGGTCACCCCCGCCCGGGCGAGGATCTCGCTGATCGTCGCGGCCCGGTAGCCGCGTTCCTCGAAGACCCCGGCCGCCGCGGCGAGGATCGCCTGACGGGTGAGGATCGCCCGGTCCTGCATCGCCGCCCCCGGTCCGCTGTGTCCGACGGGCCCGAAGACCCAATAAAAACCGTCCAGTCCGGATCTTACCGCGCAAGGCCCCGCCCCGGCAGACCAAAACACACCGCACCACCC
>NZ_JAENRY010000585.1 GCF_016612545.1 Streptomyces sp. MBT65 | reverse complement strand
CGCCTCTCCGGCGCGGCGGCCGACTCGCGCCCCTCGTCGATGAGTCGGCGGGCCCGTCGGACGCCGTCGGGTGACGTGCTCGACGTGAGGATCGTGCCGTCGGCCGCCGCGCCGGAGAGGCGGAGGGTGCGGGGGCCGGTGGCGCCGGCGAGGATCTCGACGGGGCCGGCCGGCGGCCAGTCGAGGCCGACGTCGTCGAGCTTGACGTACCGGCCGTCGGTCGTGAGGCGCTCCCCGCGCAACAGGGCGCGCAGCGCGTCGAGATGCTCGCGCAGCAGGGTCACCGGGGACTCGACGCGGGCGCCGACCTGGCCCATCCAGTCCTGGACGCCGTGTCCGACGCCGAGGATCGCGCGCCCCGGGAACAGCCGGTACAGCGTCGCCGCCTCCATCGCCGTGATGGCGACGTTCCGCAGCGGGACCGGCAGCAGACCCACCCCGACCCGTACCCGCTCGCTCCACGCGAGTGCGGCGGCCGCGGCCGAGATCCCGCCCTCGCGGAAGCAGTCCTCCCACAGCCAGAGCTCCTCGAGCCCCGAGGCGTCGGCCAGTCGGACCACCTCGCGCAGTCGCTCGGGGGGCAGTTGAGGGCGGAACACAGCGCCGAGTCCGGTCATGGATCTCTTCCTACCTGGTGGGGGCGGGGTGGACAACAGCTTTACCGGGCCCCTGAGTCGGGGCGCGCCCGCTCGTAGCGCAGCAGCACGACCCCGTTGCCGAACGCGCGGGACTCGACGAGGCGGAGTGCGGTGCGGGTGTCCGTGGCGGTGGCGGTGGCCGTATCGCTGTGGGTGTCGGTTTCGTCGGTGAGGAACATGCGTCTGCCGCTGCCGATGAGGACCGGGTGGACGTACACCTTGATCTCGTCGACGAGGTCGTGGCGGAGGAACGTGGCCGCGAGGTCCGCGCCGCCGAGGCCGAGGTCGCCGCCGGGCTGTGCCTTCAGGGCCCGTACCTCCTCGGGGACGACCTCGGACACGATGGTCGTGTTCCACTCGGCGGGGCCGCTGGGCAGGGTCCGTGAGTACACGATCTTCGGCTTGTCCCGCCAGATGGCGGCGAACTCGGCGGTGACCGGGGAGGCGTCCGGGTCGGCGTCGGCGGTGGGCCAGTAGGCGGCCATCAGCTCATGGGTGACCCGGCCGTCGACGAAGGCGCCCAGGGGTCTGAGGGTGTCGTTGAAGTGCTGGTGGAGTTCCTCGTCGACCACGTGCCAGCTGATGTCGCGGTCGACGCCCTCCATGAAGCCGTCGAGGGACACGGACATCATCAGGCTGATCTTCCGCATGGCCGCACCACCTCGTTCGCAGTCACCCCCCAGGTACCGGGTCCCACCACCGTCTCACGACACCGCGAACGCGCCCAGCAGAAGACCCGTGAGCGCCCCGCCGAGCATGAACGGCCCCAGCGGGATCGCCGTCTTGCGGCCCGCCCGGCGCAGGACGACCATGCCGAGGCCGTACACCGCGCCGTACAGCACCCCGGCGAAGGCGCCCGTGACGAGCACCGGCCAGCCGTACCAGCCGAGGACCGTGCCGAGGCCGAGGGCGAGTTTCACGTCGCCGAAGCCCATGCCGGCCGGGTTGATGAGGTACAGGAGTTCATAGGTGGCGCCGAGGGCGAGACCGCCGTAGAGGGCGGTGGGCCAGGAGCCCGCGTCGGCGGGGAGGGCGGCCGCGATGCCGAGGAGGGCGAGGGTGGCCGCGGCGAGCGGGAGGGTGAGGACGTCGGGGAGGCGGTGGACCCGGAGGTCGACCAGGGCGAGGAGGACGGCGACGGGGGCGGCGAGCAGCCAGACGACGAGTTCCGGGCGGGGGCCGGTGGCCGCGGCGAGGGTCGCGCAGACGAGGGCGGTCGCGATGGAGACGGCGGGGGTGCGGG
>NZ_JAENRY010000584.1 GCF_016612545.1 Streptomyces sp. MBT65 | reverse complement strand
GACCGGCACCGCTCCCCCGGCGGCACCCCGGAAGCCGCCGGGGGAGCGGTGCCGGTCCGGCTGCACGATGCAACAAAACAGCATGAGCGGTTTGGTATTGACAAACCGTCCGGCCTGTTTTGTACTCGGGGTACCGGAAGGCAGCACACACCCACCGAGGGGGCGACGGCGTGCAGATCGACGTACTGGGCACATTGGATGTCAGGGAGAACGGGGTGTCGATCGCTCCGACCGCACCCAAGCCGCGGCAGGTCCTGGCCCTGCTGGCACTGCACGCCGACCGGGTGGTGCCGGTGTCGGCCCTGGTCGACGAACTGTGGTCGGGCCGCCCGCCGCGCAGCGTGCGCACCACCCTGCAGACCTACGTCCTGCAACTGCGCGAACTCATCACCGTCGCCCTGCGCGGCCCCGACACCGGCGCCGGCGCCGTGCGGCGCGGTGCCAAGGACGTGCTGGCCACCGTGCCCGGCGGGTACCTGCTCGTCTCCGGCGGCGGGACCAGCGACGTGCGGGAGTTCGAACGCCTCGCGGGGATGGGCTACCGCGCCATGGACGCCGGCGAGCACAAGGACGCCTCCCGCCTGCTGCGCGAGGCGCTCCTGCTGTGGACCGGCCCGGCCTTCGCCGGCGTGCCCGCCGGCGCCCGGCTGGAGACGGAGGCCCGGCGGCTGGAGGAGAGCCGGCTGTGCGCGCTGGACCAGCGCATCGAGGCCGACCTGCGCCTGGGCCGCCACCGCGAGCTCCTCGCCGAACTCACCGTGCTGACCAGCCGCTACGCCACCCACGAGAACCTGCACGCCCAGTTCATGCTGGCCCTGCACCGCTCCGGCCGGCGCGGTGAGGCCCTCGACGTCTACCACCGGCTGCGCACCACCCTGGTGCGGGACCTGGGCCTGGAACCCTCGCCCCGGCTGCGCCGGCTGCAGCAGTCGATCCTGGTGGCCGCCCCCGAGACCCCGCCGCCCGCCCCGGCGCGCGCGCCCGCCGTCCTCGCGCTGCCCGCCGCCCGCGCCCGCGTCGGCGTCCGTCCCGTGTGAACCCGCCGTCCGGCAACGGGAGTTGCCGGACGGCGGGCGTGGCGGGCACGGCGGCGCGATTGCGGCTGCGCCGCGGCACGGGGAGTGGGTAGCCTCGGACGGAACACCTAAGTTACCGACTGGTAACCGGTTTTTCGCCGGTTCGAGGAGCCCACTCATGCAACTCGTCGCGATCATCGTGTCGCTGGCCCTGACCGGGGCCGGCTTCGCCCTGTTCGGCCGTGCCCTCTTACGCATTTACCGCTTCGTCCGGCTGGGCCAGGACGTGCCCGCGGGCCGGCGCACCGACCGTCCCTGGCGCCGCAGCGTCACGCTGGCCGGGGAGTTCGCCGCCCACACCCGGATGAACCGCTGGGGCGTCATCGGCGTCGCGCACTGGTTCGTGGCGGTCGGCTTCTACGCCCTGCTCATCACCCTCGTCAACGCCACCGGCCAGCTCTTCCGGCCGGACTGGCTGCTGCCGGTGATCGGCGAGTGGACGCCCTACAACGTCCTCGTCGAGTTCCTCGGCACGATGACCGCCCTGGGCATCCTGGTCCTGATCGCGGTCCGCCGGCTCAGCAGGCCGAACAAGCCCGGGCGCAAGTCCCGCTTCGCCGGCTCCAACGTCGGCCAGGCGTACTTCGTCGAGACCGTCATCGTCATCGTCAGCGTGTGCATCGTGGTGCTGCACGCCCTGGAGGGCGCCCTGCACCACGTCGACGGCTACCAGGCCTCCTTCTTCGTCTCCTACCCGCTGCTCGCCCGCTTCCGGGAGATGGACACCGCCACCCTGCACAACCTCGTCTACCTCGTCGCCTGCCTGAAGATCACCACCTCCTACGTCTGGATGATCACCGTCTCGCTGAACACCGACATGGGCATCGCCTGGCACCGCTTCCTGGCGTTCCCCAACATCTGGTTCAAGCGCAACGCGGACGGCGCCACCGCGCTCGGCGCCCTGCTGCCGATGACGTCCGGCGGCCGGCCGATCGACTTCACCGACCCCGGCGACGACGACGTGTTCGGTGTCTCCCAGGTCGAGCAGTTCTCCTGGAAGGGCCTGCTGGACTTCTCCACGTGTACGGAGTGCGGGCGCTGCCAGTCGCAGTGCCCGGCCTGGAACACCGGCAAGCCGCTCTCCCCCAAGCTGCTGATCATGTCGCTGCGGGACCACGCGCACGCCAAGGCCCCCTACCTGCTCGCCGGCGGCGGCAAGTCCATGGAGGGCGAGGAGAAGGCCATCGGGGAACAGCTCGCCGGCGTCCCCGCCGCGGCCCTCGCTGAGGCCGAACGCCCCCTGATCGGCACTCTCGAAGACAACGGGGTCATCGACCCCGACGTCCTGTGGTCGTGCACGACCTGCGGGGCGTGCGTGGAGCAGTGCCCGGTGGACATCGAGCACGTCGACCACATCGTGGACATGCGCCGCTACCAGGTGATGATCGAGAGCGCGTTCCCGTCCGAGGCGGGCACG
>NZ_JAENRY010000583.1 GCF_016612545.1 Streptomyces sp. MBT65 | reverse complement strand
GAGGGGGGTAGGGCGGGATTGAGGTCTACGAACTGGGCTGTGGCGGCAAGGGAGTTGGCGTACAGAGGGCGTCGGAAACGAGTCACGGGAGCTGCGTTTCCCGGTCGAGGCCGAGCGTGCCCCGGTGCAGGTCGAGTCGGTCTCGCAGGGCGGTCCCGCCCGTCGTGGTGAGTCGGATCGCGCGGTGGGAGCCGATCCGTTCGATCCGGCCGGTGCCGAAGAACCGGCCGCAGACAGTCGCCCCGGGGGCCCCTCCCCGGACACGAGGTCCGGCTGCGAGTCGCCGTAGACGAAGAAAAGGACTCCGCGCTGACGATCGACGTACCGGACCCGGCACTGGAGTTCCCCGTGGTGAGCCAGGCGCCCGGTGGGGAGGGTGGGCGCGGGGTTCTGGTCGTCTCCGGGGGCTCCGCAGCCCTCGACCGGTTTCCGCGGAGCGACATCGGTAAGACCGTCCGCGCCCGCCTCGCCACCAATTGACCCCGGGATAACCAACCGGACTCAGACACGAGACGCCCAGTTCATTCATGCGAAATGTCCGTGCCGCCTCATAACGGCTAACCCGCTGTTCACGGGGATGGCTCGATTCATACGCAAGGCGGGTGGTCGTGTGCGCGCTAGACACGAGCTGCACGTGCTGTCGGTCTACGAAGGCTTCTTCTCCGGAGGAGCCCGAATCGTCCACAGCGACGTCGTTCTGGGACTGGTGGAGGGCGGCCAGCACCATACGGTGCTCAGCATCCACGGTGAGGTCCACCGAGAAGCAACCCGGCAGGCCATGGAGAACGACGCCTGCTATCAACAACTGACCGCGGCCGGCGTCGGCGTCTCCACCCTCGGCCGCAGCTTCCGCGGCGACCGGGACCCGGACGGCACCGTCAGCGACGGCTTCACCGGCCCCGAGCTGGCCGACGCGGCCCGCGCCCTGGCCGACGCGGACGTCGTCCTGTCGCTCAAGGAACAGCCGCTCTCGCTGCTCAACCAGGCGGGCCTGCCCCGCCGCCCCGTCGTCGTGTGCCTGCACCGTTCGGACCCCGAACACCAGGGCGCCGCCCTCGACGAACTGAAGACCGCCATCGCCGACGGCAAGGTCGTCGCCGCCGTCTGCTGCGCGGAGTCCACCCGCGACGCCTACCAGGCCGCCGGCATCCCGCCCGAGGTCCTCCACGTCATCCCCAACGGCGTGGATCTGTTCCGCTTCCGGCCCGATCCCGCCCGACGGCTCGCGCTGCGCGCCTCCCTGGGCATTCCGGACACCGCACCCGTCGTGGTGTTCGCCGCCCGCTACGCCACGATGAAGAACATCCCGCTCTTCCTCCGCGCCGCCCACGAGTGGCTACGCCGCGAACCCGCCGGCCACGTCCTCATGTGCGGCACGGGCATGACCGTCGACCAGCCCGCCCTCTCCGCCGACATCGACACCGCCTTCGGGGAAGGGGAGGAGAGGGAACGACTCGGCGGTCGGCTCCATCTCCTCGGCGTACGGCGGGACATGGAGACCGTCTACGCCGGGTCCGACGTCGTCGCGCTCACGTCCTCCTTCGGCGAGGCCGCGCCCCTGTGCCTCATCGAGGGCATGATGTGCGGGGCCGTACCCGTCTCCACCGACGTCGGCGACAGCGCGTCCATCGTCGACGGCCACGGCATCGTCACACCCCCCGACCCGGACGCCATCGCGTCGGCCTGGACCGAGGCGGTCATCGGCCGCGCGGAGTTCGCCCAGGCCCACGCCCGCAGCCGCGAACGCTTCAGCCGTACGCGCATGATCGCCTCCTACGCCGCCCTCATCGACGGCCTCCACGCGGGCCGCACGAGCACCACCGCGGCCCCGCCGCCCCTGCCCGAACCCCTGTAGACCGCGCATACGAGGAGGGACCACCGACCCCCCGG
>NZ_JAENRY010000582.1 GCF_016612545.1 Streptomyces sp. MBT65 | reverse complement strand
GTGGGGGGGCGGGCCGGTCGGTGGGGGTCGGGCCGGTCGGTTGTCAGTGGCCGCCGCTAGGGTCCCCGGCCATGACATCGACGCCGGCACCCTCGACACCTCCGACACCTCCGACGCCCTCCGCCGAAGCCGGCTTCGTGACGACCACCCGGATCTTCTACGACGCGATCGCCGAGGACTACGCGGAGATGTTCGCGGGTGAGCCCGGCGGACGGCCGCGCGACTGGACGGTGCAGGCCGCGTTCGCCGAGCTGGTGAACCGTGGCGGGGGCGGGCAGGTGGCCGACCTCGGCTGCGGCCCCGGCCGGACCACCGCGCACCTCGTCTCCCTCGGCCTGGACGCCTTCGGCCTCGACCTGTCCGAGTCGATGCTCGCGATCGCCCGCCGCGAGAACCCGGGACTGCGCTTCCGGCAGGGCTCGATGCTGGACCTGGACATCCCCGACGGGGCGCTCGCGGGGGCCGTCTCCTGGTACTCGTCCATCCACACACCCGTGGACCGACTCCCGTCCCTCTTCACGGAGTTCCACCGCGTCCTGGCCCCGGGCGCCCACCTCCTCCTCGCCTTCCAGTCCGGCGACCATCCCCTCACCCTCGACCGCCCCTTCGGCCACCCGGTCCGCCTGGACTTCGAACGCCGACGACCGGAGCGGATGACCGAACTCCTGGAAACGGCGGGATTCACACTCCGCTCACGAACGTTCCGTGAACCGGACGAGCAACTCAACGAGACGTCACCACAGGCGTTTCTCCTGGCCCGGAAGGCTGCGGCCGCGCTCTAGGGCTCGGCGGGCACCGACCTCGCTGGGGTACTCGCGGACGGCGAAAGCGGCCGCCACCCAGCCGACACAGCCCGCCGCGAGCGCCGGAGCGACCGGTGCCGCGACCAGCCAGAGGACCCGCCCCGCGACGGCCAGTCCGGTGGAACGACGAGCCTCGTCCCGTTTGGCCCGGCGAGCTCTGCCGGGCGATGGCGGGCTCGCGCGGAAGCCGCCGTAGAGGGCGAGCGCGATGTAGCAGAAGAAGGCGAGCACGACGAACCAGAGGAGCGCGCCCGAGGCCCGGCGCAGCCAGTAGCGCGAGCCGCGCTCGTACCAGGTGGTACCGAGTCCGGGCAGTTTCGGGACGTCGGACGGGATCATGTTCCGGTCGGGTGCTCCTGGAGCCAGCGGCGGGCGCCGACCTCGCTCGGGTATTCGCGGACGGTGGTCCAGGCGGCTAGCCAGCCGACGGTGTACGCGGCCAGGGCCGGGAGGACAGGCACCAGGAGCAGCACCATCCAGCGGCCGGCGAAGGCTTTGGCGGGGGCCTGCCTGTTGTGGTCGCGCTTGGCCTGGATGGTCTGCGCGGGAGTAGGCGGATCCAGCAGGGCTTTACGGTGTTCCCTGCGCTGCGTCACCCAGCCCCAGCCGAGGGCCCCGCAGGAGGCGACCCCCGTGGCCCAGTTCCACACGAGGCGCACCGTGGGCGACCACTCGCTGGTGAACCCCTGGTACAGGGCAAGCGCGAAAAAGCTGACCGCGCCCATCAGGACCAGCAGGAAAGCAGTCGTACGGACACGGCACAGCCAGTAGAGCGCGCCGCGCTTGTACCAGGTTCTGCCGAGTTTCGGGAGTGCCGGAATGTGGATGGGCGTGCCATCGGCGGGCGCCTCAGAAGATGCTCGTGACGCCATGCCAGATGTCCTTCCCCAGTCGTACGACGTCGTCCCCGGTCTCGGTGGCCACATGGCCCGCGCCGGTCAACACACCGCCTACCACCCCGTGGTCGTGAATGTCCTCGCTCCAGTGCTCGTGGAAGGTGTGGTCGAGAACGTCCGTCGCGAGGATCGTCGCACCGACCCCGACGAGCGCCACCCCCACCGCCCCTTCGACAGGCGCCGCCAGCACCGCGA
>NZ_JAENRY010000581.1 GCF_016612545.1 Streptomyces sp. MBT65 | reverse complement strand
CGGTCTCGACGTCCGCCCCGGCCAGCAGGTGCGCGTCCTGGTCGGCGGTCTGACCCTGCGCACATACTCGGTGTGGCGCTACGACCCGTCCGGCGCCGTCGAGTTGCGCGTGCTGGACCACACCGAGGGGGGACCCGGGGCACGTTGGGGGAAGAGCGTCGGCATCGGTGAGCAGGTGCGCCTGCGCAAGCCCGAGGGCACCTTCACCCTCCGTCCCGAGGCCGCCCACCACGTCTTCGTCGGCGAGGAGACGGCCTCCGTCGCCTTCGGCGCGATGCTGGCCGCGCTGCCCGAGGGGGCGCGGATCTCGGGCGCCGTGGAGACGGAGTCGGACGCGGACCGGTTGCCGCTGCCCCACTCCGACCGCCTCAACTGGCTGACCAGAGGCGGGACTTCACTCCCGGACGCGGTACAGGACCTGGCCCCCGAGCCGGGCGGCATCGCCTATGTCGCCGGGGAGGCCCGTACCGTACAGGCCGTCCGGCAGGTGCTCGTAAGGGAGTTGGGCTGGGACCGGCGTTCCGTCCTCACGAAGCCGTTCTGGGCGCCGGGCAAGCGGGGGTTGGAGTAGCAGCCGCCCCGGTCCCCGCGTCTACCCGCAACTCGCCCCCGTCGGACAGAAGGAACCGATCGCGGTGGTGAGCGGCGCACGGACCAGCGCGGGATCGAGGGACTCCGGACCGCTGGACCGGATCGCGTAGAGCGAGCCGTCCGCCGCCTCGAAGCGGCGGTCGATCACCCGGCGGCCACCGTTGCCCAAGTCGTCGTAGCGATAGGTGAGTTCGGCCCAGGTGGGACCGGAGGCGCGGCCGAGGACGCGGTATCCGGGCTGCCGGGCGAAGCCGTAGCCGGGGTCGTTCTCGGCGAGGTCGAGGGACTCGGCCGGGGAGTTCTCGGAAACACGGAAGATCTGCAGCCGCCGGGTGCCGTCCGGGGAGCCGTAGGAGACCACCGGGGCCTTCGCGCCCTGCCGTTGGACGCGGGTCCAGCCGCGGGGGATGTCGAGGGTGTAGCCGGTGGGGTCCTTGGCGGTGCGGTACGCCGATCCGGGACCGGTCGCACTCCCGCTCCCGCCGGCGCTCCCACTCGCGGCCACATGGTCGTGGGCGACGCGCCCGTGCGTGACGTACCAGAAGCCACCACCGGCACCCGCGCCCAGCACGACCGCGACGACGACCCCGAGGACCACCCGCCAGGCCCGTCGGTCGGGAGCGGCCGCGGGAGCCGGAACCGGAGCGGAAGCCGCGGCCGGGACGGGAGTCGGCGGCGACACCCACGGCGGCGGGGTCAGCGAGGTCTGCGTCTCCGCCGTCGACCACACCGACCAGGCCGCCTGCCCCCGCTCCTCGCTCGGCCCACGCCCCGTCCCGAAACCGTCCCAGTCGCTCATCACGAAACCCCCGCATCGCGCCACCCGGTACCGCCCTGTACTGCTTGCGACGGTAGTGACGGAAAGAGGAACGATCATGTTTCGTCGCAAACCGGGACAGGGTCCGTGCAGACCTGTGACGACGAAGCGACCGAAAGCGACGATCAGGAGCTGTGAACTCGCTGTCCGACGAGGCCTGTTGGTCCACAATGTTGGCGTGGCCATCGCGATGCAGTCAGAGTTCGACGACGGTACGCCCGTACGGTTCCTGCTCTCGCCCGCCCCTCCCGGCGCGGCCTCCGGGCGGGGCGACGATCTCCCCGAGGGGATGGGGACGTCGGTGCCGGTGGCCACCGGGCGGCGCGGCGTCGCGGACTTCGCGACCGGTGCCCTGCGCAGTGCCCTGGCCCCGCTCGGCGTCCTGTTGCAGGAGGTGCACGGCACCGTCAACGCCGTACCGGAGCCGCCGAGCGAGATGAGTGTGACCTTCGGCGTGCAGGTCGGGCACGACCTGAAGTTCGGGATCGTGAGCGGTGGCGGGCAGGCGCATCTCACGGTCACCGCGACATGGCAGCCGCCCCGGGCCGACGGAGGCACGGCGACACCGGGCCCGGGGTGAGCCATGGGCTGGTTCCTGATGGCCGGGACAACCCTGGACGACGATCCCTCCCGCCATGTCGTGACCGTGCGGCGGGAGATCGACGGGCTGACCTCGGGAGCGGGCCTGGTCGTCGGCCCCGACACGGTGCTCACCTGCGCGCACGTCGTCAACGACGCGCTGGGCAGGACGCTGTTCGACACCCGTGACCCGGGACGGGAGTGGCTCTTCCTGGAACTGCACGACGCGCTCGGCTCTCGCAGGTACCCCGCTCAGGTCGAGCACTGGATCCCGCCGCGCTCCCCGAACGGCGACGAGGTGCGCGGCGGAGACGTCACCTGGCTCGGCGACCTGGCGGTGCTGCGCCTCCAGGCGACGGCCCGGGACAGGCTCGCGCCGTTGCGCAGGACCGCGATGACGCGGGACCAGAAGGTGCGGGCATGGCACGGCAGCGGCCATGACGCCACGTTCGCCGACCTCACCGTCACCCTGCTCGCCGGTCCCGTCGGCTACGTCGACGGAGCGCCCACCGGGATGGCCGTGGGCCCCGGTTACAGCGGCGGCCCCCTGTGGTCCCCGCACCACCGCGCGGTGGTCGGGCTCGTGGCCGGGGCCTTCCTGCCGAGCCGGGACCCCGCCTCCGGCGCCCAACTGCCGCACAGCCCCCAGGACATGACCCGGCGCAGCTGGGCCATCCCCTGGCAGCGCGTCGAGGCCGAGCTGCGTCCGCTGGGCGCCCTGGACGCACTGTCGCCCGAGCCCGTGGACCCCGAGGACCCGGCGTTCGGGGTGCTGGCGGACCTCGTCGCGGACCTGCTGCCCTCGGGGAACGCCCGCGTCGAGTTCGGCCGTCGGCTGGCCCGCGCCTGCGGAGTCCGGTACAGCAGCGATGTCACACCGCCCACGCCCGAGGAGTTCGCCTCCTTCCTGCTCGCCCATCCACGGGCCCTGGCCGCGCTCGCCGCGGTGCTGCGCCGCGAACCCGGCGGCGCCTCCCGGCGCGTCCTGGCCGTGGCCGGTCTGGTCCGCTCCGCCAAGCTGCTGTCCCCGCAGGAGTACGTCGAACTGCGCGCCCGGCTGCGGCTGTTGGACCCGGCGGTGCACGGGCGGCTGGCCGAGGCGGTGCGGGCCGCGCTGCCGCATCTCGCGGTCTTCCCGGACGGCGAGGATCTCGGCGCGCTGCTCGACCAGTTGGAGGCACACCCCGGAGACGGCCGTTCCGCCGACGGGGAGGCCAGGGTGCCGGCGCTGCTGCGGGTCATGGAGTACGTCGCCGCGCTCTGTGTGGAACCCCAGCAGTCGGAACTGCGCCTGTGGGCGAACGGGGTGACCTCGCGGCTGGGTGTCGCGCAGGCCGCCCTGGACGAGCGGCGCTGGGACGCCAAGGTGTGGGCCCGCTCGGTCCGGGACCGTACGACGCGCGGGCGGGTCCTGGTGGAGGTGACCCGGGCCGAGCGCGGCCGGCACCGGCTGGGCATCTGGTGCGACGAGGGCTCCGGGCCCCGCCGGGTGTCGGCCGAGAGCGTCGGATCGTACTCGGTGCCGGAGGCGGCCAGGGAGGTGCTGCGGGTCGTCACCTCCCTCACCTCCGACGCCGACGACGCCCGGCCGCCGCTGGTCGAGGTGCTCGTGGACCGCAAGAGCCTCGATCTGCCGGTCGACGAGTGGAAGGCGCGGGTGCCGGGCGAACTGGTGCCCGGTGTGCTCGGCGTGGAGTTCCCGCTGGTCGTGCACTGCCCCGAACTCCTGCGCCGGCACGGGCGGTTCCTGCCCCACTGGCGCACCCGGTGGAGCCGGCTCGACTCGGGGCGGACGTTCCTGGTCGACGAGTCCACCGACCCGGACTCGCTCTACCCGACGCTGCTCAACCAACTCGACACGGTCCGCGTCTCCGTGGACGTGACCCCGGGTCCGGCGCGGGACCGGATCGTGCAGACGTGTCTCGTCCTGGGCATACCCGTGGTGGTGTGGGACCGCGGTACGGACGGGCGGTCGCACGCCGTCAAGCACATGGCGGAGGTCGCCACCCGGGAACTGCCCGACGGGGTGCGCAGTTACCGCGCGGACGCGCTGGCCAACCGGCCCGGGTTCCCCGGCCGTCCGGTCCTCGCCTGGGCCGACGCCGACCGCACCGTGCCCCGACTCCAGCTGACCGAACCACAGGAGAGCGCATGACATCGGCCCCCGAGGCGGACTGGCCCAGGGCCGTCGCGCTGCCCTCCGCCCCGCCGTGGCGCCGCTTCACACCGGTGCCGGCGCTGCGCCCCGAACTGCCGTACCTGATCGAGCGGCAGCACGCGGACGTCGTCAACGCGGCGCTGCATCTGCGCCGTCCGCTGCTGGTCACCGGACCGGCCGGCACCGGCAAGTCGTCGCTGGCCCGCGCCGTCGCGCACGAGCTGCGGCTGGGCGAACTGCTGCGCTGGCCGGTCAACAGCCGCTCCACCGTCAAGGACGCGCTCTACCAGTACGACGCGATCGGCCGGCTGCGCGCAGACCACGCTCAGCCGGGACGCGGGCGAACGCGAGCCGTCCATCGGCACGTTCGTCCGGCTCGGCCCGCTCGGCACCGCCCTGGTGCCCTCGGCCACCCCGCGCTGTCTGCTCGTCGACGAGATGGACAAGGGCGACGTCGACCTCCCCAACGACCTGCTCACCGTCTTCGAGGACGGCGTCTTCGACATCCCCGAACTGACCCGGCTCCCCGAGGACCTGGCCGACGTCGAGGTGCAGACCTACGACCACGGGGGCACCGTCCGGGTGCACCAGGGGCTCGTCCAGTGCGCGGAGTTCCCCGTCGTCGTCATCACCAGCAACGGCGAGCGGGACTTCCCGCCCGCGTTCCTGCGCCGCTGCATCCGGCTCCAGTTGCCGGTGCCGGACAAGGAGCGGCTGCGGGCCATCGTCGAGGCGCACCTCGGCGAGGAGGCGCTGCGCGCGGCGGACGACCTGATCGACGCGTTCCTGCGCCGCCGCGCCCCGGGCGAACTCGCCACCGACCAACTGCTCAACGCGGTGTTCCTGCGCACCGGAGGCGTCGACCTGAACGCGGAGGGGCTGCTCGACGCCGTACTGCATCAGTTGACCGGGGCGATGTGACCGTGGCGGGCGGCGAGGACGAGCGGTTCGGCGAGGCGCTGCGGGTCCTGGCGGCCTGCGGTCACGACCTGGACGCCGACCAGATCCTCGACGTGCTGTGGCTGGCCCGCAGGCTGCCCGTCGGCGAGGACGCGCCGCTGCGCCCCGAGCCGTCCGCCGACCGGCACCCCGCCCCGCCGCCCGCTC
>NZ_JAENRY010000580.1 GCF_016612545.1 Streptomyces sp. MBT65 | reverse complement strand
CCCGAACTCCCGCCCCCGACCACGCCGTTCACCTCCTCGCTCGGGCCACTGAGGCCGCCGTCTACACCGGGGACCTGAGACGGTGTCGGGAGGCGGCTGCCGTTGCC
Source organism: Streptomyces sp. MBT65 (assembly GCF_016612545.1). Lineage (GTDB taxonomy): Bacteria > Actinomycetota > Actinomycetes > Streptomycetales > Streptomycetaceae > Streptomyces. The sequence goes on along the minus strand of NZ_JAENRY010000580.1, from coordinate 1,796 downwards.
TCTCGGGTCGGGATCGTGCCGCATGGGACGCTCGGGGGACTGGCCGCTGCTTTCGAGGGGCGGTACGAGGACGCTCGGGATCTGCTGAAGGCCGCTGCCGGGAGATGTGGGCCCGGTGGTGACCCCACCCTGCTCATCCATGCCGGGATCGCCGCGTTGATGCTCGGTGACCACACCCGCGCCACCACCGCGACCGTGCGGGCGGCGGCCTCGGCCCGGGCGCGCGGTGCGACGGTGGTCGTGGCGCAGGCGATGGAGTTCCGGGCGTACGCCGAGTTCTGGACGGGACATACGAGGGCCGCCGAGACGGCCGCCGCGGACGCCCTGTGGCAGGCCCACGCCACCGGGCAGGACAACGGCGCCTGCCATCTGCAGGCCGCGCTAGCCATGTTCGCGGCGCTCACCGGAGACGGCGACGTCTGCCGCGAACGGGCCGCCGCCGCCCGCTCGTTCGCCCTCGGCCGGGGCCTGGGACTGCCCGCCGCGCTCGCCCAGTGGGCGCTCGCCTACCTCGACCTCAGCAGTGGCCGCTTCGCCGCCGCCGCGGCCCGGCTGCGCGCGCTCGCCGGGTTCGGCCCGGGCCACGGACACCGGGCGATACGTCACCTCGCCACCCCGCACTACGTCGAGGCCGCGGCCCGCAGCGGCGACACCCGTGTCGCCCGTGCCGCCCACGCCGACTACGACCGCTGGGCACGTGCCGTCCGCAGCCCCGACGACCTTGCCCTGAGCGCCCGTTGCCGAGCCCTGCTCGCACCCGGCGCCGAAGCCGTCGAGCACTACCGCAGCGCCCTCGACCTCCACGCACGCGGCACCCGTGACTTCGAACGGGCCCGCACCGAACTCCTGTTGGGCGGCACCCTGCGCCGACTGCGCCGCCGTACCGAGGCCCGCGACCGCCTGCACACCTCGCTGGAGGCCTTCGAGTCCTTCGGCGCCCCGCACTGCGCCGCCCAGGCCCGGGCCGAACTCCGCGCCCTGGGCACACCGGTGGCCGCCACCGCCCTCCCCACACCCGCCGCCCGCCTGACCGCCCAGCAACTCATGGTCGCCCGCATGGCCGCCGACGGCGCCACCAACCGCGAGATAGCCGTCCGCCTCGCCCTCAGCCCCCGCACGATCGACCACCATCTGCGCGGCGTCTTCAGCCGGTTGGGCATCCGCTCACGGATCGAGCTGGTACGCCTGCTGGCAGAAGGGGAGGTGTCCTGAAACGGCTATCCGGTCGGGTGCCGGCCTGGTATTTCGGCCGCCTCGGCTGTCAGTCATTGGGGAGCAGAACCGCTCGGAAGCCTTCGCCGCCGTGGAGCGAGTCGTAGCGGATCTCGACCCTGATGCGGCTGTGCATCAAGGTCCTGAAGTCCGCGTGATCCTCCGGGCTGTACGTCGGGACGCTCAGCAGGTACTTCTCGCTGTCCACGGCGAACACTTCTTGCTCGTTGAACGTCGAGTACGACGGCCGGACGGACAACCCGTCGCTCAGCCGGGCCGCGCACGCCGACGTCCACGGCCCAATCTCCTCACCGTCGACCCACACCCTGCTGCCGGTCACGATGGCGGGGCCCAGCCCGCAGTTGCTGAGGCGGATACCGGTACGGCTCCCGTGGTGCCAGACCCGATGGAGCTGAAGGATGGGGCGTACTGAGTTGCGATTGTGGCGACGTGACGCCCGGGCTTCGTAGATCGAGACGCTCAAGGAACACAACGCGATGAGCACAGCGCACAACGCGATGACGTTCTCCGATTTCACTTGCCCCCCTGAGCCGGCGCCTCCCGCCCCCGGAACCCCTCCGCAT
>NZ_JAENRY010000057.1 GCF_016612545.1 Streptomyces sp. MBT65 | reverse complement strand
GCAGACCCCCACCCACACCCCACTCGCCCACCGCACGAACACCCCCCGCTACGGCATGCACGACCTCCTCCGCGCCTACGCCGCCCGGCTCGCCTCCGCGCAGGACTCCCCGGAGGACCGTGAGGCCGCGCTGGACCGGCTCTTCGATCACTACCTCGCGACCGCGGGCGCCGCCATGGACCAACTGCACCCGGCCGAGGCCCACTTGCGTCCCGCCGCTCCCGAAACCGCCGGCCCTGTCCCCGACCTGTCCGATCCGGATGCCGCGCGTGCCTGGCTGGGGGCCGAACGGGCATGCCTGACGGCGATGTCCGCGCACGCCGCCACTCATGGGCGGCCCACGCACGCCATCCGGCTCTCGCTCACCCTGTACCGGCATCTCATCAGCGGTCACCACACCGACGGCCTCACGATCCACGGGCACGCGCGGGACGCCGCCCGGCTGATCGGCGACCCGGCGGGCGAGGCCCGGGCGCTGCTCGGGATCGGGACCGCCCACTACCAGTCGGGCCACCGGCCCGCCGGCATCTCCAGGAGGCGTTGACCCTGTTCCGGCAGGCCGGTGACCCCACCGGTGAGGCCCGCGCGCTGGTCAACCTCGGCCTCGTCGACGAACGGCTGGGTCGGTTCGGGTCGGCCGTCGAGTACCTCGAACAGGCGCTGCTGCTGTACCGGAGCGTCGAGGACACGTCGGGCGAGTCGATCGCCCTCAAGAATCTCGCCCATGTGGAGGGGCAGTTGGGCCGTTACGGCCCGGCCGCCGACCATCTCCAGCAGTCCCTGACGCTGCTGCGCCGCACCGGCAACCGCTACCTGGAGGCGCACGCGCTCATGGACCTCGGCACGGTCGAGACCCGGCTCGACCGGCTCGACGAGGCCGCCGGACACCAGGAGCAGGCCCTCGCGCTGATGCGGGAGGCCGGCGACCGGTACGGCGAGGCCGGGGCACTGCACGGCCTCGGCATCGTGCACTCGCTGCGCGACCGGCACACGCAGGCCGCCGAGTACCACCGCCGGGCGCTCGCCCTCTACGCCCAGAACGGCGACCGCGACGGCGAGGCCAGAGCCCTCAACGGCCTGGGCGAGGCCGCCCGCGCCTCCGGCCGCCCCGCCGACGCCCTCACCCACCACACCGACGCCCTCGCCATCGCCGAGGACATCGGCAACCCGGGCCAACAGGCCCGCGCCCACGCCGGGTTGGCCGAGGCGCACGTCGCGCGTGACGACACCGACACCGCCGTCCAGCACTACGAGCGCGCACTCACCCTGTACACCGAACACGGCATGCCGGAGGCCGACACCGTCAAGGCGCGGCTGGCCACGGTCACCGGCCCAAGGAACTGAGCCGGGACTGTCACTCCTCCGGCGGGAACACCGGCTCCCCGCTCCCCAACAGCGTGATCATGATGGCCTCCACCGGGCACCCCTCCGCCGCCGCGAGGATCTCCTCGTTGGCGTCGGTCTCCGGGGCCACCGGGTGGGACTGCATGGCCGAGTCGAGGCGGAAGCGGTCGGGGGCCTGGTGGGTGCACTGGGCCGAGCCGATGCAGATGGAGCGGTCGACCTCTACCTGCCAGCGGTCCCCCATCGCCCGTTCACCCCTCCCAGCCGGCCGGCAGGTGGATCATCTTGTGTTCGAGGAACTCGGAGAAGCCCTCGGGCCCGAACTCCCGCCCCACACCGCTGTTCTTGTAGCCGCCGAAGGGACCGAGCATGTCGAGGCTGAAGGTGTTGACGTTGTAGGTGCCGGTGCGGACCTGCCGGGCGATGTCGATGCCGTGGGCTACATCACCGGTCCAGACGCTGCCGCTCAGCCCGTAGTCGGAGTCGTTCGCGATCTTCACGGCCTCGGTCTCGTCGCCGTACGGGAGAAGGCAGATGACCGGGCCGAAGATCTCCTCGCGGGCGATGCGCATCGAGTTGTCGACGTCTCCGAAGAGGGTCGGCTCGACGTACCAGCCGCGGTCCAGGCCGGGTGGACGGCCGCCGCCCGTAAGGATCTTGGCGCCCTCCTCCTGGCCGATGCGGATGTAGTCGAGGTTGCGCTGCTGCTGGCGTTTGGCGACCAGCGGGCCGACCTGGGTCGCCGGGTCGAGCGGGTCGCCGACCACCAGCGCGCTCGCCGCCGCCGCGAACGCGTCCGCGAACTCGTCGTAGCGGGAGCGCGGTACGAGGATGCGGGTCTGGGCGACGCACGCCTGGCCGTTGTTCATCCAGGCCGAGGAGACGATGCCGGGGACGGTTGTGGTGATGTCCGCGTCGGGCAGGACGATCGCCGCCGACTTTCCGCCCAACTCCAGTGTCACGCGCGTGAGATGACGCGCGGCGACCTCCATGACGCGCTTGCCGGCCCCGACCGAACCGGTGAAGGAGATCTTGTCGACGCCGGGGTGTCCGACGAGGTACTCGCTGACCTCGCGGTCGGCGGGGAGGATCGACAGGACGCCGTCCGGCAGCCCGGCCTCCTTCGTTATCTCGCCCAACAGATAGGCGTCCAGGGGCGTTTCGGGCGACGGCTTCAGGATCACCGTGCAGCCGGCGAGCAGCGCGGGCGCGAGCTTGGCGGCGGCCACGAACTGCGGGACGTTCCAAGGGACTACGGCCGCCACGACCCCGACCGGCTCTCGCCGTACGAGGATCTTGCCGAGCACCCCGTCGCGGTACTCCTCGTAGGTGAAGCCCTTCGCGACGGTGATCGCCGCGTCCCACACCATCATCGCGCCGAGCGCCTGCCCGAGGATGCTCCAGGAGTACGGCGACCCGTTCTCGGAGGAGATGACGCGGCCGATCTCCTCGTACCGTACGGCGATCGCGTCCTTGATGCGGGTGACGACCGCGAGCCGTTCGTCGAGGGTCATACGCGGCCAGGGTCCTTCGTCGAAGGCCTTACGGGCCACGGCGACCGCGCGGTCCACGTCCTCCTTCGACGCGTGCGGCACGCGTCCGATGACCTCCTCCGTGTGCGGGGAGATCACCTCGATGACGTCCGTGCCCAGGGGGTCGGTCAACTCCCCGCCGATGAACAGCTGTCGGTGTTCCACGAGCTCTGTCATGGCCGAACGCCTCCCCGGTACCGCCGTCTGACGCTCCATCAGATACGAAGACTGAATACCAGTTCCGGTCGATGGAGTCCACGTATAGTGGCCGGAAGGCGGCGATTGGGGAGTCCATGACGTCCACGGGGCAGGTCCACGACCACGGCGGCGGTGTTCGTTCCATCGAAGTCCCCATCCCCGACAACCCACTTGGGACCACCCTCGTCTACGTGGTCGACACCGACCGCGGGCCGGTCCTGGTCGACACGGGCTGGGACGACCCGACGTCGTGGGACACGCTGGTCGAGGGGCTCGCGGCCTGCGGTACGGAGGTCGGCGAGGTGCACGGCGTGGTCATCACGCACCATCACCCCGACCACCACGGCCTGTCGGGGCGGGTGCGCGAGGCGTCCGGGGCGTGGCTGGCGATGCACGCGGCGGACACGGCGATCGTCCGGCGGGCCCGTTCGACCGAACCGGGCCGCTGGCTGGCGTACATGACCGCGAAGCTGACGGCGGCCGGTGCCCCCGAGGAGCACCTCGCGCCGCTCCGCACGGCCCGCCCGCGCAGTGTGCCGGGGCTCGCGCCCGCGCTGCCCGACCGGGAGATCGTCCCCGGTGAACTCCTCGACCTGGCGGGCCGCAGGCTGCGCGCGATCTGGACCCCGGGTCACACGCCCGGACATGTCTGCCTGCACCTGGAGGAGGACCACCCGGCCCAACTCCCGGGCCACGGCCGCCTGTTCTCCGGCGACCACCTGCTCCCCGAGATCACTCCGCACATCGGCCTGTACGAGGACCCGGACGACACCACGATCGCCGATCCGCTCGGCGACTACCTCGACTCCCTGGAGCGCATCGGCCGTCTCGCCCCCGCGGAGGTCCTCCCGGCCCACCAGCACACCTTCACCGACGCACCTGGCCGCGTACGGGAGTTGCTCGCCCACCACGAGGACCGGCTGACCGGCCTGCTCGCCCTCCTGTCGGAGCCGCTCACCGCCTGGCAGGTCGCCGAGCGGATGGAGTGGAACCGTCCCTGGTCCCAAATCCCCTACCAGTCACGGAACATCGCGGTGTCCGAGGCGGAGGCGCATGTGCGGCGCCTGGTGAAGCTGGGGCAGGCGGAGGTCGTGACGGGGACCGATCCGGTGACGTACGTGGCGGTGTAGGACACCGACTCCCGGTCACCGACTGCCCGTCTCCGACTCCTCGTCACCGACTCGCGTCACTCACCGCTCGACCAACCCGTCGCGTACGCGATCGCCTCGTCGTACGACATGGCCAGGCCCGTCCGGTACTCGTGCTGGTACGCGAGGTCGCCGAGGTGTTCGCGGACGCGGAGTTCGCAGGTGCGGCGGGTGGCGATGAGGTCCGGGGAGTCCATCTGGGCGCGGCCGGTGAGTTCCCAGAGGCGGGTGCCGATACCGAGGAGGCGGGCGGCGCGGTGGGCGTCGCCGGTGGTGACGACGGCGGCGGCCAGGAGGTCGAGGGACATGGCGGCGCCGACGGTGTTGTGCAGCAGGGCGTGGCCCGCGACGGAGGTGCGGGCGCCGCGCACCGCGGCCGGTATGTCGCCGTACGCCAGGTCGGCCTGGGCGATGAGGTAGTCGGCGAAGGCCCCGCACCAGTACTCCCCCTGTTTCCGGCTGGCACCCCGCACCTCGTCGGCGACCTCGCGGCCGCGTTCGTACTCGCCGCGCAGCACATGCGCGAGGGACAGCGCGAGCCGCGCCTGGAGCTGGGCGGCGCCGAACGCGTCGTCCTGTATGGGGAGTCGGGGAGCGGCGGCGAGCACGTCGATCGCCTCGGCCTGCCGCCCGGTGAGGGCCAGTTGGCCGCCCCTGAGGTAGACGGCGGCGACCATGGCGACCGGGGAGCCCTGTTCGCGGGCCGCGTCGGCGCAGCGCACCGCCCAGTTGGCCGCCGCCTCCTGGTCGCCCTGGAGGATGGCGACCGCGCCGCGCGACCACAGGGCGAGGGTGCGGCCGTGGCCGGGCGGCGGGTCGGTGGCGAGGGCCTGGTCGAGGCAGTGCCGGGCCTCGCGGAGATAGCCGCAGTGCCGCCACAGGAACCCGACATGGCCCGCCATCTCCACGGCCGCCGCCCGGTCCGGTTCGCCGAGCGCGCTCTCGACGGCCGCCCGGAAATTGGCGTGTTCGGTCAACACCCGTTCGCACCAGGCGACTTGCCGTCCGGTGTTCCACTCGGCGCAGCCCTGGTGCGCGAGCCGCGCGTAGTGCTCGCGATGCCTGCGTCGTACGGCGCGTTCCTCGCCGAGCGCGTACAGCCAGTCGGTGCCGTACTCGCGCACGGTGTCGAGCATCCGGTAGCGGGCCGAGATGACCGGGTCGGGCAGGACGATGGACTGGGCGACGAGCCGGGCGAGCAGCCCGGGGATCCGCTCCGGGGCCAACGGGCCGCCCGCGCACACCTGTTGGACGGTCTCCGCGCAGAAGCCACCGGTGAAGACGGACAGCCGCGCCCACAGCAGGCGTTCGAGAGGGGCACAGAGCTCATGGCTCCAGCCGATGGCGGTACGCAAGGTCCGGTGCCGGGGCGGGTGTTCACCGGAGGAGGAGGTCAACAGGTCCAGGGCGGACGGTGCGTCGGAGGACGCGGGCCCGTCCGGGGGTGCGGGCAGGCGTTCCCCGAGTCGTTCACCGAGCCGGGCGTGGAGCTGGTCGAGGGTGAGGTCGGCGAGGCGGGCGGCGGCGAGTTCGAGGGCGAGGGGGATGCCGTCGAGGCGACGGCAGACGGCGGCGGCGGTCGCCCGGGCGGCCACGTCGCCGTCCCCGAGCGGACGTCCGACGGCTGCGGCCCGCTCGGCGAACAGGGTCACGGCATCACCGGCGGCGGCTGTGTCCCCACTGTCGACCGTGCCGCCGTCCACCGGCAGGGGTTCGAGGTGGAGCACCTCCTCGCCGGGCAGCGCGAGGCGTTCCCGGCTGGTGACGAGGACACGCAGGTCGGGCAGCCGGGCCAGCAGGGCGGCGGCGACCTTGGCGCAGTCGGCGAGGAGGTGTTCACAGGAGTCGAGGACGAGCAACAGCCTTCTGCCGTGGGCCCATTCGACGATGACGTCGATGACCGGGCGGGTGGACTGGTCGGCGAGCCGGAGGGTCTCCATGACGGCGAGGTCCACTATCCCGACGGCGCGCAGGGGCGAGAGTTCGGTCAGCCAGACCCCGTCCGGGTAGGCGTCCCGGACCTCGGCCGCCGCGCGCAGGGCGAGCCGGGTCTTGCCGACCCCGCCGACGCCGACCACGCTCACCAGCCGGGCCGCCGGACCGACAACCGGGTACGGGTCCGGGTGTCGACCAGGGGCCGCTTCCGGGTCCAACGCGGCCTTGAGCAGGGCGAGTTCGGCGCGCCGCCCGACGAAACTATGTCTCTCGGGCGGCAGATTCCCGAGGTTCGCGGGGTTCGGGTGAGTCGTGTCCGGCACGAGGCCCAGTGTGTCGGGAGGTCACCGGCGCCACGCGCGGGTCCCGGAACACGGTCCACGGCTGCCCGAAAGAGTCGTAGGAACGCCGTATCGGCTGTTCTTTCAGATCGTTTGGACGCCCAACTTGAGCAGCAGGTCGGCCAGTTCGGCCGGCTTGGTGACCATGCAGTCGTGGCCGGTCTCCAGTTCCCACACCTGTGCCGGGGTGCCGTTGGGCTGGGTCGCCGGGACCGGGCGCCGTTCGAAGCCCTCCGGTTCGTCGGCCACGCAGTGGATGTGGGTCCGGGGGATCGAGTTCGCGGCGGGGTTGCCCAGCCGGACGGGTTGCTGAAGCGTGCGCGCCGACTGGTCCGAGAGCAGCGTGCGCAGCCAGGCCACGTCCGCCGGGTCCGTGACCCCGAACAGGCCTGCGGGCGGCGGCAGTTCGGGCAGCGGCGGAATCCGCCAGCCGGTGCCGGACCGCTCGGCGAGATCGATCAGGGTCTGGGTCACGGGCATGATGTCGATCGCGCTCTCGCCGTCCTCGGGGACCATCGCGTCGAGGTGGACCAGGTGGGCGATCCGGTCCGGCACCCGGTCGGCCGCCGCCGAGACGACCAGCCCGGCGTAGCTGTGCCCCACGAGCACCACCTCGGTGAGGTCCTCCTCGGTGATCAGTCCGACGACGTCGTCGACATGGGTGTCGAGGCCGACCTCGGGGCCGAGCAGATGCGCCTTGTCGCCGTGGCCGGTCAGCGAGGGCGCGAACACCCGGTGCCCGGCCGCCGTCAGCGGCGGGACCACCCGCTCCCAGCACTCCCCGCTGTGCCAGGCGCCGTGGACCAGTAGATACGTGGACATGGACATCGCTCCTCGTGGTGGTGGCCCGCGCCGCCGATCGGCGCGCCTTGAGCCGGCCGCCGGTCACGCTGCCGCCCGGGCCGCACCCCAGCCAGGGCCCCGCCGACCCTGGGGGTGACAGGACCAGGCGCGCACCCGGCCGCCCGATCTACAGTCGGGAGATGGCCGACGAACCGAACCCGCTGGGCGAGTACGTGCGCGCCCGCCGCGAACTCGTCACCCCCGAACAGGCCGGTGTCCCCACCTTCGGGGTACGGCGGGTGCCGGGCCTGCGCCGTGAGGAGGTCGCGCTGCTCGCCGGCATCAGCGCCGACTACTACCTGCGCCTGGAACAGGGCCGCGACCGCAACCCCTCCGTGCAGGTCCTGGAGTCCATCGCGCGGGTGCTGCGGCTCGACGAGGCCGCGACGGCGCACCTGCTGCGGCTGGGCGCCGGGGGAACCCGACGGCGGCGCCCCCGGCCCCGCCCCCGCAGGGAAACCGTCGCTCCGGGCATCACCAAACTCCTCGCGACGCTCCCGCTCCCCGCGCTGGTCGAGGGCCGCTGCTTCGACGTCCTGGCCGCCAACTCCCTCGCGACCGCGCTCTCCCCGCGCTTCGCGGCGGGTGCCAATCGCCTGCGGTCCCTGTTCCTCGACCCGGCCGAGCAGGCGCTCTACCCGGACTGGGAGAGCGCCGTCGGGGGCATGGTCGCCGCCTTCCGCAAGTCGGTCGGCACCGACACCGACGACCCCCGGTTCATCGAGCTGGTCGGTGAACTCTCCCTCGCCAGCCCGCTGTTCAGCCGGCTCTGGGCCCGTCACGACGTCCAGGCGTGCGAGGCCGCGCCCAAGGACATCGACCACCCCCAGGTCGGCGGCCTCCGTCTGAACCGCGAGCGGCTGAGCATCGACGGCTCCCCGGGCCAGACCCTCGTGCTCTACCACCCGGACCCCGGCACCGACGCGGCCGACAAGCTCGCCCTCCTCGCCTCCGCGACCCGGACGCCGGCCGACGGCCTTCATCGGGGAGCGGGGGTGCGATGACGGCCGACGTGCGCCCGTTCACCGAGGCCGCCGAGGGCACGGGACCGGCGGAACTGGACTACCAGGGACCACAGGGCTGGGCCACGGTGGTCCACCGTGCCCATGTGGGGAGCTTCACCCTCCTCGGTCTCCTCGGTGGTGAAGACACCGATCTGGCCCGGGAGTTGGAGTCCGAGCACTGCCGTACGGAGGAGCCGCGCACCTGGGAGTACCGGGTGGGTCTGTCGGGACCACAGCGGTTGCGGATCGAGGCGGCCGAGCGGTGGTCGATCTCCGTCACACCGCTGGAGCGGGACGAGCCCGAGGACGGCGGCGTCTTCTGCCGCCGGGGGCTCGGGAACCAGACGGTCGAGCTGCCCGAGCCGGAGTCGGGAGGAGGAGCGATCCTCGAGTTCACCAAGATCGAGAGCGCGCGCCCCACGGGCCTGTTCCTCCGGCTGCACTCGGACTTCGGCGACCAGACCTACTGGCCCGTCGGCAACGACGACCGTGCCAGGTTCCTGTACGGCCACGACATCCCGGCGGTCTGGGCGACGGCGGGCCGGGTCGAGGTCGCCAACGCCGTCGGGTGCGAATGGCGGCTGCGGGTAGTGCCGTTGTCCGCGGCCCGCCCGCTGGAGGACACCGCCCGGGGAACCGGCGCGGAGGTCCTCGCCCACACGGGGGCGCCGGCCGCGCTCGCGCTGTGCTCCCTGGCCGACACGGGGAGCGCCTCCAAGGCGGAGGTCCGCGTCGAGTCACGCGACTACAAGGTGACCTTGTTCGCCGATCAGCACCGCGCCGAGGAGGGCGGGGTCGTCGGACTCGGTCCCGGGCCGACGCTGCTCCAGACCGGGGGTGCCGGCGGCTGGGAGCTGCGCGCCACCCCGCTCGACGCGGTGGACACCTTCGACGGGGACATCACCGGCACGGGCGGGAAGGTGCTCCGCTACACGGGACCGTCCGTCACCGCGCGGGTCATCACCGAGTCGTGGCACAAGTGGTCCGGCATGGTCTCGGTCCGCGCCCTCTCCTCCGAACTCATCTGGCAGAACTGGGTCAACACCAAGGGCGGGCTGCCGGGCAGGCTCCGGGGCGAGCGGCTGGACCTGAGCCCCGGAACGCTGCTGGCGATCACCGGACCCCATGACGGGTCCGGCTGGCGGATCCGGATCGAGCGCGGACGGGGACGCAGGCGCGGACACGGAGATGCTCAGTCGCGGTAGCGCGGCGCGGGCGGATAGAAGTTCCCGTACGGACCCAACCACCGTTCGTGCAGGGCTCGGAGCGCGCCCGAGGCACGCAGGTGCGCGAGCACCCCGTTGACGAAGCGGACGAGTTCCGGTGTCGACTTCGAGACGGCGATCCCGTGCGGCTCGTAGGTGAACCGCGGTCCGGTGATGCGGGTGGCGGGGTCCTGGGCGCTCAGCCCGGCGAGGACGTTGTCGGTGGTCGAGACGGCGGCCACGTCGCCCAGTTGCAGTTGGAGGAGGCAGTCGGTCCAGTCGGCGACGGCCACCGGCCGTACCGCCGGGCGGGCGCGGCGCAGCTCGGTCAGTGAGGTGGTGCCCTGGGCCGTGCACACCTTCTGTCCGGCGAGATCGGCGAGGGTCTTCACCGGGGAGGAGTCGGTGACGAGGACGCGCTGGCCGGAGTCGAGGTAGTCGCTGCTGAACAGCACCTGCTCCATGCGCTCGCAGGTGATCGTCATGGAGTGGGCGACGAGGTCGACCTGACCGCGTTGTAGTATCTCGATGCGCCGCGCGGACGGCACGGTCTTGAACTGCACCCGGTCCGGCCGCCCGAACAGGGCCCGGGAGATCTCCCGCACCAGGTCGATGTCGAGCCCGTCCAGCTGTCCGGTGTCGGAGTTGCGATAGCCGAAGAGATACGTGTTCTGGTCCACTCCGACGATCAGCCGACCGCGTTTGACGATCCGCGCCATCGCCGTACCGCTCGGCATCGCGCCGCCCGGCGTCGGCATGTGGGCCAACGGTTTCAATGACCGCAGCGGATCGCAGTTCTCCGCGGCCGTCGCGCTCGCGGACGCGCTGCCGACGGGCGGACGCGCCCCGGCGGACGGACGACGATCCGGTGCGGACGAGCCGGTACTGCACGACGCCGTCAGCGCGATCACGGCCAGCGACGCCGCGACCCCGCCAAGAACCCGCCGCCGTAACGGCCCCGGACGGCCCCCGGCAACAGCCGACGACCGCCCCTCTCCTCCACGTGCCCGAAGTTCCCTCACACTGCCCCGCAGCCCTCGGAACCCAGCCGAGGACACCGTCCGGCGCCCTGGCCCGTCACCCTCGTCCGCGGTGACGCGTTCACGCCGACTCGCGGTTCCCCTCGTCGCACGGAACACCATGCCCAGGCGCACACGCGAGCAATCGGACCAACTCCACGGCCGCACCGAGGAGTTCGACCTCCCGCCCGGCCATCGTCGGATCGACCGCCCGCCTCCGCCTGGCTTCCACCGGCCCCGCCTCCATGAAGTCGGCGGGATCGGCGAGGATCGCACGGGCCGGGGAGCCCGGATCGGCGGCCGCGCAATGGGACAGAAGGTCAGCGACGGCGGTACGGATGACGTCGTGGTCGCGGGCGGGGGCGGTGATGGAGCGACACCCTTCCCGCTACGCGGTGCGCAAGGCATCGGTCCTCGCGGCCGTGACGGCGGGGCCGCACCCGTCCTTGTCGCCCTTCGCCTCGGCGGCCCGCAGCCCCTCGTAGGTCAGTTCGTACCGGAGGTCGCGCTGGAGTTCACCGGCAGCCGCGAGGGTCTGGGGCAGGGAATCGCGGCGGCCGTCCCGATCCCCGCGACCACCCCGGCCACCCCGGCCACCGGCACCTCACGCACCCGGCCCGAGCTCGGTGCGGGCTTCCACCCGCTGCTTGAGGCCGGTGTTGAAGGCGGCGTACCCGTCTTTTTTGGGTGTTCTGAGGAAGGGCCTGATCAGGGTGACCAGGGCTCCGGAGAATTCCTCGTGGTTGGTCAGGCGGGTGGTGCCGTCGTGGTTGGGAGAAAGGACGAACGAGTGCCGGCCGTGGAACAGCTGCTTGATGCCGAGCGTGCCGACCCACCGCAGTTCCTGGCCGGGCGTCGCGACGGTGACCGTGGGCCTGAAGGTCATGCCCGGCATGCGCATCGTGAGCCGGCTTCCCACCTGAGCGGTTCCCTCGGCTGCGGAGAAGGTGCTCCACTCGCCGTAGGCGGCGAAGTCGGTGAGGACGTCCCACACCGCTTCCGGGGTGGCGTCGATGTCGATGACGGCGGTGAGGACCGGCTTCATGGTGGTTTCCACTTCTGGCTGGCGCGGGAGGCGCGGGGATTCGGCGAGCGGGTGTCCACCGGTGGGCGGTGGGGCCTGGGACCGGCGTGGAGCGCAGTCCGCGGCGGTCAGAGCGTCACGCCCGGTGCGGCCCCGCGGGATGGGGCGCGGTGGGTGCCGGCGGCCGTGGTCTCCCGCAGGCCGTGGTCTCCCGCAGGCCGTGGTCGATGAAGTCGATCATCCAGGTGAAGCTGTCGTCGACGTCGGTGGCGAACCGGAACCCGCCGGCCGCTTCCAGGGACGCGTATCCGTGCAGGACGGTGCGCAGCATCCGCAGCGCGTGGATCTGCTGGTCGGGATCGATCCGGTAGCCGTGCAGCATGGCCGCCCAGGAGTCGACCACCCGGTTGAGGGCGTCGATGAGGGGGTCGTCGGGTCCGGTCGGGCGGGCGGCGTTGGCCGCGGCGTATCGGCCGTGGTGGTCCTTGACGAACGTCCGCATCGCCTGTGCGCCGCCGACCAGGGCTTCGGTGCCGGACCGGCCCTGGATGGCGTCGCGGATGGCGTCGGCGCACTGGTTCATGGCCAGGATGGCGATCCGGTGGGCGAGTTCGGTCTGGCCGGTGACGTGCTTGTACAGCGAGGGGGTCTTGACCCCGAGCCGTTCGGCGACCAGGCCCATGCCGAGCTGGTCGAACCCGACCTCGTCGACCAGGGCGGCGGCGGCTTCGGTGACCGCCGCGGCGGTGAGTCCGGCCCTAGGCACGGCCGGCCGCCTTGGCCAGGAACGGCAGGGCCAGCGCGAGGACCTGGTCGGGGGTCTGTGCGTGCGGGTAGTGGCCGGCGCCGTCGATCACGGCGAGCTCGCCGAGGCCGGCGGGCAGGTCGGCGATGATCTTCGCCCCTTCGGCGCGGGGGTCGGCCCAGTCGGGGTCCAGGCTGCCTTCGACGACCAGGACCGGGCAGGTGACGTGGGCGAGCTGGGCGCCGGCGTCGGTGGGCTTGGACTTGCACATGTCCTGAAGGGCCTTCATCCGGCCGGGCTCACTCAACGTGGCCTCGATACGGGCCAGTTCGCTGTCCCAGTCGGCGGGCTTGGCCGGGTAGGCCACGTCGAGGTACTTCTTCCAGTCCGCCAGGCGTCCGCGGACGATGACCTGTGCCATCCGCGTGTACCCGGTCCGGAAGCGCTTGACCCGGATCAGCCCGCCCAGGTCGAACGGCTGCGCACGGGTGAACGGAGCCAGCTCGATCACTCCGCCGATCACGTCGGGCGCGGTGGCGGCCGCGATGGTCGCGGCGCCGCCGCTGATCGACTGCCCGATGATCACGGCCGGGCCGCCGAGGTGACGCACGACGGCGACCAGATCTCCGGCGATGTCGGTGCGGCTGTAACCGTCCCAGCCGAGGCTGGACTCACCGCACCCGCGGATGTCGACGTTCGCGACCCGGTAGCCGGCGGCCACCAGGCCGGGCACGAGGAAGCGGTAGGAGTGCCGGCTGTCGCCGATACCGTGCGCCAGCACGACGAGGGGACCCTCCCCGGTCACGTCGAAGGCGATGGTGTTCTTGCCGATTCTCAGGTGCTCGGTCATGTCGTCCTCCATCAAAATGGCTAACGCGATTAGCCACAGACTAGTCACGTTAGCCGTGAGGGTCAACGCCATACCCGGCCGCGCTCGATCGGGGGCCGATCCGTCGGCCCTGCGTAAGGCGTCGCGCACCGACCGTCACACCGGCGGTGAAGCACCCCACATGACGCACATCACCAACTACTTGGATTAGTAGTGTTTAGGCATGACATGTACGCATCCCAAACACCACCTGACCTGGGGTTTGAGAGCCACGTCACACAGTTCACCTTTCACCCACATGCGACCACAACTAGTAAAAGGGGTCTTTGCGGACACGGATCGAGAGTGTTTCTCTGGAGCAGTCGCACGGCGCCGACGAGTCCTCACGGGCCTCGGCGCCGACGCATTGCCACCGCCGCGCACCGCGTGACACCGGCAGGCGTACGACGTCTCTGTCCCCGAAGAAACAGGTTCTCCGTGTCCGTCTCCCGCATCGTCGCTCGCATCGCCTCCCCGAAGAAGGCCCTGACCGCCGCCGCTCTGGCCGCCGCCACCACCGGTCTCGTGCTGACCTCGGCTCCCGCCCAGGCCGCGACGACCTCCGCCTCCTCCGCTCAGGCGATCGCGCACAAGATGATCCCGAGCTCGGCGCAGTACAACGCGTTCAGCAAGATCGTCGAGCACGAGAGCGGCTGGAACGTCACCGCGACGAACTCCTCCTCCGGTGCCTACGGCCTGGTCCAGGCCCTCCCGGGCTCGAAGATGGCCTCGGCCGGCTCCGACTGGAAGACCAGCGCCGCCACCCAGATCAAGTGGGGCCTGGACTACATGAACTCCCGCTACGGCTCCCCCGCCGCCGCGTGGAACTTCTGGCAGTCCAACGGCTGGTACTGATCCACCGGCCCCACACACGCACGCACCTGTAGCGGCGGTCCCCCGGCATCCCGGGAGGCCGCCGCTACATTGCGTGCATGGCTCAGAGCGACAACCCCACCCCGTCCTACGACCGTGAGGCGCGCGGGGTCCGGCTCGTGGTCGTGCTGCTCGGGCTGACCGTGGTCAGCGGGCTCATCGACGCAGTCAGCTATCTCGCCCTCGGGCATGTCTTCACCGCGAACATGACCGGCAACGTCGTCGTCCTCGGCTTCGCCGCCGCCGGGGCGCCCGGCTTCTCGGTGGCGCACACGCTCACCTCGCTCGGCGCCTTCGTCGTGGGCGCGGTGGCCGGCGGCCGGATCACGGTACGGATGGACACCGGGTCGCGCCGCACCTGGGCCCGGGTGAGCCTCGGCGCGGAGGCGCTGCTGGTGGGCGTGGCGGCCGTCATCGCCTTCGTGGCACCGGGCGACCAAGCGACCACGTACCCGCTCATCGCCCTCACCGCCTTCGCGATGGGGCTGCGCAACGCGACCGTCCGCAAGCTCAAGGTCTCCAACTTCTCGACCACCACCGTCCTGACGATGACCCTGACCGGCCTGATCGCCGACTCGGTCGCGGGCGACGGCGCGGGCCCCGGTTCGCTGCGCCGCGCCTCGGCCGTCGTGGCGATGGCCTCCGGCGCGTGTCTCGGCGCCTGGCTCACTCTGCACCACGGGGCGCGGTACCCACTCCTGCTCGCGGCTCTGGCCGCCGGGGTGTTCGCACTGACCGCATCTGGACGGGAGTAGCCCAAAGCCCGGCCAAGAAGGCAGAATTCGTGCGTCTTAGTCCCACGATCAAGAGGATCGATCACGCATGATCACGCTCACGAAGGAAGACGGTCCGGCGGATCTGGACGGAGTGACCCATCTGGAGATCGGGGCGTCCTGGGACCCCACCGTCGGCAGCAGCGGCGGCATCATCGGGAAGCTGCGCCAGAAGGCCGGTACCGACCTCGATCTGATCGCCATCGCGATGCAGGGCCAGGACCCGGTCCGGCTCGCCGGGCTCGACTCCGTGGACCCGCTGGGCAACGGCTCGTTGGTGCACAGCGGTGACAACCAGACCGGCAAGGGCGAGGGCGACGACGAGACGGTGACCGTCGATCTCGCGCGGATACCCACCAACATCACGTCGATCGTCTTCGTCGCCGCCGCCTACAAGAAGGGCAGTTCCTTCCAGAAGGCACGCAACATCGCCTTCAAGGTGTACGACGCGACGGGCGGCAGCACCCAGCAGGTGGCCGAGATCTGGCCCAACCTGCTGAGTGACCACAACAGCTGCGCGGTCGCCAAGGCGATCCGCGAGGGCGGGAGTTGGAAGCTCCAGGTCATCAATGAGACCGGCAAGATCAAGCAGGGCGACGAGCGGGAGCTGATGAAGTTCGCCGTACGGAAGTAAGCCGCACGCGCGGATACGCGCACGCGCTTGAGACGGGCATGTGCTTGAGACGGGCCGGCGGCGCCGGGATGCCGCCGGCCCGAGCTGTGCGTACGGTCAACCGGCGGTCACCTGAAGCTCCTTGACCCCGTTGATCCACGCGGAGCGCAGTCGGCGCGGGTCGCCCGTCAGCGTCAGGTTCGGCATCGCGTCGGCGATCGCGTTGAAGATCAGGTCGATCTCCAGGACCGCGAGTGACTTGCCGAGGCAGTAGTGCGGGCCCCCGCCGCCGAAGCCCAGATGCGGGTTCGGGTCGCGCATGACGTCGAAGACGTCCGGGTTCTCGAAGACCTCGGGGTCGTGGTTGGCGGAGGCGTAGAAGATGCCGACCCGGTCGCCCTTCCGGATCAACTTGCCGCCGAGTTCGGTGTCTTGGGTCGCCGTGCGCTGGAAGGCATTCACCGGGGTGGCCCAGCGGACGATCTCCTCGGCGGCGGTCGACGGGCGCTCCCGCTTGTACAGCTCCCACTGCTCGGGGTGGGTGAGGAACGCGTGCATGCCGTGGGTGATGGCGTTGCGGGTCGTCTCGTTGCCGGCGACCGACAGCATCAGCACGAAGAAGCCGAACTCGTCGGAGTTCAGGTTGCCCTCGTCCTCGGCGGCGACCAGGGTGCTGACGATGTCGTGGGCCGGGCACTGTTTGCGCTCGGCGGCCATGCCCATGGCGTAGGCGATGAGTTCGGCGGCGGACTCGGCGCCGACCTGCTCGGTGATGGCGTACTCGGGATCGTCGTACGCGATCATCTTGTTGGACCACTCGAAGATCTTGACGCGGTCGTCCTGCGGGATGCCGATGAGTTCGGCGATGGCCTGGAGGGGCAGTTCGCAGGCGACCTCGGTGACGAAGTCGAAGGGGCCGGAGTGGGCGCGGGCGCCCGCCACGATGGCCTGGGCGCGGTCGCGCAGGCGGTCCTCCAGGGCGCGGATCGCCCGTGGGGTGAAGCCGCGTTGGACGATCTGGCGGACGCGGGTGTGCTCGGGCGGGTCCATGTTGAGCAGGATCAGCCGCTGGGCGTCGATCGAGTCGCGGTTCATGTGCTCGTTGAAGCGGATGATCGCCGTGTTGAGGGTCGAGGAGAAGATCTCCGGGTGGGTGGAGACGTACCGGACGTCGGCGTGCCGGGTGACGGCCCAGTAGCCCTCGTCCTGGAACCCCGCGATGTTGGCGGGCTGCGGTATCCAGCGGACCGGTTCGGCCGCGCGCAGTTCGGCGAACTCCGGTAGGGGCACGCGGTGGTGGAGCAGATCGGGGTCGGTGAAGTCGAACCCTTCGGGCAACGCTGGACAGGGCATCGGCGCAACTCCCGTCATCTGACGGTCCATCAGGAACCCGGCTGCCGTGAAGGTAATAACGGGTTCTAGAAGTCGCAAGAGGTGCGGCAAGCCGAATTCCCTGCACGACCCTTGCGGTTGTGGATGGGCTGTCAGCAGACTGCACACAGAACTAGAACGCGTACTAGTTCTGCGTGGCGGGTGGCCGGGACGCCCGCGCCGCGCGGTGTACGAGGAGAGGACGTGTCCCATGGTCGCGGAACCCGTCATCGTGGAAGCCGTACGCACCCCCATCGGCAAGCGCGGCGGCGCGCTCGCCAACCTCCATCCCGCCTATCTCCTGGGCGAGACCTACCGTGAACTCCTCGGCCGCACCGGCATTCACGCCGACTGCGTCGAGCAGGTCGTCGGCGGCACGGTGACGCATGCCGGCGAGCAGTCCATGAACCCCGCGCGCACGGCCTGGCTGGCCATGGGCCTGCCGTACGAGACGGCGGCCACGACGGTCGACTGTCAGTGCGGCTCCTCGCAGCAGGCCTCGCACATGACCGCCAACATGATCGCGGCGGGTGTCATCGACGTCGGGATCAGCTGTGGTGTCGAGGCGATGTCGCGGGTGCCGCTGGGGTCGGGGTCCAAGCACGGGCCGGGGAAGCCGTTCCCGGACGAGTGGAACGTGGACCTGCCCAACCAGTTCGAGGCCGCCGAACGCATCGCCCGCAACCGGCGGTTGACCCGCGAGAACGTCGACTCGCTCGGTCTGATCTCGCAGGAGCGGGCGGCGAACGCCTGGTCCGAGGAGCGCTTCAAGAAGGAGACGTTCGCCGTCCAGGTGCCGACGACGGAGGACGAACAGCGCGCGGGCCTCGGCATGTGGCGGCTCGTCGACCGCGACGAGGGGCTGCGCGACACGTCGATGGAGGCGCTGGCGCGGCTGAAGCCGGTGATGCCGACGGCCGTCCATACGGCGGGCAACTCCTCGCAGATCAGCGACGGCGCGGCGGCGATCATGTGGGCGTCGAAGCGGATGGCGCGGGCGCTCAAACTCCGCCCCCGCGCCCGGATCGTCGCCCAGGCACTGGTCGGCTCCGACCCGCACTACCACCTCGACGGCCCGATCGACGCGACGCGAGCCGTGCTGGGCAAGGCGGGCATGACGCTCAAGGACATCGACATCGTCGAGATCAACGAGGCGTTCGCGTCCGTGGTGTTGAGCTGGGCCCAGGTCTTCGGCCAGGACCTGGAGAAGGTCAACGTCAACGGCGGCGCGATCGCCCTCGGCCACCCGGTCGGGGCGACGGGCGCCCGCCTGATCACCACGGCACTCCATGAACTGGAGCGCGCGGACAAGGAGTTCGCCCTGATCACGATGTGCGCGGGCGGGGCACTGGCGACGGGCACGATCATCCAGCGACTCTGAACACGGTTTCGGGAGGGGTCGGTTGGCCCTCGCGGGCGGGGTCGGCGCCCTCGCTGGCGGGGGTCAACGGCCCTCCGGGCGGGAAGCCGCAGCCCTCGCGGGCGGAGGCCAGCCCGCTCCTCCGGCGGGGGCGATAGCCCTCCGGGTGGGGGCCAACGGCGTCGGTGGCAGGGGTTAGACGGGGTCCTCCGTGGGGGTCAGGTGATCCTCGGCGCAGGTGCGGAAGGCCGCGAGGAGGCGGCGGTTCTCCTCGCCTGCGCGCATGGCCAGGACGACCGGGACGGGGTCCGCGTCCTCCAGCGGGACCGTGGTCAGATCGGGTCGCAGGCCCTTCCTGATGGCGCCCACCGGAACAAGCGCCACCGCCTCGCCCGCGGCGATGACCTCGAGCTTGTCCTCCAGATTCTCGACTAGCGGACCGTCCGGCACCCGCCGTCCGTCCGGGCGGGGATCGACGCGCCAGAACGCGTTGAACTCCTCGTCGGGGAACCGGGGTACGGGCTCGTCCGCGATGTCGTCGAGGGTGACGTACTCCTTGCCGGCCAGCCGATGGCCGACCGGCATCAGCAGCACCCGGGGCTCCTCGAAGAGGACCGTCACGCTCAACCCCTCGGTGGCGAACGGGAATCGGCCCACCACCACGTCCACCCGGTGCTCCAGCAGGGCGGCCGGCATCTCGCCCCAGCCGAGAAAGGAGTGGTGCACCTCGGCGTCCGGGAAGCGCCCGCGCAGGGCGCGCACCGCCGGGGTGACGAGCAGCCCGGTCATGTACCCGATGACGATCCGGCTCGGATGCCCGGCCGACCGCGCCACGGCGGTCGCCTCCGCCGCCGACCGCAACAGCGCCTCGGCCCGGGGCAGGAACGCCGCCCCCGCCTCCGTGAGTTGCGTGCCCTGCGTGGTCCGGTCGAAGAGCCGTACCCCCAACTCGCCCTCCAGGCGCCTGACATGACGGCTGAGGGATGGTTGCGCGAGGTGCAGGACCGCCGCCGCCCGGCCGAAGTGCAGTTCCTCGGCGACGACGGTGAAGCAGCGCACCAAACGCAGGTCCAAGTCAGTCATACCTCGACTGTACGACGGCGCAAGCTGCGGTGATACCGGAACTGAATCACGTCTTCCGGAGTCCGTCTTGGACGGGCGGTACCGGGCGGGCGCAGGCTGGGAACACACCACTTCCCGACCCACCTGAGGTGATTTCGTCATGCGTGTTTTCGTCACCGGAGCGACCGGTTTCGTGGGCGGCGCGGTCGTTCGCGAACTGCTCGACTCGGGGCACCGAGTACTGGGGCTGGCCCGTTCCGACGCGTCTGCGGACCGGCTTGCGGCGACCGGAGCCGAGGTCAACCGGGGTTCCCTGGAAGACCTCGACGCCCTCCGCGCCGGTGCGTCGGCCTGCGACGGCGTCATCCACACCGGTTTCATCCACGACTTCTCGAACTACGCGGCGTGCGTCGCGATAGACCTGCGCGCCATCGAGACCCTGACCGACACCCTCGCCGGTTCGGACCGCCCCCTCGTCATCAGTTCCGTGATGAGCCACGGCCGTACCGAAGACGTCGTACCCGATCCCGCCACCCACCCCGAACTGGTCCGGCTCCCGGCCGAGTTGAATGCCCTCGCGGCGGCAGGGAGGGGCGTCCGTTCGTCGGTCGTACGGCTGCCGCAGGTGCACGGCGAGGGCGATCACGCCTTCGTCCCCGGTGTGATCGACATCGCCCGCGAAAAGGGCGTCTCGGCCTACCCCGGCGAAGGCACCAACCGCTGGGCCGCCGTCCACCGCGACGACGCCGCGCTGCTGTACCGGTTGGCGTTGGAGAACGCCCCGGCGGGTTCGGTGCTGCACGCCGTCGCCGACGAGGGCGTGCCGGTACGGGAGATCGCCGAACTCATCGGCAGGCGGCTGGACCTACCGGTGAAGAGCTTGCCGGTCGAGGAGGCCGGGGCCCACTTCGGGTGGCTGGGCCACTTCTTCTCGTCGGACCTGGTGGGCACGAGCGCGCTCACGCGGCAGCGGCTCGGGTGGACACCGACGCGGATCGGTCTGCTGGCCGACCTGGACCACGACTACTACTTCGAGGTCAACCAGCGGTCGTAGCGGACCAGTTGACGAAGGTGGTGAACGCGGCGGGGCCGAGGGTGAGGATCGGCCCCGCCGGGGTCTTGGAGTCACGGATGGCGAGGGTGGTGGAGATGGCCGTGGTGCAGGTGGTTTCAGCGATCTCTACGCACTGCCCGCCCTGGTCACTGCTGTAGCTGGACTTCCGCCACTGCGTCCCCGTCGGCATCGCGTTGTTCCCCATAACGTTCCTCCATCACGCGCCGGATCAGCTCCGCCGAATCCCTGAGGGAGAGGGCGGCGGCCTGGAGATGATCGTAACGGAGCGAACAGTCGTTGACGGTGTCTGGGTTGGCAGTCGGATGCCCGCTTCCGTAACCCTCGGTGTAGACGATGGGCGGGTCACTCGGGAAGCGATAGAGGTCGTACGAGCCTGTCAGCCCCGCGTGCGCTCCAGCCGAGAACGGCAGGATCTGGATGTTGACCCGGGGGTTGTTCTCATAGGCCAACAGGCGGGCCAGTTGGTTCCGCATGGTCTTCCGGCCGCCGATCTCCAAATACAGTGCGGCCTCGCTCAGGATCGCCCAGAAGACCGGCGGCTCCTGCTTCTCCAGGATGCGCTGACGACCCATTCGTACGGCGGTCCGGTCGTCCAGGTTGCTCTCGTCCAGAGTGCCGAGCACGGCGCGAGCGTAGTCCTCGGTCTGGAGGAGGCCGAGGACCATGTGCGCCTCGAAGGAGCAGATGTCGACGGCACGCGCCTCCAGTTCGCCCACCTCCCGGAACCACGCGGGGAGTTGGCTGCGCAGCACCAGATCAAGTAACCGCGTCAACAGCCCACCCGTGTCGAGCGCGGCGTCCACCCGCCTGCTGAACTCCAGCGTCGGCAGCTTCCTCGCCGTCTCGATCTGCCCGATCAGCGACCCGGTGTAGTTGACGATGACGCCCAGTTCGCGCTGCGTCAGGCCCGCCGCCTCCCGATACCGCCGCAACTCGAAGCCGTAGTAATCCAGCGGCGACGCCCCTGGATCAAGCGTGTTGATGTGCACGCGAAGCCCCCTG
Organism: Streptomyces sp. MBT65; assembly: GCF_016612545.1. Lineage (GTDB taxonomy): Bacteria > Actinomycetota > Actinomycetes > Streptomycetales > Streptomycetaceae > Streptomyces. Next base: position 15,009 of record NZ_JAENRY010000057.1, on the reverse strand, counting down.
CCTCCCGACCCGACGACTGTCCACCCGTAAACGGGTTGTATTCGCACCGTTGCCGACGGTAGCGGCGAGACGTCACCCTCGTAGTGTGAATGAACCAATTCCCCCCGCCATGCTGGCCTTTCCGCACCGCCAGCAGTACGTCATGCACCTCACCGTGGGTGAGCACTCCGCCCGGCACATCCGCCGTATCGTCCGCTCCTTCCTCCTGGAGTGGGGCATGCCGGAGCTGTCGGACGCCGTCGAACTGGCCATGACGGAGCTGGTCGCCAACGTCGTACGGCATGTACCGGACCGGCGCTGCGGACTGCTGCTGCTGCGGCTGCCGAAGGGGGTGCGGGTCGAGGTGAGCGACGGGTCGTCCCAACTCCCGGACCTGCACGCCGAGTTGGACCCCGAGTCGGAGAGCGGGCGGGGGCTCGTGATCCTGGACGCGGTGACCGACAAGTGGGGAGTGACTCGGAAGTCGGGGGGCGGGAAGATCGTATGGTTCGAGTACGGCAGGCCCGACACGGTGTCGTAGGCGCCGTCATCCAGTTCTCCCGAAATCGTCCTGACGCCACATCAGTTGCCCCAGGATGAACTCCCGGCACCGACGGGGTTGCCGGTTCGGGGGAGGAGACGGGGAGTGCTGAGCGAGATCATGACGGCCGGTGCGGCGGCCGGCGGGACCGCTGTCGTCCAGGCGGTGGGTACGGACGTGTGGGTCTGGCTGCGGAGTCGCGGCGCGCGCCTGATCGGCCGGGGCGATCCGGCGCGCGAGAACGACGCGCTCGATCGCCTGGACCGGACGGCCGCCGCCCTCACCGCGGCCGCCGACGAGGCGGACCGGGAACGGCTGCTGGTGCTCCACCAGCGTTTGTGGCAGGGGGAGTTCGCCTCGCTGCTGGAGTTGCTGGCACCGGCCGAACGGGACCGCGCTCTCGCCGAACTGCACGCGCTGGAGCGCGAGTTCGGCGGGAGTGGCTCCTCGGGCGGTGTCGTGTCCCGCAACACCTTCGAAGGTCCGGTGGCCTTCCAGACGGGGAACCACGCTCGTCAGGAGAACCGCTTCGGGGCGGCCGGATGAACCACGCGCACTCGGCCGACCACTCCGGGACCGGTGCGGGCCAGGTCTCCGGCAACACCTTCAACGGCCCCGTCGCCCTCCAGACCGGTCCCGGCAGCGTCCAGCACAACTACTACCAGGCCATGGCTAGTTCACCGCTCGACGCGGAGGCCGACGAACTGGCCCGCGCGGTGCACGTCCAGTGGCAGGAGGAGGCCGCGCTGCGGCGCCTGCTGGAGCCCGCTCCGCTGCCGCTGCGCTGGCGGTTGACCGAGCGCAAGATGGCGGGCCGGGTCGCCGCCGCGACCGGCCAGGGGACCCGCCGCCGGTTCGCGCCACTGCCCGGCCTGCCGCCGGTCACCGGCGAAAGCCTGCGCGCGGGCGGTGCGTTGGACCAGTTGTACGAGGTGTACGGCGGGCTGGCCTCCGGGCGCCTCCAACTCGTCGGCAACCCGGCGGCGGGCAAGACGTCCGCCGGGGTGCTTCTGCTGCTCGACGCGCTTGAGCATCGCAGGACCGCCGCCCCCGCGGACCGGGCGCACATCCCCGTCCCGGTGATGCTGCCGCTCGACGGCTGGGACCCGGCGCGGGAGGGCCCGGTGGAGTGGGTGGTCGACCGGCTGTCCCGCGAGTACACCCTGTTCGCGGGCCGTGGCGGGCGGGTGCGCGCCCGAAAGCTGGTGGAGGCGGGCCGCGTCGCGCCGTTCCTGGACAGCTACGACGAGGTCCACGGCAGCAAGTTGCGGGGAGCCATGGCGAGCGCGCTGGAGTTGGCCCCCTTCCGGCTCGTACTGATCTCCCGGTCCCGGGAAGCCTCCGCGTCCGCCCATCGGGCCCGGCTCGGCGGCGCCGCGACCGTGGAGATCCAGCCGGTGTGTCCCGAGGACGCGGCCGCCTACCTGCTCAACACCCTGTCCAGCTCACCCTCGCCCGCCTGGCGGGCGCTGACCGAACGCCTCCTGCACGACCCCGGGAGCGTCGTGGCCGAGACCCTCACCGACCCCCTGGCGATCACCCTCGTGCGCGACGGCTACGCCGACGACGGCCCGGTCGACGAACTCCTCGCCCTCCCCACCCCCGAGGCCCTGCGGGACCACCTCCTCGACCGCGCGGTCGCCATCGCCTACGCGCGGCGGGACGGACATCCACACCCCGACTGGTCCCCCGAGACCGCCGAGCGGACGCTGCGGTACATCGCCCGGCACCTCACCGGGCAGAAGAGCCGCAACCTGTGCTGGTGGCACCTGCCCGGTTGGACGCGCCCGCACCCCAGAAGGCTGGCCATGCAAGCCCTGGTCACGCTGGTGGGCGGGGTTCCCCTCGCGCTGCTGGTGTGGATGGCGACCCACTCCGTGTACGCCTGGCTGATCGGGCTCCCCTCCGCGTACCTCTTGGGGATGACGGCCGGTCTCCGCTTCACGGATCTCAACGATCCGCAGCCGCTGCCCAGTGCCGGATGGCGCGACATCTTCAGCACCGGGGCGATCGTGTCGGGCGTGGTCGAGTGGCTGGGGTTGGGCACCCTGGCGAGCGTGACCGTGCCGTTCCTGCCCGGTGACCGGACGCTTCCGGTGTGGCTCTGCTTCCTCACCACACTGCCCCTGGGATTCACCGGTGTGCTGGTGACAGGGCGCGGTCACGGGATCGTGGCAGGCGCCCCGTTCCTGTCCGCGGGCGCGGGACCCTGGTACGACCCGGTGAGAGAGCACTACAACCGTCCCCCGGAGGCGGACACCCGGTCGATCGGCCCGCACGACGTATGGCGCCACCACCTCGGGCTGCGGCTGGTTCTCGGGCTGCTGACCGGGCTCGCGGTGGCCCTGATGATCGCCCCGTTGGCGGCCTGGTGGCTCGGTCCGAAAACCGCTGTGGTGGCGGCGGTCGGGGCCGCCCTGCCGACCGTCCTCATGGCCGGCCTCACCAGCAACCTCGCCGTGGCCACTGTCTTCACCGCGGCGCAGCTCCGGATCGAGGAGGGCACTCCCCTCCGGTTGATCCACTTCCTGGAGGACGCCCGGCGCCGCAACCTCCTGCGCGCCTCCGGCACCGTCTACCAGTTCCGCCATGCCCGCCTTCAGCAGCACCTCGCCCGGGACCGGTGAACACCGAGGGACGTGACCGTGCGCCGGGCGAGGACCTGGACCGTGTGCCGGGCGAGGACCGGATCAGCCCGCGCCACGACCCGTCGCCGCCACCAACTCCCCCTCGGCCTCGGCCGGTTGCGCCGTCGCCGACCGGGCCCGCGGCCCCTGGAACACGTACGCAAGACCGAAGCCCGCCGCGACGACCGCCGCGCCGCCGGCCGCGTCCAGGACCCAGTGGTTGCCGGTCGCGACGATCGCCGAGACGGTGAAGAAGGGGTGGAGGAGGCCCAGGGCCTTCATCCACCACTTCGGCGCGAGGGCGAAGATGACGACCCCGCACCACAGGGACCAGCCGAAGTGCAGGGACGGCATCGCCGCGTACTGGTTGGTGAGGGCGGTGAGGGTGCCGTAGTCCGGCTTGGAGAAGTCCTGGACGCCGTGGACCGTGTCGATGATGCCGAGGCCGGGGAGCAGGCGCGGCGGGGCCAGCGGGTAGAGCCAGAAGCCGACCAGGGCCAGGAGCGTGGCGAAGCCGAGGGCGGAGCGGGCCCAGCGGTAGTCGACCGGACGGCGCCAGTAGAGGACGGCCATGACCGTGAGCGGGACCACGAAGTGGAAGGACTCGTAGTAGAAGTTGAAGAAGTCCTTGAGGAACTCGACCTTCACGACCCAGTGGTTGACCGCGTGCTCGATGTCGATGTGCAGGAAGCGCTCGATGTCGAGGATCTGGTGGCCGTGGTGCTCGGCCGTGGCCCGGCCGCCCGCGTTCGTGCCGCCGGTCGCCGCGAGGCGGACCTTCTGGTAGGCGGCGTAGGTGACGCGGATCAGGAGGAGTTCGAGGAGGAGGTTCGGGCGGGTCAGGACGCGGCGCAGCTGCGGGATCAGCGGGACGTGCTTCCAGCGGGTCGGGACCGGCTCGGCGTACTCCGTGGGGATCGGGCGGCGGTAGTACTCGGAGGTGCGGGGCAGGAACGGCACGACGGTCGCGGCGGCGAGCGCCATGAGCAGGACGACGTTGTCACGCAGCGGATAGACGGCCGACATGTTCGGCAGCATCATCTTCGCGGGCAGTGTGACGACGAGGACCACCGCGACCGGCCACACATAGCGGTCCGAGGCCCGCTTGCCGACCCGGCCGACCACCGCGAGCAGCACCCACAGCAGCTGGTGCTGCCAGGTCGTCGGCGACACGGCGATCGCCGCGCAGCCGGTGACCGCGACCGCGAGCAGCAACTGCCCGTCGCGCGCGTACCGCACGGCCCGGCGCAGGCCCAGGTACGTGACGGCCGCGCCGAGCGTCAGGAAGACCCCGATCTCCAGCGGGCCGGTGAGGCCGAGCCGGAGCAGCGCGCCGTGCAGGGACTGGTTGCCGAGGCCGTCGGCCGCGCCGCCGAGGCCCGCGCCCGCCATGTGGTGCACCCAGTAGGTGTACGAGTCGTGCGGCATCGCCGCCCACGCGATCACCGCGCTCGCGGCGAACGTCAGCGCGGAGGTGACGGCGGCCCGGCGCCGGTCGGTGAACCACAGCAGCGGAGCGAACAGCAGCACCGTCGGCTGGAGGGCCGCGGCGAGACCGATCAGCACACCGCTGGCCCGCTCGCCGCGCACGGTGAAGCAGGCGAGCAGCACGAGCAGGACCGGGATGATGCTGGTCTGGCCGAGCCAGAGCGTGTTGCGCACCGGCAGCGACAGCATGAGCAGGCTAATCGCGACGGGCGCGGCGAGCAGCGAGGCCCGCCGGGTGACGGGCTGCGGCAGCGCGCGGGAGACGACCAGGCCGAGCGCGACGACCAGCAGCAGCGTGCCGAAGGTCCAGCCCCAGCCGAGGGCCTGTTCGGCCGCCCGGGTGAGCGGCTTGAGGACGAGCCCGCCGAAGGGGGTGCCGGTGAACTGCGTCGAGTCGTACAGCGAGCCCTTCACGTGCAGCACGCCGTTCGTCCCGACCCAGGTCTCCAGGTCCGTCAGCCGCTCCCCCTGCGGGGTGCTGAGGACGACGGCCACCTGCCGTACGGCGAGGACCGCGGCGACCAGCCACAGGCCCAGGCGCGCCACGCGCAGCCGTGTCCTGGTCGCCTGGGCGGCACTCGCCCCGAACGCTCCCACGGCTCCCGCCTGTCGCCCGCTGTGCTCCACGTTCGCCACGCCTCGTAGGCCTCCCGCCCCACTCGTCCCACGCGTCACACGCGCGGCTGTTCCCTCTGGGAACCCTATGAGGTTCGCACCCCCTGGGGGAGAGACGCAGGCAACCCCCCCTTCACCTGACGTCCGCCCTCCTTTTGTCCGGATGACGATAGTCGGCCCCGGGTTGCCTGGGCACAGCAAATAACCGCGCGCTTCCGACCGGGCACGATGGCCCGATAGCTTGTGGGCATGATCGGTTTACTGATCGTTTCGCCACGGAGGTCACTGCGGAGATCGTCGCGGAGATCACCCTGGAAATCCTTGCCGGAGTCTTTGCCGGAGGCCTTGCCGGGGCGGGCACGCGCGCGGGTGCTGGCCGTCGTCCTGGCGCTGCTCGCCCTTCAGCTCGGCTCGCTGGTGTCACCGGCCTGGGCCTGCGGCTGCGGCGCGCTGGTGCCGACCGCGGCCCAGCAGATCGCGGTGGGGCGCGAGGCGTCCGTGGTGCGCTGGGACGGGCGCCAGGAGCAGATCGTGATGCGGCTCACCGTCACGGGGGACACCCGGCAGGCCGCGTGGATCATGCCGGTGCCGCACCGGGCGACGGCCACGCTCGCCGACCCCGCGCTCTTCGACACGCTGAACGGGATCACCGCGCCCGTGCACCGCGACCGCTATCACTTCTGGCCCCAGGACGGCGACTGGCCACTCGTCTCCGGCGACGCGGTCGGCGGCCCGCCGCCGGGCGCCGTGCCGCCTCCCGGAGTGGGCGTGGTCGGCCGTGAGCGGCTCGGCCCCTTCGACGTGGCCCGACTGACGGCCACCGACCCGGACGCGCTGGGCGACTGGCTGAACACCAACGGCTTCGTCCTGCCGTCCCGCCTCGGCCAGGCCCTTCAGCCGTACGTCGACCAGCGCTGGGAGTACGTGGCGATCCGCCTCGCCCCCGCGACCGCCGGCACCGCCCTGACCGGCGCCCTCGACCCGCTCCACCTCACCTTCGCCGCCGAGTCCCCCGTCTACCCGATGCGTTTGTCCCGGCTCGCCCGCACCCCGCAGTCGCTGGGCCTGTACATCCTCGCCGCCCACCGCATGGAACCCAGCAGCGCGATCGGCGGCTCGCAACCGCAGGTGGCCTACGCGGGCCGGATCACCCCCGCCTCGGGCCCGCTGGCCGCTCTCGCCAAGGGCACCCCGTTCCTGACCGCCGTGAACCAGGAGTTCCCCGACCCCGCCCGCATCACAGGCGACCACCTGCTGCGCCGCACGACCACGGACACCCCGTTCCAGCAGGTGATCTACGACGACCATCTGCGCGAGGTGGCCGGCGTCCCGGCCTGGCTGCTGACGATCGTCGGCGGCCTGGCCGTACTCGTCACGACCGCCGTCCTGCTGGCCGTACGACGGGCCCGGCGCCCGGCGCTCCCGCCGCCCCCGGTGATTCCGCCGCCGCCGGCGCACAGGCCGGGTCGTTCCGGGTAGGAAGTGATCGTCACAGGAATCACGAAAGGGACAGGCGCATGAGCGAGTCACAGGTGTGGGACGACGTCGACGACTACTTCATCAGCCATCTCGCCCCCGAGGACGAGGTGCTCCGGGCAACCCTGCGCGACAGCGAGGCGGCCGGGCTCCCGGAGATCGCGGTGTCCGCCGCCGAGGGCAAGCTGCTGCATCTCCTCGCCCTGACCCAGGGCGCCGGCCGCGTCCTGGAGATCGGCACCCTCGGCGGCTACAGCACGATCTGGCTGGCCCGCGCGCTGCCCGCCGACGGCCGGCTGGTCACCCTGGAGTACAGCCGGAAGCACGCGGAGGTCGCGACCCGCAACATCGCCCGCGCGGGCCTCGACAAGATCGTCGAGGTGCGGGTGGGCGCGGCCCTGGAGTCACTGGCCGTGCTGGCCGACGAGCACCCGACGCCCTTCGACCTGGTCTTCGTCGACGCCGACAAGGTCAACAACCCGTACTACGTGGAGTGGGCCCTCAAGCTCACCCGCCCCGGCAGCCTGATCATCATCGACAACGTGGTCCGCGGCGGCCGGGTCGCCGACCCGGACAGCACCTCGCCGGACGTCCAAGGCACGCGTACGGCCATCGAGTTGATCGGTTCGCACGCGCGCCTGTCCGGTACGGCGATCCAGACGGTGGGCAGGAAGGGCTACGACGGGTTCGCGCTGGCGCGGGTGCTCGACTGATCCCGCCGGTCCGTCAACTCTCGTGATAGAAGCCGACGTTGACGCTGCGCGGCCCGGTGCGGTCCTGGATGACGATCTCGCCGCTGCCGCCCCGGGGCAAGGGCACGCTGCCTCCGTAGGCGACGGTCTGGGCGTACTCGCCGACGATCAGGCGTACTTCGGAGGACGGGTCGGGCTGGGAGCCGCGCAGCCAGCTCACCTGCCAGACGCCCTCGGGCCCGCACAGGAACTCCAGATGGACCCGCGAGATGAACAGCCAGTCGTCCGGTGTCACCAGCCGGCACACCGACTCGTCCCGGCCCACTCGCAGCACCGCGCCCGGGTCACTGGGCGACTCGGCCATCAGCATCCCGGCGGTCGCGCCCGCGTCCGTCCCGGAGACCGTGGCCATGGTGAGTTCGAGCACGTGCGCTCCCCTATGAAGTGTCCTTACAGCAGCGGGCGCATGATAAATCGCCCGGCCGTGCCGCGTCCGGCACAATGAAGTCATGACCGAGCGAAAGCCACCGGGTGTGTCCTTCGAGTCCTGGGTCGACAAGCAGATCCGTGACGCCGAGCGTGCCGGAGAGTTCGCCCAACTGCCGGGCGCGGGCAAGCCGTTGCCGTCCGGCGCCGACACGACGTACGACGAACTGTGGTGGATCAAGCAGAAGATGGCCCGCGAGGGCATCTCCGTGCTGCCACCGACGCTCGCACTGCGCAAAGAGGCCGAGGACGCCCTGGCTGCGGCGTACTCGGCCCCTTCGGAGCGGATCGCACGGCAGATCATCACCGAAGTCAACGTGAAGATCCGCGACATGATGTTCAAGCCGCCGCCGGGTCCCCCACTGGGGATGAAGCCGTACGACGTGGAAGAGGTCGTACGCGAGTGGCGGGATCGGCGGGAGCGCCGGACTGTCGACGGCTCAGAGGTGTAGGAGCCGCTCGGTCAGCTCGCGGTAGTCCCGCAGGGCCAGGCGGAGTTGCTCGGTGTCGTCGGAGCCCTTGGACTCCCAGGAGCCGTGCAGGGTGGCGCGGCGCTTGGTGACGGCCTCCGTGAAGCGGGCGGCGACCTCCTCCAGCACGTGGTCGGCCTCCTCCACGGCGGAGCGGGGCTCGTCGACGAACCCGGTGACCGCGTGCTGCAGCCGCAGGCTGAACTTGTCGCTCTCGTCGTGCGGCATGAGGCTGCCGTTCTCGACGCCCTGCGGGACGTGCCGGCCGTTGTCGGCGGCGGCGCCGGAGCCGATGCCGACAACGGCCGGCACGTCCCGCACGGGGCGCGCGGACGGGTCGGTGCGGTCGGCGGTGCGGTCCGCAGTGCGGTCGGTGCGGTCCGCGGTGCGGTCGGTGCCGGCCGTGGACTCGCGCGGGGAGGTCCTCGTCGTGTCGCCGGTACGCGGGGTCGGGATCGCGGTGCCGGTGTCGCGGGACGAGGTCGTCGACGACGAGGATGACGTCAAGGGCGTCGCCGCGGTCGGAGTCCTGTCGGACGACCCGAGCGGTGTCACCTTCTCGGCGGTCCGGCCGTCCGCGGTCCTGCCGTCGGCGGTCCTGCCGTCCGTAGTCCTGTCGGTCTCCTTGCGGTCGACGCGCCCCGCGTTCTTGTTGTCGTCGGTCTTGTTGCCGTCGTTCCTGCCGTCGTTCTTGTTCTCGTTCTCGTTCGTGTTGCCGTCGGTCGGCCGTATCGCGTCGGTCATGTAGCTCAACTCCCCTTCAGTGCCTGCTTGTTGAATGAGCCGATCGAGTGGCGGCCGCCGCGCCCGTGACTGTCGCCGTTACGGTTGCCGTCGCTCACCAGGTCGTCGAAGAGGGCGCGGGCCTCGAGCATGGCCTCGCGCATCTCCTCGGTGCCGGCCTGGCTCTCCGGTGTGCCGTTCGTGCGGGCGGTGACGACGCGGTGCACGCGTCGGTAGCCGTGGACGTGGGCCGCGTGGTGCACGGACAGCGCGTCGAACTGCTTGTCGTACTCGGCGACATCGGGGAAGCCCCGGGCGCCGGCCACCTCGCCGAGCAACCGGTCGACGTCGGTCAGGGCCTCGCGGGGCGAGTCGACGAAGAGCTCCTGCGCGGCGGCCCACCGGGCCTGGAACCGCTCGCGGTCCGCGGGCTCCAGCGGCTGCTCGCGCAGCGAACCGTGCTCCTGGACGCGCTCGCCGAGCTCGCGCTCGGCGGCCTTCGCGTCGCCGTCGTGCCGGGCCACGGTCCGGTCGTACTCCGGCCCGAAGCGGCGCTTCAGACCCGAGCCGCCGGCCGCGCCTCGGGCACGCAGCGCCAGGGCGGCCGCGGCAGCGACCACGCCGACCACGATCACGATCAAAACGATGATCACGCCTGTGGACATGAGTGCCTTCCGGGTTCTTGGTCAACCGGCTCTCGTAGTCGGTCGGTTCCTGTACCGGGTTGCCGTAAAGGCCTCCTTCAAACGACGGCCACGGCTCCGGGGATTTCGTGGTGCGGGTGTGTCGATTTCGCGGCGGCCCGATCGACGCACCAGTGAGTACCCCCGTAGGGACCGATCGAGGAGGTTGTCATGGGCGAGGTCATCGCACGGCTGGGCCTGTCGTTGGACGGGTACATCGCGGGGCCGGAGTCGGGGCGGGAGCATCCGCTGGGGATCGGCGGGGAGCGGCTGCACTCGTGGGTGTTCGGGCTGCGGAGCTTCCGTCGTATGCAGGGCATGACGGGCGGGGACACCGGCCAGGACGACGAGTTGCTCGCGGAGTGGATCGAGCGGCCGGGCGCGGTGGTCATGGGCCACGGCATGTTCATCACCGGGGAGATCCCGTGGGGCGACGAACCCCCGTTCCACGCCCCCGTGTTCGTCGTCACCCACCACCCGCGCGAGCCGGTGGTGAAGAAGGGCGGCACGACGTACCACTTCGTCACCGAAGGGCCGGGCCACGCACTGGAGTTGGCCCGCGAGGCCGCCGCCGGCAAGGACGTGTCGCTGGCCGGTGGCGCCGACCTGGTCCAGCAGTTCATCCGCGCCGGATGGCTCGACGAACTGCTCCTGCACATCGTGCCGGTGCTCGCGTGCGGCGGACGGCGACTGTTCGACAACGTGGGTGATCAGCACATCGAGTGGCGGAAGACGCAGGTGCTGGACTCCCCCGAGGTCACCCATATTCGCTTGCGCCGCCTCCCCACCCCCTCGTGACAATGCCCGCATGACCTGGACGATCGCCCCGGAACCCTTCGACTCCCCCGTGGCCGCCGCACTCTGGCGGGCGTACTACACGGAGGTCAGCGACCGCTGGTACCTGCTCCACGAGGGGCGACGCACCGACCCGGAGGAACTGGAGCGGGAGGTCGCCGCCCGCACCGGTTCCGAACTCGCCCCGCCCGGCGGCCAGTTGCTGGTGGCCCGGTACGAGGGTGCGGTAGCCGGCTCGGCGGGCTTCCGCCTCCTCGACCCGAAGACCGCCGAGCTGACCAGGGTCTTCCTCTACGAGGGAATGCGCGGCCGGGGCGGCGCCCCGAGGCTGGTGACGGCCGCCGAGGAGGCCGCACGCGAGCTGGGCGCCACGACGATGATCCTGGACACCCGACACGACCTGGTGGAGGCCCGCACCCTGTACACCCGACTCGGCTACGAGGAGACCGAGCCCCACAACGACGACCAGTACGCGGAACACTGGTTCCGCAAAAGCCTCCTCAACCAGCGGCGAGAGCCCACCAACTCCCGCTGTCCCCAGGCGTCGGCCGAGAGGGAGCCGTAGGGGCGCGCCGGTGTCGAGAGGGCATGGGGGCCCCTCCCGCTCGAGCGAAGCCGAGAGTGGGGGAGCGCGGAGGCGCGCAGCGCCGAGCACGGTGGGGCTCTCGACACCGGCTTCCAGCGCCCCGAAGGCGACCGAACCAATATGGTGCGGCCCAGTTCAAGGAGCACCGGCCCACACCAAGATCTCAACCGACCCCGCTCACCGCCCCGTTGTGCGGTTGCTCCCGGTCGGAGCCGCACAACTCCCCGTTGAGTTCCTTCACCAGCTGGATCAGATCGGTGGGCCGGTCCGGCCCCCACCAGTCCCCCAGGGTCTCCGTGAGGGACTCCTCACGGGCCTGTGACAGCCGTTCGGCCATCTCCCGCCCCTGGTCGGTCAGTCGGAGGTCGAGGCCCTCGCGTACGGCGAGCTGCCGCCCCTCGATCTGGCGGACCGCGGCGAGGACGACGGGCAGGGGCACGGAGCTGCGTTCGGCGAGCACACCCGGTTCCGCCCAGCCGTCCCGCTTGATGCGCAGGAGGAGCCAACTCGCCGCCGGCTGAAGGTCGTAGCCCGCTTTCGCGGTGATCGTCCGGTAGATCTCGCGGCGGCCCTCCCGGGTGCCGAGCACGGACAGCGCGCGGCACACCTCGTCGTAGGAGGACCGTTGGACGGGGTTGCTGGCGAGGGTCTCCGTGAGGTCCGGTGCCGTGACCGAGCCGCGCAGCTTGTCCTCCTTGAGGAACCACGCCAGGACGAAGCCGACGAGGGCGACGGGGGCGGCGTAGAGGAAGACGTCGGTGATGGAGGAGGCGTAGGCGTGGAGGGCCTCCGGACGTACCGCGGGCGGCAGTTGGGAGATGCCGCGCGGGTCGGACTCGAGGCCGTCCGGTGTGACGCCCGGCGGCAACGAGGTGCCCCGTAGAGCGTCCGTGAGCTTGTCGCCCAGCCGGCTCGCGAAGATCGTGCCGAAGATGGCGACGCCGAACGACGCGCCGATGGACCGGAAGAAGGTCGCGCCGGAGGTGGCGACGCCGAGATCCTCGTACGAGACGGCGTTCTGCACGATCAGCACCAACACCTGCATGACCAGGCCGAGTCCGAGCCCGAAGACGAAGAAGTAGGCGCTCATCTCGCCGGTGGAACTGTTCTCGTCGAGTTGGTGCAGGAGGAGCAGGCCGAGCGCGGTGACTCCGGTGCCCGCGATGGGGAACACCTTCCAGCGGCCGGTGCGGCTGACGATCTGGCCGGAGGTGGTGGACGAGATCAGCATGCCGAACACCATCGGCAGCATGTGGACGCCGGACATGGTCGGCGAGATGCCCTGGACGACCTGGAGGAAGGTCGGCAGATAGGTCATCGCGCCGAACATCGCGAAGCCGACGATGAAGCTGATGACGGCGGCGAGGGAGAAGGTGCGGACGCGGAACAGCTTGAGCGGGAGGACCGGTTCGGCGGCCCGGTGCTCCACGGCCACGAACGCCCCGATCAGGACCACGCCGAGCACCGCGAGCCCGATGATCTGCGGTGAACCCCAGCCCCAGGTCGTGCCGCCGAGCGAGGCGACGAGGACGAGGCAGGTGGCGACCGCGGCGATGAGGAAGGTGCCGAGGTAGTCGATGACGTGCCGGGTCGACTTGCGCGGGATGTGCAGGGCGGTGGCGATGACGGCGAGGGCGACGACTCCGACGGGGAGGTTGACGTAGAAGACCCAGCGCCAGCTCAGGTGCTCGGTGAACAGCCCGCCGAGGAGGGGCCCGAGGACGCTCGTCGCGCCGAAGACGGCCCCGAACAGCCCCTGGTAGCGCCCGCGTTCACGCGGGGAGACGACATCGCCGACGATCGCCATCGACAGCACGATGAGCCCGCCGCCGCCGAGTCCCTGCAGCGCCCGGAAGCCGATGAGCTGGGGCATGTTCTGCGCTGCACCACACAGAGCCGACCCGACGAGAAAGATGACGATCGCGATCTGGAACAGCCGCTTCCGTCCGTACTGGTCGCCGAGTTTGCCCCAGAGCGGGGTCGCGGCGGTGGAGGCCAACAGGTAGGCCGTGACCACCCACGACAGATGTTCCAGTCCGCCGAGGTCGCTGACGATCGTCGGCAGCGCGGTCGACACGATGGTCTGGTCGAGGGCGGCGAGCAGCAGCCCGAGGAGCAGCGCCCCGATGGAGACGAGGACGTTGCCGGACACGTGTTCCTGGGCGGCGCTGCCCCGCCGCGGGGGTTTCTCCGGTGGCTGCGCGTCGTGCACATTCCCTGTCATACCGTGCGCATCGCCGGCCATGAAGACCTCCCGAGGCTCTCGTTACACATCCATGGTGATCGGTTTGGACTGTTACGGCCTGTCGAGTCCGAATGGAAGCTGTCATTCCGGGGGTCGGAGGAGACGGCGTGAAGGAGATCCGCATAACCTCGGGAGTTCTGACGGGGAGGGACGAACACGTGAACGAGGCGAAGGGGCACATATGCCCGCAGTGCGGAGCGCCGCGGGCTGCCGACGGCTCCCCGTCCTGCGCCTGCACCCAACGGGCGTCCGACGCGCTGCGTGCCGCGCGCACGGCGGAGGCGGCAGCGGCGGAGGACTTCGACCCGCTGCGGATCAGGCCGTACGTGGAGCTGGAGGGGGACCCGCAGGAGCGGACGCCGCCGGCCGCGTCGGCTCTGCCCGAGGGTGAGACACAGCGGCTGCCGGCGGTGGAGGAGACGATGGTGCTGCGCGCGGTACCGCCCGCGCCGCCCGCACAGGCGGAGACGACACTCCTCCCGACCGTGCCCCCTCCCCCGAACGCGACCGACCTGAGCCTGTTCGAGGGTGACGGGGATGCCCCGGAACCACCCACGAGCACCGACTCCCCGCGCCGTCACCGCCGTACCGTCCTCCTCGCCGCCGCGGGGGCGGTCGTCCTCGTGGCGGTGGTGGCCGGTTTCGCGAGCGGCGTGTTCTCGTACGAGACACCGTCCCGGGACGAGGCGGCTCCCCAGGACATCCGGGCGAGCGTCCCGATCACGTCGAAGAGCGCGGCGCCGGTGACTCCGTCCACGAGCGGTTCCACGTCCGCACAGCCGACGTCGGCGTCCCCGACCCCGTCGCTCAGCGAGACCCCGTCACCGACGGCGTCCTCGACCCCGTCCGCCACACCGTCGAGGTCCACGCGCCCGAGCCCGACGCCGACCGCCACCACCACGACGTCGAGCGCCGCCGCCACCGACCGCCAGGGCGGCAGCAGCCCCGCCGCGGTCCTCCAACGCGGCGACGAGGGCCCCGAGGTCACCGAACTCCAGCTCCGCCTGGCCCAGTTGAACCTCTACACCGGCCCCGACAACGGCATCTTCGACAAGCAGGTACAGACCTCGGTACGCACCTACCAACTCGCCCGCGGCATCCAGTCGGACGGGCTGGGGGTCTACGGGGCGGCAACCCGGGCCCGCCTGGAGTCGGAGACGACCGAGCCGTAGCGCTGCGCCGGCTGGGGGGCCTGGAAGGTGCCGGGGTTGCAAGGCGCCGGGGTTGGCTGGGGCCAAGGCCGTGAGACGCGGGGGTTGCGGCAGGGGCCAAGGCCGTGAGACGCCGGGATTGCGGCTGGGGCCAAGGCCGTGAGGCGCCGGGGCTGCAAGAGACCTGAGTTGAAGGGCGCCTGGGGTGTAAGGGGCCGAGGCTGGAAGAGGCCGGGGCGCGGGGCCCGGGCTGCGCGGAGAGCCGGAGCTGCGCGGAGAGCCGGAGCTGCGGCGAGGGCCGGGGGCGCGCGGAGGCCGGGATCGCGGCGACGGCCGGCGGCCCACAGAAGGCCGGAGTTGTGGCGAGGATCGGAGCTGTGTGGAGCCGGCGACGAAGTGCGCCGGGCGGACTGGACGCCGGAGTTGAAGCCGGGCGGACTGGACGCCGGAGT
>NZ_JAENRY010000579.1 GCF_016612545.1 Streptomyces sp. MBT65 | reverse complement strand
CTGAACCTCCGCGTCGCCGCCCGCCGACAGGCCAACGGGGTGTACACGGCCGCGTTGGCCTGTCGGCGGGCGGCGACGCGGAGGTTCAGCAGGCGCGGGGTGTCGGCGAGGGTGTCGGTGGCGTTCTGGAGGATTTCGGCCTGCGCGTCGAAGGCGTTCCACGCGGTGGTCAGGTCGGGGTCGGCGGTGACGAGGGCCCCTTCGGGGGTGAACTCCCAGCGGCGGACGCCCTGTTGGTCACGGGTCATCAGTTCCACCGGGCGATGGCCGAGCACGGCCGTACGGGAGGCCATGTAGAGGGCCTGGCCGAGGCGGGCGCCCTGCGGGTCGTCGCCGAGGGCCACCCAGAACTGGACGCCGTCCCTGCCGACGGGAATCGCGGCGTGCAGGCGCTCGGGCAGCGTGTGCGGCTCGGCATCGGCCCAGTCGGGGACGAGCGCGGGCAGGTCGTGGACGTCCGGCGGGAACTCGGCCGGGGCGAGCAGACCGTGGCCGAGGAGGTCACGCTCCTCGACGCGGAGGGTGACCGTACCGGTGACGTGCTGAGTGCCCCGCGGTCCCTCGACGAGGAGGTGGGCATCGGCGTCGACGACGTAACTCCGCGTGCCACGCGCCCCGTTGGCGGGCGCGGAGGTGCTGCCGGACTTCAGCCAGTCGCGGCGGCTGCCGGTGGTGGTGCCGCCGAAGGCGGAGGGCTGGGTCTGCCGCTGCGCGAGCGGCACACTGAGACCGGCGATCTCGTGGTTGCCTTCGTCGCCGCTGAGAAGCTCCGTGAACGAGGTCGCGAAGGAGTGGTCGGCGCCTGCGGCCGTGCTCACCGTGTCGGTGGTGTTGTGGAGCTGGTCGAGCGTGACGTCGTCGGCGTGCGTGGAACGGCGGGGGTTGTACAGGGTCACCGCGATCGTCGGGGGGTGCGAGGGCGCCCCTTCGAAGGGCGCGGTGCCGGGCATCTCGGCGGTGAGGTCGGCGACCCGCCGGGGGCGGTCGAGGGCGACCCGCCCGGCCTGGATCAACTGGCCCAGCCGGACGGCCTGTCCCTCCACCGACACGGACGTGATCTGCGCGTGCCAGCTCGGTCCGAAGCGCGGGGCCACCTGGTTCAGCGCCGTCTCCAGATGCGCCCAGCCGTCGAAGTGGAACGCCGGGGTGGGCCCCACCGGATGGAACATCTGCGCGTCGGTGAGATACGGGCCCGCGGCCGGGCCGGCCGGCCGCACGGTGTTGCGCGGGTCGACATCGGAGACGACGGACGGGGCGTTCGCCCGGGCCGGGCCGCCGGGTGCGGTGGCCTCGGTGCCGGTGAACCGCAGCGCCAGCCGGACCGGGACGGTGCTGGTGCGCGAGTTGCCCCCTGCCAGCATCGCGTCGAACCACCGGCGTACGTCACCGTCCGCGTCGGCCCAGGCGATGACACCGTTCTGGATGAGACCGCCGATGACATTGGGCGGCCAGTCGACGACCAGCGCGGAGCGGACGGAGAGCTCGTAGTCGTAGCGCAGGCCGTCGAAGTCGGCGCCGTGGTCGGTGCGCAGC
This sequence comes from Streptomyces sp. MBT65, assembly GCF_016612545.1. Classification (GTDB taxonomy): domain Bacteria; phylum Actinomycetota; class Actinomycetes; order Streptomycetales; family Streptomycetaceae; genus Streptomyces. The sequence continues at coordinate 1,259 of NZ_JAENRY010000579.1, read as the reverse complement.
CAGAAGCGGTTGTCCGCCGTGGTCGCCCGTCGCACCGAGACGCTGCTGGCCGACTGCGGGGTGAGCACCGGCGCGGCGCGGTCCGTCCTGGAGTCCTCGGGATCCCGGAACGGGCGGAGATAGCGGTTGGTGATCGTGATCGGCAGCTGCACCTGCCCGACCGCGGCGCGGGCGAGGGAACGGCCCGCCGCGGTGTGCGACTGCCACTGTTCGAGCCCCGAGCCGGGCGTCGTGGTCCCCCGGATGTCGGCCGGGTTCTGGGCCCGACGGGGCACCGCCGTCAGCATGACCTCGACCAACCGCTCACCGCCGTAGGCGTGGTGGCGGAAGTGGAAGCGGGTGGTGGCCGGGTCCTGGGTGCCGTCCGGGCCGCGGCCCGGCAGCGAGCGCAGTCCGCCGGTCGAGGTGAGCTGCATGATCCGGCTGTGCACACCCTGCTGGTAGCCGGAGTGCCCGGGGTCGATCACGCCGGGTGCCTCGGTCTCGACCAGGTCCAGCAGCTCGCGCCCGACCTGGCCGCGCCGCTCCCTGCCGTTGACCGGCACCAGCGGGATCTGGCCGGCGACGGCCGCGGGGGCGGGGGCCGTCTCGTACTCGGTGACCGAGAGGACGCCGCCGAGTCCCAGTTGCCGGTTCCGTACGAACGCCGCCGGCAGCGGGGCCTGGCCCTGGACGGGCGTGGGGGTGAGCCCCTGCACCGAGCCCATCCACCGTGCGTCACGGTCGAGTTGGCCTTGCGTCATCAGGAACTGGAGGCCGTCCGGGACGTTCACCGCGAAGCTGACGGGCTCGATCGTGCCGAGGTCGAGGACCCCGTTGAGCAGCGTGCGGGAACCCGCGCGGACAGTGACCACATAGGTGACGTCCGCGACCACGCGATGCAGGTTGCCGCTCTCGGTGGGGGTGCGGTTGACGCCCGTACTGACGGAGAGGGTGTCGGAGGTGTCGGTGCGGGACACCTGGTTGAGCCGTACCGACGGGTTGAGCTGGAGCTTGTTCGGCTTGCCGCTGGTCTGGCTGGTGGAGACCGAACCGTCCGACTCGGGACCGCCGCTGCCCTTTTCCGCCGGCGTGGACGGGTTCTGGGTGGCCACGCCGGTGGTGCCCCACTGACGTGCCTTGCCGAGGGACTTGAGCTGCTGGGCGCTGTCGGTGGCCGAGACGCCCGTCTCCAGATACTGCCGGGTGGTGTCCAGGAGTCGGGGCCGGTGGGCGACCGCCTGGATCTCCAGGGAGTACTGCCCGTCGGCGAGCGTCCC
>NZ_JAENRY010000578.1 GCF_016612545.1 Streptomyces sp. MBT65 | reverse complement strand
CTACCAGGACATCGACAGCGTCCCCGCCGCCGCCCGCGCCACCAAGATCTCGCTGCGCTCCGGCTCCCGCGTCGACCAGGTCGGCATCACCCTCGCCAACGGCACCACGCTCACCCACGGCGGCACCGGCGGCACCGCGTCCTCACTGACGCTGGGCAGCGGCGAGTACGTGACGTCGGCGTACCTGTGCGAGAGCAAGTACAACGACACCACGCGGATCTTCTACGCCAAGTTCACCACCAACCTGGGCAACACCCTGGCCGGTGGCACCACCACCTCGGACTGCGTGACCCGCACCGCCCCCTCCGGCTGGCAGATCGCCGGCTTCCACGGGCGCTCCGGTGACGAGCTGGACAAGGTCGGCTTCATCTACACCAAGCGCTGACCCTGCCGGCTGCCGTAGCGGCGAAGTGGCAAGCGCTGTACGGCAGTTCACACCAGCCGGACCATCCGCCGCCGCGGGTGGTCCGGCTCCGTGCACCCCGGCCGCGCGCTAGGCGAACGCCGAGGGCACCAGCCGCCCGCGTGAGATGAGTGAGGTGGCCTGCTTCAGGGTGTGGACGCGGATGCTCACGCTGTAGCCGTCGATCCCCGGGACGGCGGCCACCTTCATGCTCAGGTAGCGGTACAGGTCCTCGTTGTCACGGCAGACCGCGATGACCATGACGTTGGAGTCGCCGCTGATGGCGGCGGCGAAGGCGACCTCGTCGTGGCCCGCGAGTTCCTCGCCGACGCGTTCGAGGCGGGCGGGGGCGACGCGCAGCCACAGGGTGGCGCTGAGCGCGAACCCCAGGCGGGCGGCGAGCAGTTCGACTCCGTAGAGGAGGGCGCCCGAACTCTCCAGGGCATCCAGGCGGCGGGCGACGCGGGCCGTGGACCAGCCGGTGACGTCGGCGAGCTGGGTGTGGGAGGCGCGGCCGTCCTCCGCGAGGGCGTCGAGGAGCGGAGCGTCCTCCTCGGTGAGGCGTACGGGCGGTCCGACGGGGGTCAACGGCCGCTCGCCGACCAGGAGTTGGATCTGCTCGGGGGTGAGCCGGCCGCCGTGGCCCGTCCAGTCGCTTCTGCCGGGTGCGCCGAAGGGATGGAGGAGCAGGTCGATGCTGACGTCCAACACCGAGGCGGACTTGGGCAGTTGGCGCAGCAGGACGTCGTCGCGCGGCACGTGCACCGGCGCGCTGATGACACAGATGATCTCCGAACCGCCGGACGCGAGGCCCGCGTAGGCGATGTCGGGCCGGCGGGCGAGCGCGTCGGCGAGCGGGCCGACCCGGTCGGGGCGGCAGCGGATCCGGGCGACCCAGCGCGCGTCGCCGTGGACGGCGGGGTCGACCAGGCCGACCACCCGCATCACCCCGGAGCGGCGCAGGGCGTGGAAGCGACGGGCGGCGGTCTGCTCCGAGACTCCGGCCACCTCGCCGATCAGCCGGAACGAGGCGCGCGGCGCGCACTGGAGTGCGCGGAGGATTTTCCCGTCGACTTCGTCTGTCATGGGGGAAGTCTGACATCTCTTGGCGGCCGGGTGGAGGTTTCTGGTCGCTTCTCGGTCTTGCGTTGGTGTTTGTCCATGGTGGAGCCGATCCTGGGGCGCATGCCTGTTCGAGGCATCGCACCGAAGCAAGGAGAGTTCCCCGTGAACGTCACGACCCCGGCGAGCGGGCGGCCCGACCGGCGGGCGGCCACCCTCGTCATGGCCTGCCTCGGCGTCTTCGTCGCCTACTTGCCGGTGACCACGGTCGCCGTGAGCCTGCCCGCCATCCAGTCGGCGCTGAACGCGTCGACCGCCCAACTGTCCTGGGTCCAGGACGCGTTCGTGCTGCCCATGGCCGCGTTCATCCTCACCGCCGGTGTCTTCGGCGATGTGCACGGACGCAAGAAGGTGTTCCAGGCGGGCCTGCTGTTCGCCGCCGTCGGCGCGGCCGTGGCGCTGTGCGCGCAGTCGGTACAGGTGCTGTGGATCGGCCAGGCGTTCGCCGGGCTCGGCGCGGCGGCCCTGCTGCCCACCACGCTGGCGCTGATCAGCCACGCGGTGCCCGACCACCGGGAGCGCGGCAAGTTCATCGGCCTGTGGGCGACCGCCCTGATGGGCGCGCTGGCGGTCGGCCCGCTGATCGCGGGCGTCATCCTCGACCACACCTCCTGGCGCTGGATCTACCTGGCCTCCGTCCCGGTCCCGCTGATCGCACTGGTCGTCGCCGCCCGGCTGCTGCCCGACTCGCGGGCGCCATGGGGGTCCCCCCGCTCGAGCGAAGCCGAGAGTGGGGGAGGGCGGAAGCTGGACTGGCCCGGCCAGGTCACCGCGACGCTCGCCATCACCGCGCTGGTCTACGGCGTGATCGAGGGCGGCGCGGGTTCCTTCACGGACGTCAAGGTCATGGTGGCGCTGTTCACGGCGGTGGCCGGCGGGGTCGCGTTCGTGCTCGCCGAGCGGCGCAGCGACAGTCCGATGCTGGATCTGACGCTGTTCCGCAGCCCGGCGTTCACCGCCACCACGCTGGTCGCGATGATCACCTTCCTGGCGCTGATCGGCTTCTTCTTCCTGCTCAGCCTCTACTTCGGCCTGGTGCAGCAGCTCGACACACTCCAGGCGGCCTGGCGGCTGTTCACCGTGTGCGCGGCGGCGATCGTGGTCGGCGCGCCGGTCGGACGGCTGATGCACCGGGTCGCGCCGCGCGTCCTGATCACGGGTGGTCTGCTGGTCATCTCCGGTGCGCTGTTCTCACTCACCGGCGTCGACGCCGGCACGTCGTTCGCGTCCATCGCCTGGCGGCTGGCGCTGCTGGGCCTGGGCATCGGGACCGTGGTGACACCGATGACCGCGACCGCCGTGGCCTCCGTGCCGTATCAGCAGGCGGGTATGGCGGCGGCCGGGAACAACGCGTTCCGGCAGGTCGGCGGCGCGCTCGGCCCGGCCGTCCTGGGCGCCCTGCTCTCCACCAAGGCGCTCGACACCCTGCCGGGCCACCTCACCGACGCCGGGGTGACGGGCGCGACCCAGCGGACCATCGTCGACACCGCCGACGCGAACGGCCTGGGCGCCGTCGCCCATCTGAACCTCGGCGCGGACACCGGGCGGGCCCTGGGCGCCCTGGGCGACTCCTTCCTGGACGGCATGCGCCTGTGCCTGGTCGTGGCCGGGTCGCTGACGCTCCTCGCCGCGCTGGTGTGCGTCCTGCTGCTGCGCCCGCGTCAGGCATCCGGGTCCACGACGACTGCGGCGGCCGGCGCGGACACCGCGGGGCAGACGCCGACCGTCGGAGCCCGTAGTGGTAGTTGACCCGACGCCGAACCGCTGAGGCACGAACTGCCCACGGGCGGGGCTCACTTGAAACCTGGCAGCACATCGCGCCGGAGCCCCGCCCGTTGCCCTCTCAGATCGACACGGCGACGGCGGTGAACGTCGTGTCGGGTGTCTGCGGAGTCGTGAAGCGGGCGTTGACGAGATAGAGCCGGTTGCCGAAGCGGGCGGCGGTCGTCGGCACGTCGAAGCGCGGATCGGTGATCGTACGGCGCAGGGTCGCGGTGATGGCCTTGGCGTCGAGGTCGAACACGCTGATCCGGTTCAGCCGGTTCTGGACGACGTACAGGGTCCGGCCGATCCGGAACAGACCGTCCCCGTTGACCACGTCCGACGCGCCGCTCAGGGCGATCTCCGTGGCGTGGCCGGTCTTCAGGGACACGTGGTAGAGCCTGCCGGGGCTGCTGCTGACCACGATCAGGCCGTGCCCGTCCGGGGTGCCGACGATGCCGTTCGCGTTGTTCACGCCCGGGGTCTGCACCCAGTCGCCGGTGAGCGGCAGGGCGGTGACCTCGCCCGTACGGCCGCGCGGAACGCCGTAGAGCACCGCGTCGAGCGAGTCGGTGAACCAGGCGCGGTCGCCGAGCAGGGTGACGTCGTTGATGAAGTGGCCGGTGGACGGCGTGAGTTGATAGCTCGTCAAGATCTCGCCGGTGCGCGAGTCGACGACTCTGGCGACCCCGGTGCTGCCGGCGACGTACAACAGGCCGTCGTGGTCCAGTTTCAGCCCGACCGAGACGAGGCCGGTGGCGCCCGCGGACAGGATCTCGCCCTCGCCGGTGCGCAGGTCGGTGCGGAGAATCGCGCCGTTGGCCCGGGAGCCCATATAGGCGTACGGCCTGCTGCCGATGGCTATGCCCTCGGGGAGGAAGCCGTTGGGCAGCGGGAACTCGGTCGGCCAACTCGCTTGCGGCGCTGATGAGTCGGCGCTTGCCGTGCCGGTGCCGGTGGTCACCGCGAGGGCGGTCAAGGCGACGCCACCGAGCAGGGCGCGGCGGGTGGGCCGGGGGTG
>NZ_JAENRY010000577.1 GCF_016612545.1 Streptomyces sp. MBT65 | reverse complement strand
GTCTCGGGGTTGGTGTGGGCGTAGGGGAGGTTCAGGTGGCTGGGGGTGTGGTCGTTGTCCGTGGGGGCGGCGTCACGTTTCGGCTCGCCGTTGAGGTGCGCGTGCGGTGCGGGCGCTGGAGCGGGGGTCGGCGCGGACGTGCCCTCCGTCTCCGTACGGCTGGGCACGGGAGCCTCGGAGGTCTCTGACGTCTCGGACGGCGATGCCGGCTTCGGGCTGTCGGCCGGTGCGGTGTGTTCGACGACCGATGTGCTCGCGTCCCCGTGGTCCTCGGACGACGTGCCCGTGGCCCTGGGCTCGGCGGACATCGTGTCCGTGCGGTCCTCGGGCGGCTCGGGCGCGGTCCCGTGGTCCTCGGACGGTGTGTCCGTGTTCCCGTGCTCCTGGGTGGGGGTCTCGGGCCGCTGGTGGTCGGAGTCGTCGGGTTTGGGTTCGGGGGTTCCGGGGTCGACGGCCGGGGTCGTGGCACCCGTGGCGTGTTCGGTCGGCTCGTTGGTGCCGGACCGCGGCTGCCCGCTCCCGCCGCTCTCGTCCACGATGTCCCCTCGTTCGAAGCATCCTCCGCGCCAGCCGGGCGGAGGGGTCTCGGGTCGATGGTATGCGGCGGTCGCGACGCGTTCCGCCCCGGCACCCCCCGCGTTTCCCCGGCCGTCGCGGGCACGTCGGCCGGGATCGGGTCACTGTCAGTGGCGGGCCGTAAGGTCTGTGGGCATGGAGACGAGTGCGGAGGGCGTCGCGGGGACAGTCGGCGACGAGGGCGCGGCGGCGGGACCGACCGCGGCGGTGACGGTGGGGACGGGAACGGCGGGCGTGGTCGAGCGCGTCGCCATAGCGCCTGCCTCGTTGTCGCCCTCGCGTGCCGGTGACTTCATGCAGTGCCCGTTGTTGTACCGGTTCCGGGTGATCGACCGGCTGCCGGAGAAGCCCAGCGAGGCGGCGACCAGGGGAACGCTGGTGCACTCGGTGCTGGAGCGGCTCTTCGACGCGCCGGCGGCCGAGCGTACGGCGCCACGGGCCAAGTCGCTGATCCCCGGGCAGTGGGACCGGCTGCGGGAGTCCCGGCCGGAGGTCGTGGAGCTGTTCGCCGACGATCCGGAGGGCGAGCGGCTGACGCGGTGGCTCGGGGAGGCGGAGCGGCTGGTCGAGCGGTGGTTCTCCCTGGAGGATCCGACGCGACTGGAGCCCGCCGAGCGGGAGATGTTCGTCGAGGCCGAGCTGGATTCGGGACTGAAGCTGCGCGGGATCATCGACCGGGTCGATGTGGCGCCGACGGGCGATGTGCGGATCGTCGACTACAAGACGGGCAAGGCGCCGCGGCCTGAGTATGCCGAGGGCGCGCTGTTCCAGATGAAGTTCTACGCGCTGGTGGTCTGGCGGTTGAAACAGGTCGTCCCGCGGCGGCTCCAGTTGGTGTACCTGGGCAGCGGGGACGTGGTGACGTACGACCCCGTCGTCGCCGACCTGGAGCGGGTCGAGCGCAAGTTGCTGGCCCTCTGGGAGGCGATCCGGCTGGCCACGGAAACGGGCGACTGGCGCCCACGCCCGACCAAGCTGTGCGGCTGGTGCGACCACCAGGCGGTGTGCCCGGAGTTCGGCGGCACTCCCCCGCCGTATCCGTTGCCGGTGCGGAGGGCCGCTGGCGGTTCTGGGGCGGGAGGTGTTGCCGCTGCGGAGGCGACGGGCGGTACCTCTGCCGGGGGTCCGGAGGTCGTGGTCGGCGATTCCGGGAGGGGTGCGGCTGCGGGGTCTGAGGCGCTGGGTGGTGATTCCGCTGCGGGGCCGGGGGCGACGGGCGGTGATTCCGCCGGGGCCTGAGGGGTACGGAAGGCGTTTCCGCCGGAGGGCGAGGCAGCGGACGGTAGTTCCGCCGGAGGGCGGGGGACGACGGGCGGTGATTCCGCGAGGGCTGAGGCTGCAAACCCCCTT
>NZ_JAENRY010000576.1 GCF_016612545.1 Streptomyces sp. MBT65 | reverse complement strand
ACCCCCCACAACCGCCGCCGCACCACCCTCCTCACCGCCGCCGCCGTGGTCGTCGTCCTCGCCGCCACCGCGCTCGTCCCCCGTCTGATGTCCGGCGACGGCGGCGACCGGAAGCAGGAAGCCGGGTCGTCCGTCACCTCCGCCGGACAGGCCACCCACTCCTCGTCCACCTCGCCGACGGCGAAGGCGAAGGCGACCTCGACGGCCTCGACCTCCCCCTCCACCTCCCCCTCCGGCAACGCGAGTCCTCCCGGGGCAGCAGCGGCGAAGGACGGGGCGTCCACGAATGCGGGGGCCGGCGGGAGCGCGGACGTGACGGCGGCCGTTCCGCTGACGGTGACCTCCCGGCCGTACGCCTGGGAGAGTCCGTGCAGTCAGACCTACCTGGTCGACAAGGACGCGGCCAAGGTGCCGCCGCCGCCCACCGAGCAGGACGCCCCGAGCTGGGTGAGCGCGCTGGGGGCGGTCTCGGCCGGCAGTCAGTTCCTCGAACTCACCGTGCAGGGCACCGGCAAGGACACCGTGGTGCTCCAGTCCCTGAACGTGCGGGTGGTCGAGAGCGGTGCGCCCGTGGCCTGGAACGCGTACGCCATGGGGTATGTGGGGGTCGGCTGCGGCGGCGGGGTCCCCACGCACTCCTTCGACGTCGGGCTGGACGCGATCCGTCCGGTGGCCACGCCGAAGTCGGGGCAGACGGGACTGCCGTACAAGGTGAGCGAGAGCGATCCCGAGGTCCTCTACATCACGGCCGCCGCCGCGTCCCACAACGTGCGCTGGTATCTGGAGCTGGCGTGGACCAGCGGCACCCGGCACGGCGTGCTGCGGATCGACGACCAGGGGAAGCCGTTCCGCACCAGCGGGATGAGCGGCCGTCCGCGCTACGGCTACTCGCTGGACGAGAGCGAGTGGGTACCGCACCAGGCCGACTGAGACGCCTTCGATACGGCCCTGTAGCCCGGTGTCACGCGGGGCTCGCGCGGCGGGCGGCCACCCGGTCCGGGGTCGGCCAGCGTACGTCGTGGACCCAGCCGGCGCGTTCCATGAGGCGGATGACGGCGGCCGACGGGTCGATCTGGCCGCGGTCGACGCCGTGCCGGGCGCAGGTGGGGTCGGCGTGGTGGAGGTTGTGCCAGCTCTCACCGAAGGAGAGCAGGGCGAGTGGCCACAGGTTGGTGGCGCGGTCGTGGCGGCGGGTGCGGAAGGGGCGTTCGCCGATCATGTGGCAGAGCGAGTTGACGCTCCAGGTGACGTGGTGGAGCAGTGCGATGCGGACAAGTCCCGCCCACAGCAGGCCCGTTACGCCGTACAGCCAGCTTCCGCCGATCGCCCAGCCGAGCCCGAACGGCAGCGCGAGCGTCAGCAGGCACAGCCACGGGAAGGCGCGGGAGACGGCCTGTATGTCGGGGTCGGCGACGAGGTCGGGGGCGTAACGCTCGGGCGGTGTCTGCTCGTTGCGGAACAGCCAGCCGACATGGGCGTCGAGCAGACCGTGCAACTGGCCGCGCAGGTGGGTGCCGTAGCGGTAGGGCGAGTGCGGGTCGCCGGGCCGGTCGGTGAAGGCGTGGTGGCGGCGGTGGGTGGCGACCCAGCCGATGACATCGCCCTGGAAGCTCATCGACCCGGCCACCGCGAGGGCGACGCGGACGGGCCGGATCGCGCGGTACGAGCCGTGGGTGAGCCCGCGGTGGAAACCGACTGTGACGCCGAGACCGGTGATCGTGTAGAAGACGACCGCGAGCACGATGTCGACGGGGTGGATCAGCCGCCCCCACAGCAGCCAGCCGGCCAGACCGAGGCCCAGGAACGGCAGGACGACGATCGCCGCCGTGACGCTCGCATAGATCCGCGCCGCGCCGTCGCGCACGGGCGGCGGACCGTCGTCCGGCGGGAAGGGGGAGGTGCCGTCGTAGGGCGGGGGCGGCGGGTCGGTGCCCGTCGGGACGCCCGTCGTGGACGGGGTGGAAAG
>NZ_JAENRY010000575.1 GCF_016612545.1 Streptomyces sp. MBT65 | reverse complement strand
CCCCGGGTCAACGTCCCCCGGCAGGCCGGTCGCCGGGCTGGGCGGCTCGGTGCGGGCGCGGGGGAGGCCGGGCTGGGGAGGTGGCGGCGGGACCTCCTGGAAGGAGATGCCCGGCGGCGCCGCGACGGGGCTCGCGTGGCCCAGTGGCGGAGTGGTCGGCACGGCGGACACAGCGCCGGTGCCGCAGCTCTCCGTGCCTGGAATCCTGCCTGGGCTGGTGGTCGACTCGGCGTTGCCCGTGAAGCAGTTGCCGGCCTGTGCGGCGGTGGCCAGGACGAGGTCGGTGCCGTTGTGGGCGACCTTGTTGGCGCGCACGGTGTTGTCGCGGGCCGGGTAGCCCTGGACGTCGCTGAGCAGTACTCCGGCGGCCCGGTTGCCGGTGATCAGGTTGCGCTCCAGGACGTTGCCGCGGGCCCCGCCGGCGCCCACGCCGATACCGAAGCCGCCGTCGGCCTGCTCGGGGCTCTGGTCGTCGTTGTTGTCCGTGAACGCGTTGCCCGTGACCACCGCGCCGTGCTGCGGACCGAGCGCCTCCAGGTCGTTGGAGTTGAGGGTGAGCCCGACCCGGTTGTGCGAGGCACGGTTGCCGAGCAGGAACAGCCGCTCCGAGGCGTTGGTGACCTCCAGCCCGACCGCGTTGTGCTCCATCGTGTTGTGCCGCACCACCGTGTCGCACGGCCGGCACTGGCCGACGTAGATCCCGGAGTCGGCCTGCCCGGAGGCGTAGGACCGCTCGATGACGCCGGAGCGGGCGTCGAAGGCGTAGATGCCGTAGAGGGCGTTGTCGTAGGCCGTCACGTACGAGGCCCGGAAGCCTTTCAGCGGCGGGAACTTGACGGTGTCCAGCGGGTCGTAGGCCGAACCGCCCGCCCGGCCCGCCTGGAGCTTCTCGTCGGTCACGCCGGTGAACAGCACGCCGTTGGCGAGGTGGTTGCGTACCGTGAGGTTCTCGACGACGGAGCCCGCGCCGGTCACGGTGATGCCGTTGGCCCGCTGGAACTCCCCGTCCACGACGACCTTGTTCCTGTCGGTGCCCCGCACACGACCACGCGGGGCTTGGCCACGATCACGCTCTCCCGGTACACGCCGGGAGACACCAGCACCAGTCCGCCGGGGCGGACCCGCTCCATGGCGGTCCGCAGCGACGCCGTGTCCTGCGGTACCCGGACGATCGCGGCCCCACCGCCCGCGCCCGCCGCACCGCCGCCGGGACCGCCGGCGCCGCAGCCCACGACACCGAGCAGCAGGGCCACGGCCGGCAGTGTGCGGGACACGGCCCGGGACAGAGAGAGAAAGAGAGTTTTTAGCACGTTCGCAGATGTATCGTCCCTTTCACTCCTATGACAGCACATCCTCTTCACGACACACCGGGCGATTGCCCCGGGCCCTCCCGCCGCCGCTTCCTCCGGGAGACGGCGGGGCTCGGCGTCCTCGGGGCGGCCTCCGCCTGTGCGCCCGAGCGCCGACCGGCCGCGCCTGGCGGCGCCGGGTTCACCTTCCGGGGTGCCCGGCAGGCCGGAGTGACCACTCCGCAACAACCCGCCGCGCTCGTGGTGTCGTACGACCTCGCACCAGACCTGTACGGCCGGGCGGGCCGGCGGGCCGTGCGGGACGTTCTCGCCCGCTGGTCCAGAATGCTGGACGCCGAGCCTGCCCCGGCCCGGCTCACCGCCACCGTTGGCATCGGCCCGCTGCTGCCCGGCAGGCTGGGCGTCCCCGCTCCCGACTCCCTGCGGGAAGTGCCTCCCTTCCCCGGCGACCGTCTCGACCCCGCGCGCTGCGGTGGCCATGTGCTGGTCCAGCTGTGCGCCGACGACCGTCGTACGACGGAACAGGCGGCCACCACCCTCACCGGCCTCGCCGCCGACGCCCTGCGCCCCCGCTGGCGGCAGACCGGGTTCCTGTCGCCCACCCCCGCCGGACAGACGCCCCGGAACCTGCTCGGCTTCAAGGACGGCACCGAGAACCCCACACCGCAGGAGCGCGAGAAATGGGTCTGGGCCGGCGACGGCACCTTCCTGGTCGTGCGCCGCGTCCACATCCGCGTCGGCGACTTCTCCCGGCTGGCACCGCGACGCCAGGAGGAGATCATCGGACGGCACCGGGCCGACGGCGCCCCGCTGGGACGCCGGCACGAACACGACGACGTCGACATCTTCGCCAAGAGCCCGCAGGGCCGGTACGTCATCCCGCTGCACGCCCACGTCCGCGCGGCCAGTCCCCGTTTCGACGGGGGAGCGCGGATGCTGCGCCGCGGCTACTCCTACGACAACGGCCCCGACGACCGCGGCCTGCTGTTCCTGGCGTTCATGCGGGACCCGGCCCTGTTCGTGCGGGTACAGCAGCGGCTGGCCGAGCGGGACGACCTGAGCCGGTTCATCGAGCACCGGGCATCGGCGGTGGCGTACGTTCTGCCCGGGGCACGGGCGGGGGAGGATCTCGGGGCACGTCTGCTCGTGTGAGCGAGCGTTCGGTGCCGGGCTTGGTGCCCCAGACGAACACCGCGTCGTCCTCCTCCAGCGCGTCCCACAGGCGCCGGGCGTCCTCCAGGCGCATGTTCACGCAGCCGTGCGAGCCGCCCTCGAACAGGTCGACGTAACTGCCGTGGAAGGCCTGCCCGTCGCTGAAGAACTGCGAGTAGGGCATGGGGGCGTTGTCGTACAGGTCGGAATAGTGGTCCAGGTCCCGCCAGTAGACACGGAACCAGCCCGTGCGCGTCTCGTCGCCGTCCCGGCCGGAGCGGACGGGCACCGGCGCGAACACCGTCCTGCGCCCCGTCTGCACCCACATCAGCTGGCGGTCCAGGTCGACACAGGCCACCTTGTAGTCACGCACGGGGCACCGGCCTGCCGCGTTCGGGTTCGGCCGTGCCTCCACCACAAGCATGGTGCGGTAGGTCGCCAGCCCGGCGTAACCGTCCGCCGGGCGCACCCCGTTGGCGCTCTGGAACACGCGGATCGCCCGGCAGTCCTGATCCGACTGCCGGCCGTCGACCGGGAGCCGCAGGTGCCGTTCCATCTCCCGCTGGTAGGGGCCGGTCATCGCCGTGCACGCGGGGGCCGGCTCGGCGGACACCGGGAGGGCGGAGGGCCAGGACAGGGCGGGGAGCACCACCGTGAGCAGGCAGAGCCTGCGTATGCGCGCCTTCATGCATCCATGGATACGGCAGTTGCCGCGGGTCGGTGGGATCGGGCTAGCCCGACCGGGGACCGGCACCGGGCGCCCCGGAGCGCACCGCGGCAGAGGCCGTGGACGCCGTCCGGCGCCGTACCGCTCACCGTCGCGGCGACCACGGCGTTCCCGGCACCCCTGGCCGGACACGGGTGGCCCCCAGGTCGATGGTCGCCGTGTGCCCGGTGCCGAGATTCGCCGCGACGCGACGGAGGCTGCCGTCGGGGGCGATCCAGTAGGTCAGCGGGGAGCGGCCGGCGGCGGGGCTCGCGGAGGCGTTGGGACGGGGGCGGGGGCCGGAGAAGACGTCGTAGGAGCTGCCGTCGACGTCCTCCTCACGCAGGTGGAGGGCCCCTGACTGGGCGAGGAGCTGGGCATTGT
>NZ_JAENRY010000574.1 GCF_016612545.1 Streptomyces sp. MBT65 | reverse complement strand
CTCACCGCCCGTCCCCGACTCGCTGCCCGCCCCGCCTGACCCGGCCTGTGTCCTGCTCGGCCCGCGGGATTTCGCCCGCCGCGGCCGCAACGGCACGGAGTCGGGAACGTCCGCATTCTGCAGGGCTTCCAGGATGCGCTGAGCTTTCCTCGCCGGCCGCCGGCCGGGGCTTCGGGGCCGCTTGCCGGCGCACTGCGGTCAGCCGCCTCACGCCGTGGCCGGGCCGTGGCAGCCGTCCGGGATCCACCTGGAGTCCACCGGCTTCCCGCCGGGCTGTCGTCGGCCGTCCGGCCTTCGGCGGCGCGGCCCCGGGACCGGCGCCGGCTTTGTGTGCCCGGCGGTCGGGTGGGTCCGGGCCNTTGCGGCCCCGGACCCCGGCGCCGGTTGAAAAGTCCGGGGCCGCCGGCACCGTGCACGCGTCGTGTCGCAGCCTCCGACTGGCCCGGCCCGGAGAAGACACGGGCAGGTCACCCGGACGCCCGCACCAGTGCGGCCACCACGGTTACGGCCGCCACGGTCAGCATGGCCATCCGTGCCCGTTCCATCCAGGCCGGCAGACCCCTGCCCCGCCCCGGGTGGGCATCCCGGTTGCCGCGGCCCGTCTTCGCCACGCCGCAGTCGCCACACCGGTGCTCACCACACCCCCGGCGGTCATCGTCGCGGCCCGGCCGGTACACGCCCGTCAGGCGGGCGAGGACCGCCATTGTCGCGTCGTCATCCCACGCCTTCATGCCGCGCTCAACGACCCGCACCGCCACCGGCAACGCTCCCCTGCGCCATCGTGACCGCGTCGTCACCAGGCCGTGAGCCCGGCACCGTCCGGAAGGGAACGCACGTCAGTTCCCGTGAGCATCCCGGCCGCCGGCGGCGGGCACCTGCTGCTCGGGCCGGCAGAGAGGTGACTGGCCGCAGCCAGGGCTTTCCTCCGCTCCTGATGGCCCGTCAGGGGGCGGGCGGTACAGGGGGACCGGCGCGGCGATCACGGCCGGGTTCATGCCCCCATCCCCCTGAGTGTTTCCTCGATCTCGTCACCGGTGAGGTCGGGCAGGCCGAGAGCGGGCAGCTCCATGTCTCCCGTCGGGCTGGTCGGGTACGGGGGGACGTCGTTTCCGGTGACGGGCACGACCCGGGCGACGGGGGTGCCGTTCTTGGTGACGGTGACGGTCTCGCCGCGCGCCGCTGCGGCGAGGATCTGTGAGGACTGCCGGTTGAACTCGCGGTCGGTCGTCTCCATGTCCCCATGGTGCTGCATGGTGGGGATCCGGGCAGGGGCGGGCCGGCAGAGGTGTTGAGGCGGATCGGCACGTCCCGCCGTTTCCGGCCGGCGAAAACGTTCCGCACCGCGTGAACGGGCCCGCCCCCGTCGTGTCTGTTCATGCGTCTGCGGCGGCCGGGCGGCCGTCACGGAGGCGGCCCCGGTCCGTGCCCGCCTCTCCCGCGACGTGTCCGGACGCGGTGGCGTCCTACCGGTCGTGGAGCACTTTCGGGCGGGCGACCGCAACGACAGTGAGCAGGCCGTCCAGGCCGGTGAAGCCGTCGGGGTTGGTGGTGAACAGGGGCAGGCCCTCCGCGACCGCGATCGAGGCGATCATCAGGTCGGCGATGCGGCGCCGGGGCTGGCGGCCCGCGCTGACGACGGCGGCGCAGACCCGGCCGTAGATGCGGGCGGCTTCCGCATCGAAGGGGATGGGGTCGAACTCGTTCTCGGCGCGCTGGAGGACGTCGGTGCGGCGGGCGCGTTCGGCGTGCTCGTCGTAGTCGTCCTGGTCGGCGTTGCTGCGGACCTGGTGGGGGCCTGCGGAGAGTTCGGCCAGGGTGATGGAGGTGATGGCCATCTCGGCGGGCAGTTCCGCAGGGTCGATCCACTTGCGGAGAATCATGATGTTGGTGTCCAGGAGTCCCTGTCGGTGCTCACCGGGCATAGGGGTCGTCCGGCTCCTGCTCGGCGACGGTGTCCTGGTCTGAGCGGAAGGCGTCCAGGAAGACGTCGGGGGCGGTGCGGGACATGGCGGCGAACTCGTCGCGCGGGACGTAGCGCCGGCGCTGGCGCAGGGGGATCAGTTCGCCGATGCGATGGCCGTCGCGGGTGACGGTGAAGGACTGGCCGCTCTGGACGGCGTCCATGATCTCTCTGGATCTGGTGCGCAGGTCGCGCTGGGTGATTTCCGGTTGGGCGGACACGGCTCCACCGTAACCCTTCAGTGCCACGGGGTGCTACCGGGTAGCACACTCCCGCGGGCAAGCCGCCTGAGGCGCCGAACGAGGGCCGGACCGCGCCCCCCGGACCGCACGCCCCGCCCTCCAACGGGCCGCTCCCGGCGCGCTGTTGCCCGCCCCGGCGTGCGGACGGCCGCCGTCCCGGGCGCCGGTCCCGGCCCGTGCCCGCCTCTCCTGCGGCGCCCTCCCCGCCCCTTCTCCGGGACGGTTCTCCGGACCCATTGCAAAGAACCGTCCAACCGGTATATTTTGGCGGCGTCCGCACTCCTGGACGGTCCGCCCGGCCCCGCAGAACCTGTGCCGGGCCGTGCCGGAGGAAGCCGCGAGAAGCCGTAAGAGGGCTGGCAGAGGCAGAGCAGGCAGGCAGGCTGAAGGCGGGAGGAGGGGGTGGAGGGGGAGAGGCCGTGCCGCGCAGTGCACGGTGCGGCACGCGATGCCGTCCGCCCCCTTCTCCCGCCTCCGCTCCGCCCGCCGTCGCCCCTGCCGTCGCCGTCCCGGCCTCCGTGCCTTCTCCCGTCGTCTTCCGGTGTTCCGGTGTTCCGGTCTCCGGTGTTTCCGGTTCCGGGCTTCGGTGGTCCGTCGTCGGCGGTGCGGTGCTGGGAGGGCGTGGTCCGGGACGAGACGGGGGAGGCCGGGGATGTCGGGGATGCGAATGTCGGGTATGTCGGGTGAGGTGCGGGCGCAGGTGGTGGTCGTGGGCGGGGGCCCGGTG
>NZ_JAENRY010000573.1 GCF_016612545.1 Streptomyces sp. MBT65 | reverse complement strand
GGACCGGCTCCACCGGGTCGGGCAGCGCCGGGACGAGGACCTCCTTGGGGACGGCGTCGCCCTTCTCCTCGCCGTAGAGCTGCTGGAGGGCGTGCTCGACGAGGGCAGCGGTGGTGACGTCCTCGACCTTGTCGGTGACCCAGCCGCGCTGGCCGCGCACGCGTCCGCCACGGACGTGGAAGATCTGGACGGCCGCCTCCAACTCGTCCTCGGCGACCGCGATCAGGTCGGCGTCGGTCGCGTCGGCGAGGACGACCGCGCTCTTCTCCATGGCCTTCCTCAGGGCCTCGATGTCGTCGCGCAGACGGGCCGCCCGCTCGTACTCCATCTCCTCGGCCGCGTCCGTCATCGCCGTCTCCAGGCGGCGGATGTACGTGCCGGTGCGGCCGGCCATGAAGTCGCAGAACTCCTCGGCCAGTTCGCGGTGTTCTTCCTCGGTGACGCGGCCGACGCAGGGGGCGGAGCACTTGCCGATGTAGCCGAGCAGACAGGGGCGGCCGGTGCGGGTGGCGTTCTTGAAGACGCCGGCCGAGCAGGTGCGGACGGGGAACACGCGCAGCAGGAGGTCCACGGTGTCGCGGATCGCCCACGCGTGTCCGTAGGGCCCGAAGTAGCGGACGCCCTTCTTCTTGTGACCGCGCATCACCTGCACGCGCGGGTACTCCTCGTTCATCGTCACCGCGAGGTACGGGTAGCTCTTGTCGTCGCGGTACTTGACGTTGAACCGGGGGTCGTACTCCTTGATCCAGGAGTACTCCAGCTGGAGCGCCTCGACCTCCGTGGACACCACCGTCCACTCCACCGACGCGGCCGTGGTGACCATCGTGCGTGTGCGCGGGTGGAGTCCGGCCAGGTCCTGGAAGTAGTTCGCCAGGCGCTGGCGCAGGCTCTTCGCCTTTCCGACGTAGATCACCCGGCGGTGCTCGTCGCGGAATCGGTAGACCCCGGGCGAGTCCGGGATCTCTCCCGGCCTGGGGCGGTAGCTGGAGGGATCGGCCATGTTTCACACCCTACTGGCGCGGAGTGACAGCGCGGCGGGGCTGTGGACAACGCCTACCGGGACTCCAGAAACGTCAGAACGGCCAGGACCCGGCGGTGGTCGTCGGCGGCTTCCGGTAGGTGGAGTTTGCCCAGGATGCTGCGGACGTGTTTCTCGACGGTGCCCTCGGTGACCCACAGCCGGCGGCCGATGCCGGCGTTGGAGCGGCCTTCCGCCATCAGTGCCAGGACCTCGCGCTCGCGGTTGCTGAGGAAGGACAGCGGGTCGTCGCGGCGCTGCGCCGAGAACAGCTCGTGCACCAGGGAGGGGTCGACGACCGAGCCGCCCTTGTGAATGCGGTCGAGGGCCTCGACGAACTCGTCGACGACCGTGATCCGGCTCTTGAGGAGATACCCGACCTTGTGCCCGCCGGCCAGCAGCTCCAGGGCCTCCTCGACCTCGACGAACGCGGACAGCACGAGGATGCCGATGTCGGGATGGCGCTCACGGATCGTCCGGGCCGCCTTGAGTCCCTCGGTGGAGTGGTCGGGCGGCATCCTGATGTCGACGATCGCGAGGTCGGGGTGCTCGGTGTCGACCAGTTCCAGGAGCCGTACCGCGTCGCCGGCCTGGCCCGCCACCTCGTAGCCCAGGCGTTCGCACAGGCTCGCGAGACCCTCTCTGAGCAGGACGTCGTCGTCGGCGAGGACGACACGTCCCCGCGCGGTCTGCTGCCCTGCGTCCATCGTCCCGGCTCCCCTTGCCCCGCCCCGTGCGGTGCGCCACGCACAGCCTGCCGGACCGGGTCGGGTACGGCTAGCGGGTACGGGAATTGGGGGGTGGCCGTGACGACACGGGGGCGTGTCCGGGCGATTCTCGTACCAGTGCAGATGCGGGCGGACGGGTCGTCCCGGGCGAGAACCGACGGACCCCGGGCCGCAGACATCGGAAGGGCTGCGGGAGTTGCGGCGGACACGGGTGGACAGACGACGGCGGTCGGTCCGTGTCCGCCCGTGGGAGGACGACACCCGATCCCTGGAGGACCACACCTGGTACCTGAGGGAGCCCTCGCAGCACCCCTGAGCCGGACGGCTGCCTCTCCGTCCGAGAAGACCGCCCGACGCGTACGCGAGGTCACCGAGTCCATGCTTCCCCCGGCCTGGACACCCATCGCGTACGCCTCGGGCGGTCACACCTCCGTGCGGGGCAGCGGCAGTCGTACGGTGAGGGTCGTGCCCTCTCCTGGTGGGCTGGCGATCCGCAGCTTGCCGCCGATCGCCTCGACGCGGTCGACGAGGCCGATGAGCCCGGAGCCGTGCCCGAGGTCGGCGCCGCCCACTCCGTCGTCGGCGATCGTCACCTCCAGGACGTCGTCCTCGACCCACGCCGACACCGCGACGAAGCTCGCGCGCGCGTGCTTGACGGCGTTGGTGAGGCACTCGGAGGTCACGTAGTAGACGGCGACCTCGATCCGTTCCGGGAGCCGGCCGGCCGGCAGGCTCAGGTCGAGTTCCACGGGGACGGCGGAGCGGCGGGCCAGCGCGCGCAGGGCCGGGCCCAGGCCGCCCTTGGAGAGGATCGCGGGGTGGATGCCGCGCGCGACCTGCAACAGGTCGGCGAAGGCGTCGTCCAGGCCCTTGGCGATGTGGTCCAGCTGCTCGGCGAGTTCCGCCGGCTGCTCGTCCAGCATCGACTGGGCCGTTCTGAGGTCGAGTTGGAGCGAGACGAGCCGCTGCTGGACGCCGTCGTGCAGATCGCGTTCGATACGGCGTCTGGAGGCGTCCCCGGCGGCCACCACGCGCGCGCGTGACGCCGTGAGCTGGTCGCGGCTGTCGGCGTTGGCGAGGGCGGTGGCGACGAGTTCGGTGAAGTCGGCGAGCCGGGACTCGGTGTCCGGGGGCAGCGGTTCGGTTCCGGCGGCGGCCGCGACGACGGCACCCCACAGGCGGTCGTCCACGACGATGGGAACGCCCACCGAGCGGCCCACGCGCGCGGGGCGGGCGGTGCGCGCCACCTCCGCCGCGGCGGCCGTCTCGGCCTCGGCTGCGGGCCCGCGGGCGGAACCGAGGACGGTGGCGGCTCCGTCGGCGCCGTAGCGCAGGACGGCGGCGGAGCCGCTGCTCAGTACCGTGCCCACCTGGTCGGCGACTTCGGAGAACACCTCGTGCGGGGGCACCCCGCGGGCGACGAGGGTGGCGACCCGGCGCAGCGCGGTCTGTTCGCGGGCGACGCGGCGGCTCGCGGTGACGTCGCGCGCGGCGGCGTAGACGAGGCCCTCTCCGGTGACCGCGCGGGCGCTCCACTGGAGCCAGCGTTCGGTGCCGTCGTCGCGGACGAAGCGGTTCTCGAACTCGGCGAGTTCGACGCCGCTCGCCAGCCGTTCGAGGGCGGCACGCGTGCGTACCCGGTCCTCCGGGTGCACGAACTCCAGCCAGGGCCTGCCCAGGAGTGCGTCGGCGGAGTGGCCGAGGGTCCGCTCGAAGGCGGGGTTCACGCGCTTGAAGTAGCCGTCGAGCCCCGCGATGCACAGCAGGTCGAGGGAGAGGTGGAAGATGCTCGCCAGCTCCTGCTCGGCCTTGTCGCGCCGCCCCTGGGCCGCGGCGAAGGACGCCATGGTGCCGTTCATGCCGCCGAGCAGCTCCGCCCAGGTCCCCTCGAACGCGGCGACGTCCGCGCGGTGGCCGAGCCGGTTGTCGTCGATCGCCGTGTTCATGGTGGTGATCTCGCCGGCGAGCCGCTCGGTGGTCACCCGCAGTTCGCGGAACGTGTCGGCCACGGCGCCGAGTTCGTCCCGGCCCGCGTACCGGATGTCGTACGACAGAACGCCCTCGGACAGTGCCCGGGCGCCCGCGGAGACCTCGCTGAGGGGGCGGGTGATCGACAGGCGCAGGGTCAGGGCGAGGACGGTGACGGCGGCCAGCACGGCCAGTGACACGCTGAGGTCGCGTGCCTCACGCGCGCGTGCTCGGTGCCGAGGTCGCGCGCGGCGCCGCGGCCCAGTTCGGCGGCTGCCTGGTCCTGGATGACGCGCAGCGCCTCGATGCGCCGGGTGGAGGCGGTCAGCCAACTGTCGTACGTGGGCCAGGTGTTCCGCTCGGCGTGCGGGTCGGCGAGGGTCTCGCGGGTCCTGCGGACGACGAGGCCGGGGTGCTGGAGGAGGGCGACGTAGAGCCTGCCCTTCAGGGCGGCGGACGCGGTCTGGTCGAAGTCGTCCAGGAGCGCCTTCTCCAGGGCCGCCCAGCGGTCCGTGGCGATGGCGTGCGGGGCGTCGGGGGTGTCGAAGAGCACAGCCAGTTCGGTGCGTTCGCGTTCGGCGGCCTCAATGGCGTGCAGGAGCGCGATGTGGGCGTCGGCCGCC
>NZ_JAENRY010000572.1 GCF_016612545.1 Streptomyces sp. MBT65 | reverse complement strand
CGGCCTGAACGGCCTCGTCCTCAAACACCGGACGGGCTGGGGGGTGGGGGCCGGGGTGGTGCGCGTCTCGGCAAACGCCGGACGAGCCGGCGCGGTCACCTCTCGGCGGACCGAGTCGGATGGTGGGTGGGCAAAGGTCGGGGGTCCGGGGGCGGAGCCCCCGGGTACGCCCGCACCGGCGCAGGGTGACCAAGGCCCGGTAAACAGCCACGGCACTCCCCGCTTGGCGGAGCCGTTACGCTGGAGGCGTGGCAGTCGTCGATGTTTCCGAAGAGCTCAAGTCCCTCTCCTCGACCATGGAGTCGATCGAGGCCGTCCTGGACCTGGACACGCTGAGGGCAGATGTCGTCGTCCTCGAGGAGCAGGCGGCAGCGCCCTCCCTGTGGGACGACCCGGAGGCGGCGCAGAAGGTCACCAGCAAGCTGAGCCACCTCCAGGCCGAGATCCGCAAGACGGAGGCCCTCCGCGGCCGGATCGACGACCTCTCGGTCCTCTTCGAGATGGCCGAGGAGGAGGACGACCCGGACACCCGCGCCGAGGCGGAGAACGAGCTGACCGCCGTCAAGAAGGCGCTGGACGAGATGGAGGTCCGCACCCTCCTCTCCGGCGAGTACGACTCCCGCGAGGCCGTCGTCACCATCCGCGCCGAGGCCGGCGGCGTCGACGCCTCCGACTTCACCGAGAAGCTCCAGCGCATGTACCTGCGCTGGGCCGAGCGCCACGGCTACAAGACGGAGCTCTACGAGACGTCGTACGCCGAAGAGGCCGGCATCAAGTCGACCACCTTCGCCGTGCACGTGCCGTACGCCTACGGCACGCTCTCCGTCGAGCAGGGCACCCACCGGCTCGTCCGGATCTCGCCCTTCGACAACCAGGGCCGCCGCCAGACCTCCTTCGCCGGCGTCGAGATCCTCCCGGTGGTCGAGCAGACCGACCACATCGAGATCGACGAGTCCGAGCTGCGGGTGGATGTCTACCGTTCCTCCGGTCCCGGCGGCCAGGGCGTCAACACCACCGACTCCGCGGTCCGGCTCACCCACCTCCCCACCGGCATCGTCGTCTCCTGCCAGAACGAGCGCTCCCAGATCCAGAACAAGGCCAGCGCGATGAACGTGCTCCAGGCCAAGCTGCTGGAGCGCCGCCGCCAGGAGGAGCAGGCCCGGATGGACGCCCTCAAGGGCGACGGCGGCAACTCCTGGGGCAACCAGATGCGTTCGTACGTCCTGCACCCGTACCAGATGGTCAAGGACCTGCGCACGGAGTACGAAGTCGGCAACCCCGAGGCCGTGTTCAACGGCGAGATCGACGGCTTCCTGGAGGCCGGAATTCGCTGGCGCAAGCAGCAGGAGAAGTAGTCCCGCGCATTGCTTTGTCGACAAGGCAACTGCCGTCCACCGGGCGGCAGTTGCCTTTCGCTTTGCCGCCGCGCCCCCTGATGTCTGGGTTTTACATCACACTCACAGGTTCCATCTCCCAGTAAAGAACCCGTAGTTGGACATTGCGCTCGCAACGCCCTTGACGTTGCTGTGAAAAATGGGAAAGGTGAAGCGTGGCATGCGTGTCTCCGGGGCGCATGTGAACCGGGGGACTTGAGCTTTCGCCAGCTGCTACCCCTGTCGATCACGGCCTCGGACACCGACGCACCACTGACGACGAGCTACTGGGGGTAGCAACCAGATGACCAAGAAGACGCGGATCCGTGTCGCGCGCATAGCGGCCGGTGCCGTCATCGCCGCCGGTGCCTCGCTGACCGCCGCGGGTGCCGCCTCGGCGCTCGACCTGGGCGTGACGCTGAGCGCCGGCACCACCACCGATGACGCACCCGGCGACGGGACCGACTCCCCGAGCCCGACCGACTCCGTCATTCCGACCGCTCCGAACACGAGCGAGCCCCCGGCTTCGACGCCGCCGGCCTCGACGCCCCCGGCCACCCCGCCGGCGTCCTCGACGCCTCCCAGCGACGAGCCGACCGAGCCCACCGGCAACCCCACCGAGCCCACGGA
>NZ_JAENRY010000571.1 GCF_016612545.1 Streptomyces sp. MBT65 | reverse complement strand
CGCCCGCCCTTCCCCGCCACCATGTTCTCGAACGCCGCCGGGATGCCCTCCAGCCCGATCCGTTCCGTCACCAACGCCCCCAGGTCAAGGCGTCCGGCCCGCACGTGTTCGGCGAGCACCGGCAGGTCCTTCGCCGGGTCGGAGTTGCCGTAGACACAGCCGCTCAACGTCCGTCCCCAGTGGAAGAGTTCGAGGGCGTTGAAGGTGACCTGCTGGTCCTTGCCGCCGATGCCGACCACCGTGGTGCGGCCGCCGCGGCGGGTGGACTCCCAGGCGGTGCGGATGGTGACCGCCCGGCCGACGCATTCGACGGCGACGTCCACGCCCTGCTTTCCGGTGAGGGCGCGGATCTCCCGGGCCGTGTTGTCGGAGGCGATCACGTACTCCGTCGCTCCGGCCGCGCGCGCCAACTCCTCCTTCTCCGGGGAGACATCGACGGCCACAATCGTCGTGGCGCCCGCGATCCGGGCCGCCTGGAGCGTCGAAAGACCCACTCCGCCGACGCCGAACACCGCGACCGTCTCGCCCTCCCGCACCCGTGCCGAGTGGTGGACGGCGCCGTAGCCGGTGAGGACGGCGCAGCCCAGAAGTGCCGCGTCCGTCAACGGGATTCCGTCCGGGAGGGGCAGGACACAGGCGGCCGATACGACCGTCTCCTCGGCGAACGCCGCCACGTTCAGGCCGGGGTGGAGGTCGCTGCCGTCGGAGCTGCGGTGGGCGTAGACGTCGGCCGCGCCGTTGAGCGCGTTGGCGCAGAGCCAGACCTCGCCCAGTGTGCAGGCGTGGCAAGTGCCGCAGGAGGGCGCCCAGTTGAGGACGACGGAGTCGCCGGGTGAGATGTGGGTGACCTCCTCCCCCACGGCCACCACCGTGCCCGCGCCCTCGTGGCCGAGGACCGCCGGGACCGGCACGCGCATGGTGCCGTTGGTCAGGGACAGGTCGGAGTGGCAGACCCCGGCGGCGGCGAGGCGGACACGGACCTGGCGGGGGCCGGGGTCCGGGAGGTCGATCTCGGCGATCTCCAGCGGAGCGCCCACGGCGGGCAGTACGGCGGCGCGAACCATGCGAGGCCTCCTAGCGGGTCAACGGGGTCAGAACTGAAGGGACTTGGTCTGGAGGTACTCGGACAGTCCGTGCGCGCCGAGTTCCCGGCCCACCCCCGACTGCTTGTAACCCCCGAACGGGGCGCGGGGGTTGAACCGCCCGCCGTTGATGTCGACCTGCCCCGTCTCCAACCTCCTCGCGAACGCGACCGCTTCCGCCTCCTCGCCGGCCCACACGGCGCCCGCCAGGCCGTAGACCGTGCCGTTGGCGATGCGGACGGCGTCGTCCTCGTCGTCGTAGCGGAGGATCGAGAGGACCGGGCCGAAGATCTCCTCCTGCGCGATCGTCATGTCGGGGGTCACGTCGGCGAAGACGGTCGGTGAGACGAAGTAGCCCTGCGCGGACGGGGAATCGGGGCCGCCCGCCACCAGCCTCGCGCCCTCCGCCACCCCCTTCTCGATGTAACTCCGCACCCTCGCCTGCTGCTTGGCACTGACGACCGGGCCGATGCGGTCGCCGTACTTGGCGGCGGCGGTCGCGGCCAGTTCCACGGCCTCGTCGTACTGGTCGCGGTGGACCAGCATCCGGGTCCAGGCGCTGCATGTCTGGCCGGAGTTGGACATCACGTTGGCGACGCCGACGTTCACCGCCTTGGCGAGGTCGGCGCCGGGGAGGACGACGTTGGCGGACTTGCCGCCGAGTTCGAGGGCCACCTTCTTGATCGCGGCGCCCGCCGTGGCACCGATCTGGCGGCCGACCGCCGTGGAGCCGGTGAAGGAGACCAGGTCGACGCCCGGGTGCTCGGCGAGGGCCTGGCCGGCGATCGGGCCGAGGCCGGTGACGAGGTTGAAGACACCGGCCGGGAGGCCCGCCTCGTCGACCGCTTCCGCGAACAACTGGGCGGTGAGCGGGGTGTCTTCGGCCGGTTTCAGCACCACCGTGCAGCCGGCGGCGAGGGCGGGGGCGACCTTGGCGACGATCTGGTGGAGGGGGTAGTTCCAGGGGGTGATCGCGCCGACCACGCCGATCGGCTCCTGGTGGACCGTCGAGTTGCCGACCTTCTCCTCGAAGGCGTGGCTCGCGGCGAGTTCGGCGTACGAGCCCGCCACCGCGATCGGCACACCCGCGTGGACGGCCTGCGAGAAGGCGAGCGGCGAGCCCAGTTCGGCCGTGACCGTCTCGGCGATCTCGTCCTTGCGGGCCACCAACACGTCCCGCAGCGAAGCGAGTTGGGCGGCCCGTTCGGCGGGCGGGGTCGCGGCCCAGCCCGGGAGGGCGGCACGGGCGGCCCGTACGGCCGTGTCGACGTCGGCCGCGTTGCCGGCCGGGACGCGGCCGATCACCTGCTCGTCGACCGGGTTCACCACGTCGATGACCTCCCCGCTCGCCGCGGGGCGCCAGGCGCCGCCGATGTACATGCCGTCGTGTGCCTTCATCGTGCTGCCTCCCGGGCGTGACGTCGTCGTCCGCCTCACAAACTAGCGGTGTTAGTTTTGCGGCGCCAGGGACCCCGGGTACCGGGTCGGGTCAGAAATCGGCCCGGGTCCGGTCGTCCACCCGGCCCACCGCCTCCTGCGCGAAGGCCTTCTCATACGCCCGCCGGATCTCCTCGATCTTCCGGTCGCTCGCCCCCGCCGCCGTCACCGGGTACAGCAGGATCAGCTCGTACGACCGCTCCTTCTCGATCTTCCCGTGCGCGTCCCGCCACTGCCCGCGCCCGTTCTGCACGGTGAGCCCGTCCGGGAAGTCCGGCGTGACCTCCCTGTCGACGAAGGCCATGAACTGCCGGTCGGTGACCGCCGGTCCACCGTCCGGCCGCTCGGTACCGAAGAAGAGCTGCGTCTCGACGTACGGCGTTCCGCGCGTCGGCGCGGGAGAGGTTTCGGTTTCGACGTGCCGAGGCCGGCGTAGGCGGTGGGGGCCGCGGCCGCCAGGAGGAGGCCGGCGATCGCGAGAGCTGCCCGGTTTCGGGTGAAATGCAAGGTCATGCACCTATCCGTACCGGGCGTCACTCGTCCAGGTCGGGCAGCCGCGCCGGGGCCGGGGAGATCCGTTCGCCGTGCTGGTCGAAGACGAACAGGTGGGCGATGTCGACGAGGAGCGGGACCTGCATGCCGTGGCGGAGTTCGATGTCCGGGGTGGTGCGGACGACGAGGTCGCCGGGGAGGCGGCCCTCGGGCGGAACGAGGTCGGCCTCGGCGTCGGCCGGGTGGTCCAGGGTGACGACCGGTCCGGCGCGCAGCGCTTCCGCGCGCCCGCCCGGCCCGGCGCCGCCGACGCGAGGGCGGTGTCCTGGACCGGCTGCGCGGGCGCGCGGAAGCGCTGCGCGCCGGACCGGTCGTCACCCTGGACCAC
>NZ_JAENRY010000570.1 GCF_016612545.1 Streptomyces sp. MBT65 | reverse complement strand
CCACCACGCCTCACGCGCAAGCCCTCCTCCTACCGCCTCCAGCCCGTGGCCGGATACGGCGCGCCCCGCACCACCCCCGCCCACGTGCCGGTGCGGCACGAACCCTTCCTGCGCATGTCCGGACGCGGCAACACCATGGTCCTGACCTTCGACGACGGACCCGACCCCCGCTACACCCCGCACATCCTCGACACCCTCGCCGAGTACGACGTCCGCGCCACGTTCTTCGTGTGCGGCGAGATGGCCGACTGGAACCACGACATCCTGGCCCGCATGTCCGAGGAGGGCCACGTCGTCGGCAACCACACCTGGTCCCACCCCCTGCTGACCAAGCTGACCCGTCGTCAGATCCGCTCCGAGATGGAACGCACCAGCGATGTCATCGAGGACGCCTACGGTGAACGCCCGCAGTGGTTCCGCGCACCCTACGGCGCCTGGAACCGGGCCGCCTTCCAACTCGGCTCCGAACTGGGCATGGAACCCCTCGCCTGGACCGTCGACACCCTCGACTGGGACACCCCCGGCATCCGTCACATCGTCGACGCGGTCGAGGACGGCGCCGCCCCCGGCGTCGTGGTGCTCTCGCACGACGCCGGGGGCGACCGGACCCAGAGTGTGAAGGCGCTGCGCGAATACCTGCCGCACCTGCTCGACTCCGGCTACCGCATGACGCTGCCGCGCCGCCGGACCACTACCTGACGAGCCTTCGCCCGCCCGGCCGGGGAACGCTCAGCGGACCTCGACCAGGCGGGCGAAGACGACGACGTTCCCGTCGTAGCCGTTCTGCTTGGAGAAACCGCCGCCGCAGGTGATGACGCGCAGTTCCGGAGTTCCCTTGGAGGCGTAGACGCGGTCGCCGGGGAAGTCCTTCTTCTCGAAGACCTCGATGCCGTAGATCTCGAATACGGCGGTCTTTCCGTCCTTGCGCTCGACCTCGACGCGATTTCCCTTCTTGAGGGCTCCGAGTCCGTAGAACACGGCGGGGCCCATTTTGTTGTCGACATGGCCGACGACCACTGCCGTGCCCTTTTCGCCGGGCGATACGGCACCGGTGAACCAGCCCGCCAGATTCGGGTCCTCCGGCGGCGGCGCACCGACCCAGCCGTCCGCGTCCAGGCCCACCGGCATGATCGGCGCGTCGACCCGGATCGCCGGGATCCGCACCCGGTCGGCCACCGAGTACGCCAGCGGAGCGGGGGCCTTGGCGAAGGTGCCGACGCCGGTCCGGGCGTCCGCGGCCGCCGCCGTGGCCGGCTGCGGGGGTCCCACGTCGAACTCCCCGGAACCGTTCCGAATGAGCGCGAGGCCGGTCAGCAGAACAAGCGCTATCACTCCCCACGGGGCGCGCTTCTTCTGCCGCTCCTCCTCTTCGGCAAGCTCGGACAGCTCGGACGCAGACATTCGCCATCCCCTCTCGACACGGCCGTCGCCGCGTCCATCGCGCATATGAGAACGCTAAGTCCGGAAGCCGGAACCGGCGACGGGGCGAGCGCGAACGGGTGGCCCGGACATCCTTATGTGCGCCATACGAGTTGCCGCTCACAGAAATTATCTGACGGTCCGTGACCTGCGGCAATATCCGATTGTGCGCTTTTCTCTCGGCGTGTCCTCTCACCAGGACGGACCATTCTCGAAATGCGGGCGCGTGCAAGGCATCTGAGGGTGCGTCTGGGAGGCGTTTTCTCGCCGATCGACCGGGGACGGGTCCCGGGGCGCCTTCCGCGGAGGATGACATGCGTACAACTCGTGCCCTGGCTGCCGCCGGTGCCGCGGTGGCCGTCCTGGGGCTCGCCGCCCCGGTGGCCGTCGCGGACGGCATGGGCGCCAGCCCCAGCAACATCGTCGCCCTGCCCAGCGTGATCGCCCGCGGTGGACAGCTCACCGTCACGGTCGACGGCTGCTTCAGCGGCGGCAACGCCATCGCCACCTCACCGGGGTTCGAACGCCCCGCCAACCTGTCCCTGCTCGGCGGCGCCGGTACGACGTCCACCGGAACGGCCCGGATCAGCAGGTCGGCGAGCCCCGGCTCGTACAGCATCACGGTCCGCTGCTCCAACGGGTCCTCGCTGACCCGTGACTCCGCCTACACCGTCATCGGCGGTGTCCGCGGCGGTCTCGGCGGCAGCAGCAGCGCCGGCGCGACCCCGACCGACATGGCGATCGGCGGCGGCCTGGTCGCCGCGGCCGTCGTGGGCGGCGGGGTGTTCTGGATGCGCCGCCGCACCGAGCGCAGCATCTGACCTCCTCCCCTTCGGAGGTCGGGCCGCACCCGCACAGGCCTTCGCCCCGGACCCTTTCGGGTTCCGGGGCGAAGGCCTGTGCGGGTGGTGGAGCGGTCAGGCGCCGTCCTCTCCGGTACGGCGACGCGAGAAGTGGTACGCCGCCCCGACCGAACCGGCGATCAGGGCCGCGCCGATGCCGAGTTCCTTGAGGTCGAAGCCGGCGATGCTGCCGCCCTCACCGGCGTGGACCCCTCGCGGAATCTGCTGGGCCGGCTGAAGCGGCTGGATGTTGTTGTTCGTGCGGCCGGAGGCGATGGTCAGACCCGTGGAGCCGCTCTCGCCGCCGCACGTGAACGTCACCTGGTACACCGCGCCCGGCCTGGCGTCCCAGTCGACCATCGCCGTCGCCGAGGACTGACCCGGCGAGATCCTGACCGTGTCGAAGACCCCGGAGGACACCGTCGCGGAGCCCCGGCAGCCGCCGTTGTCCCGGTCCAGTTGCAGGGTCACCTGGCCGCCCGCCGCGATCGTCGAGGGCAGGACGCTGAAGCCGAACGGCGTGATGTTGTGGTTGCCGTCGCCCTTCGCGACGGCGAGCGGCGCGGACAGGGCGAGGGCGCTGATGCCCAGCAGTGCGGCCGAGGCGACGCGTATCGCGCGCATGGTGATTCCTCCGGGTCCCCGAGGAGCAGCAGCGGACCTTTTCCGCTAGCGCCGTAAATGCACCTCGATGACCGAAACGCTAGGAACATGTGTGCGCTCCCGCGATCGCAGTCGCGCGAATGGGGCAATCGTGTGGGCCGCACAGGGGACACCGCTCCTGCGACCGGGGGACGCCCGCGGCGTGGTGGACATCCCCCGGTGACTGCCCCGGTGAGGGGCCGTCAGTCCTTGATGTGCGGGAAGAGGTCCAGGAACGGCTGCGCCGACGCCGTGATGCCCCGGCTGTACGGCGCGTCGAAGTCCCAGATCAGGAACAGCAGGAAGGCGATCAGCGCCGAGAACAGCCCGGCGAGGATCAGCTCCCGGGGTGTACGCCGGATCTGGAGTGCGAAGACCATGCCGATGGTGATGACGGCCCCGGCGAGCAGCCCGAACCACACCACCGACGGCATGGTCGCCCCGGTGGAGTTCGAACGAGAGCTGCGTGCCGAGTCCAGGGCGGCCACCTGGTCGACGAGCGGCTGATAGGCCTGCGCCTGGAAGTCCGTCTTCGGCTGGTAGTCCGTGACGTCCGCGCGGATCCGCTCCAGGAGGTCGCTGCCGCGCTGGGTGAGCTCCTCGTGGTCCGCCATCGTCTTCCACTCGACGTTGACGACCTGTGAGACGTACGCCTCGACATCGGCCCGAACGCGGTCACGCTGGTCCGCCGGATAGACCCGCACCCGCTCCGAGATCTCGTGCAGCGCCTGTGCCTCCGCCTGCACATGGTCCTGGGCGGCGCTGCGGGCCTCCCAGACACCGGCGATCGCCAGACCCAGGACGATGGCGTACACCACGCCGATCCACATCGTCATGTACTCGATGACGTCCGGGGTCTCGCTGGGGTCCTCGTCCTCGGACGCCGAGCGTTCGCGCAGGAACGTGATGATGACGACGACGACACAGGCCGCCGCCATCGCGAGGACGAGAACAAGCCATTCCGACAAGGGGTTCCTCCGGGGATCAGCGCGGACGCAGCGCGGCGATGGCGACCACCGCGGGCATGGTGATGAGCAGGACGTAGACGACGGGCGGCGTCCGGCCGGGAGCGGGCCGCGGGCGCGGCTTGGAGTGGTACTTCGGATAACTCACCGGGGTCGCCGAGGGATGCGGGGTGGGCCTGGGCGACGGCTTCGGCGTCGGTTCCGGCGGCGGGGTCGGTGTGGGCGTGGGCGTCGGGGCCGCCCGGGGCAGCGGAGCCGCGGGCGCCGGCCGGGGCGCCGGAGCGGGCGGCGGTGGCGTGGGCTTCGGTGTGGGCCGTGGCTTCGGGGTCGGCGTCGGCCTGGGTGTCGGCGTCGGGGTGGGCTTCGGC
>NZ_JAENRY010000056.1 GCF_016612545.1 Streptomyces sp. MBT65 | reverse complement strand
CTCCCACCCCCGCTCGTACGCGAACGCCTCCGCACCCCACCGCAACGCCGGCACCGTCCGCACCAACCCGGACGGGTCCCGCTCCAGGACATGGACCTCGGCGATCCGTCGCCGCCCGGCCCGGTCCCGTGCGAGGTGCAGGACCACCGACAGCGCGGCCGCCAACTGGCTGTGCAGCGCGGCCCGATCGAGGCCGGCGGCCGTACCCAGGGCCTCCAGACGGGCGGGGACATCGGCCGCCGCATTCGCGTGGACGGTCCCGCAGCCGCCCTCGTGGCCCGTGTTGAGCGCGGCGAGCAGGTGGATCAATGTCTAGTACGCACCTACACTTCGAACATGACGCAGAAGCCGAAGCGGGCCGCCGTGTACTGCCGACTCTCGTACGCGCCGGACGGGTCCGTGGAGAAGGTCGAGCGCCAGGAGGCGGATTGCCGCGAGCTGGCCGGCCGGATGGGCTGGGCCATCTCGGAACAGCACGTGTTCGTCGACAACAGCCGATCGGCCTGGCAGCGGAACCGGAAGCGGCCGAGGTGGGACGCGATGCTGGCGGCCGTCGAGGCGGGCGAGGTCGACGGCATCGTCGTGTATCACGGCGACCGGATGATCAGGCAGCCATTCGACCTTGAGAAGCTGATCGGCATCGCTGAGGGCAAGCGCCTGCGGATCTCGTCGCCGTCCGGTACGCGGAACCTGGACAGCCCGGATGACCGGTTCATCCTGCGCATCGAAGCGGCCCAGGCATGCCGGTCGTCGGATGACACCAGCCGCCGCGTACAACGGGGCGTCAAGTCGCGTATCGCCAAGGGCCTGCCGGGGACAGCAGGCGGGAAACGGCCCTACGGGTGGGGCATGCAGACCGGCACCCGAGTGGTGATCGACAAGGAGACAGGCGAGGAGCGCCTGGCCCCAGTCATCGACACCACACTGCCGGTCCCGACGGAGATCTCGTTCATCCAGCGAGGCATCGAACGGCAGCTGGCAGGCGCGGATCAGGCGGCCGTCATCCGGTGGCTGAACAAGTCCGGATCCCGCACGACCGAGGGCAACGAGTGGACACCGAAGTCCTGGCGGAACGTGGTCCTGGCGCCGCGCGTGGCAGGCCTGATCGAGTACGAGGGTCAGTTGCATGAGGCGGCCTGGGACGGGGCGGTGTCCATCGAGGTGTGGGAAGCCGTCAAGGCGCTGTACTCGGCGAGCGCCAAGGAGAACCCGTACCAGGGCCGTGAGCGCACGCGCCTGCTCACGGGGATCGGGGAGTGCTACCGGTGCCACAGCGGGCCGCAGAGCGCCGCGTGCGAGAGTGCGGACTGCCCAGAACCTCATTGCACGGTCCGATCGAAACCGACGGGCGGCCGCAACCGGAAGGGCTCGCGGATCTACTACTGCCCGTCCTGTCGGGGTGTGGGCCGCAACATGGCCCTGCTGGACGCCTACGTAGACGGCCGGGTGCTGAAGCTGCTGTCGAGCGATGACTTCAAGAAGGAGCTGCACGCGGCCACGGAGGCCGTCGGCGGTGCGCAGCTACTGACGGAGATCACCGCGCTGGAGCAACGACGGACCAAGGTCCGTGCCGACCTGGAGAATCTGGCCGACCACCCGGGCGTCGATCCGACGTTGGCAGTTCTGTCGGTGGCGTCGTTCGACCGGAAGATCCAAGAGTTGCGCTCGCGGCTTGCAGTGCCGGCGAAGCTGAGGAGGCTGACCACGCTGGCGGGCATCGGGCGCGAGGAGTGGGGCGCTCAGCCGATCGATGTGCGGGCGACGGTCGTGAGGGACTTGTTCCGGGTGGTCATCCTGCCGACGTCGCGGCGTGGTCCGGGATTCGATACGTCGAGTGTCCGCCTCGAACGGCGTCCACTTGAGGAGTGACCTCGGCATGGCGGGCGGGGTGAGGGATCGAGCCACGCACTAACCGGAAGGAGGAACGTTTTCCCTCGACGGTCTCGGCCTCCTGATGCTGCGATCTCGCGACTTCCGTAGCGGCGCTAAGCGCGTCCAGCATGCGACCACGATGCTCCGGCTCAGGCTCTCCCAAGGCCACGGAGAGGGCGACCTCTATCACGTCGAGGCGGTCCCCAAGGCGTTGCAGCTGATCCATGAAAATCTTCCCCCCACAAGCGCTAAACCGGACGTTATTTAATGGTCGGCAATTATGCCATTGCAATATGCACACGTCTATTGAAATGGCTCGAAAAGGCCTGCACAGCCTGGGACTTGAGGCGGGCTGGACGACAGGACGACAGCGCTGGGCATCATCACCAGCACCAGCCATATCAAGATCACAAAAAGCTGAATCTATTCAGCTGACTCGCAGTCAAGCTGGTCACAGCGTTTGTCGATTGGCCCATGACCTGCCCGAAGACGACGACTGGATCCGCGCCCGCCAGCAATAGGTCGGGAGCGAATCCAGGACGAACTCATACGGCAGAACCTGACGCAGGAGGCCGTGTTCCTCGCTGCGGGCCTTGAGCACCGTACGCTGCAGGCCATCGAAGCGGGCACCGCGAACCCGGCTCTGGGCACGCTCCTGCCTCTGGCCTATGTGCTCGACGTGTCTCTAGGCGACCTCGTCCGCTGAGCGCGCGCGCCCTGCGGCCGCCGCCTCGGGCCTATGGCAGGGGCCGGTATGGCTGTAGCGCAGGCTGAACAAGATGGTCTCGACGTACGGCCGGAGCCTGCGCGACGTGAGCGCGAGAGGACACCCGCACGCGCAGAAGACTCTCCCCTTTTTGCCGGTGGCCGCGTAGGCGATTTGGTGCGCGAGGGCCGGACTCCAGCCGTCCGGGCACCACGCGGTGCGGCACGACTCGCAGTCCAGCACGTGCCGCCTCCAGACCAGATAGGCGCTCACGTACGTGAGTCGCGTCTGTCTGCATTCGGTACACCCGTGGGGCCGCCAGCCGCGGGCGCCCCCGAGAGGCGCAAGGGCCACGTCCTCACCACCGACCTTGCCGCACCACACGCACACCTCCCCGTGGTTCTGCTGCCACGTCAGATAGACGGCACTGGGGACTTCCTGGATCAACAGCCGCGCCACGTCGGGGCCGTACGGCTCGCCGCCGATCAGCAGGACGTCGGCCCCGGTCACGTCGTGCCGCCGAGGTTTTCGTAGTGGTCGCACAGTGCGAGCACGATGCGAGCAAGACGCTTGACTCGCCTCACCTCGCCGACAAGCCCAACGGCTTCGATCTCGTCTTTGCGTCGCCGAGCCTCGTCGATGACGACGCGCGCCACATTCGACGGGACGTCGTCCTTCGGCTGCCGGGCAATGAGTTCCTCGACGGCCGGGATCAGCCGAATCACATACCCCCGGTACAGGTGTGCGAACTTCTGCACGGTTTCCCAGCGCGGGAGTTGGGCGTCCCCACCAACCATCTCCGCAACGGCGACCCGCATGTCCGCGATGTTCGGAGGTGCGGCAGCCTCCGATTCGTTGATGTGTCGGGCACCATCCGGCTCCCCCACTTCGGGGAGTTCTGTCGCATTCTGTGCACGTTGCCTAGTCACACGGCGATGATGTGCGGGCACGGAGAAGCGGAACTAGGCCGCGCCGTGGCCATCCGTGGCCACGTTGCGGCCATGGCCGGGGACGGGCGCGATGACACTCCAGACTGGACGCATGGGCCGCAACGATGCCTTGAGAGCCGCGCGGCTCCGGGCTGGCTGGCGCACCATCGAACAGGCCGCGGCCAAGCTGACCGAGTACGGGCAACGCCTCCTCGACGATCACCAGTTCACCGTGTCCGCACGCACCTGGCGACGGTGGGAGGGCGACCGCCCCGGTTGGCCGGCGGAAGAGACCGCGATCGTCATCCATGACGCGCTCGGTCGGTGGCCTGAAGATCTCGGATTCACCACCCCGCCCGGCTGGATCCGCCCCGAGCACCACGAAGAGGCTGATGTGAAGCGCCGAGCGTTTGTCTCCGTCACCGCCGCCGCGCTCGTCGCCGGACCGGTCGCACCGCAGCAAGTTGACCCCGCCCTGATCGACTACTTCCAGAAGCAGTTGGAAGGCCACTACGTGGCTGACATGTACCTCGGCCCTCACGACCTGATCGGAACGGTGTCGGCGCAGTACCAGCTGATCGACAAGCTCGTGCGGTCCGCGAAGGGCGAGACGAGGCGAGGCCTGCTCCGTGCCGGGGCCGCATATGCCGCCCTGGTTGGCTGGCTGTACCAGGACGCCGGCGACATGGACGGGGCCAGCTTCTGGCGCGGTGTGACGCAGGAGATCGCGATGCGATCCCGGGACCCGCACCTGATCGGCTACTCGCTGGTCAACCAGGCACAGGTGCGCACCGACTTGGGCGACGGCCACGCCGTCATCGACCTGTGTGAGGCGGCCCTCGACGACGCCGGGCGTCTGGTGCCGAAGGTACGGATCATGGCCATGCAGCAGCAGGCCCACGGGGCGAGCCTCACCGGTGACCGCGGCGCCGTCGACCAGCTCATAGACCAGGCCGACGGACTCCTCGGCCGGGTCGACGACGACTTGCCATGGGGCAACGCCTGCCGCCGTACACCCGGATACCTCGAAGTCCAGCGCGCCACCTGCTACGGACGCCTCGGCCTCGGTGCCGAGGCCGTGTCACTGTGGGAACAAGTCCTCGACATCGTCCCCGAGACTGCTCGCCGAGACCGCGGTGTCTACATGGCCCGGCACGCCACGGCGGCGGCAGGGGCAGGCGAGCCGGACCAGGCCCTGGAGATTGCCCGGCAGGTCGCCGACATCGCGATAGAGACCCGCTCAGCGCGCATGCGGCGGGAGCTGGCGACCCTTCAACGAGCAATGCGGCCGTGGCAGGATGCCCCGGTCGGCCGGGACCTCGTCGGAGTCCTGGCGCCCGTGACCGAGGAGAGCTGACGCGTGACAGACGCACCGGTGCCGCTGACCGAGGATGAGATCGTGATCGCGCTGGAAAGCGTGCCAGGGTGGCGCCGCGAGGGAGACGAGATCACCCGCGCGTACGGCATCCGCTATCACGGCGGCGTAGCGATGATCGTGCACGTCGCCGACGTCGAACGGCTCATCAGCCACCACGCGGACATCGATCTGCGGTGGGGGAAGGTTCGGTTTGGGATCACCACCCACGACGCCGGACACAAACTGACCGAGGCGGACTTCGACCTCGCGCGCCGTATCGACGCCATCGCTCAGGCCCACGGCGCGGAGCCGCTCGACGGCTGAGCGCACGCGGAATGCCCCCTGCACGGCCCGTGGTGGGCCGTGCAGGGGGCATCGTGGTTCAGCGGGCGAGTAGTGCCATGACGCCGGCGGCCGCGCCGACAATTCCGGTCAGCGCGCCGATCGCGGCGAGCGGCCATCGGGCCCGCTTCAGGGACTCGACGTCGGCGCGCAACTCGCCGAGGTCTTTCTCGGTGTCCGCGCGGAGCTGTTGAAGGTCCCGTTCGTTGCGGTCGGACCGCTCGACGAGGACGGACAGTGAACCCTTGACCTCGGCGAAGCCGGTCGACACCGTGCCGCGGAGCCGCTCCAGTTCTACGGCGACGGTGGCCGAGGCCTCGGGGACGGTCACTGCCGGCTCGCTGTGGGGCGGTTGGGCACCGCGTAGGTGATGCCCCAGGCGCCGAGGACGGCGAGCACGATGGTGACGCCCTCCCCGGTGGTGAGGTTGCCGTCTTGGACGGCGGTGACCGCCGCGGTGGCGCCGGCCGCGAGTCCGGCGACGATGGACTTGGCGATGCTGGAGATCTTCATGGGTGTCCTCACTTCGCAGGGAGCTTGAGCTTCTGGCCGGGCGTGATCGCGTCGGCGTCCTTGAGGCCGTTGAGGTCGGCGATCTCCTTCCATCGGTTGCCGTCGCCGAGTTTGCTGGCCGCGATCGACCAGAGGGTGTCGCCCTTGACGACCGTGTACGCGGTGGCCGTGCCGGGCGACCATGACGCCGGGTGCTTGAGCCGCTCGTCGACATCGGTCCGCAGCTGCGCCATGGTGAGAGAGAACTTGCCGCGCGTGCCGTAGCCCTCGACGGGGCCGCGGGGGTCGACCTTGCCCTCGACCGAGGTCTCCAGGTGCCCGGCGACCGATCCGGCGCCCCAGTCGTGGTGGCGGCAGATCGCCGCGTTGTAGCGGACCAGGGCGTCGTACTGGGCGCGGGTGTAGGCGTCCTTCTGGTCGCCGAGGTTCTCGACCTCGATGCCGTAGAGGCAGTCGTTGCCGTCGACGGTGGTCGCCTTGTTCTGCTTGGGCAGCTTTCGCTCCGCGATGATCGCGTCAATGACGTTCGCCGCGGCCAGGCCCGCATGGTTGGCGCGGTGGCAGGAGACGAGCGTGACCGTGCCGGTCTTGGCGAGGTGGGAGTGCGCGAGCGGTGCGGGCAGGTCCGGGCGGCCGTCGACGGCGATGGACTTCAGGCTGTTCGTGGCGACGGTGTGGTGGTTGAGGACGCCGTGGACGGGGCCGAAGGGCTTGCCCGTGGCGGCGTCGCGTCCTCTGGTGGTCCAGCCGTCGTACTCGGTGACCTTCACGCCCTCGGCCTTGAGGGCGGCCCGCCACTGAGCGGGGGTCATAGGTGTGGCCATGGGTGCTCCAGACGTGAGAAAGCCCCGGGCCGATGGGCTCGGGGCTGGCGGGTGGCGGGGATGCGGGGTCAGGAGAACGTCGCGATGCCGGGGTAGTCGGCGGCCTCGCCGATGTCCCACACGGTCAGCAGTCCGGGGGTTCCGGCGGTGCCGGCCATCATGAACGTCGCCGTACTGCCGGTGTCCCAGGACGCGGTCAGGTAGACGGTGTCGGTGATCGCGGCGGCGGGAGTGGCGATGGTGGCCACGCTGACCGCTGTGTTGCGGCTGGCCGTGGCGCGGTTGGCGACCACGACGTCCTGCACGTTGCGGATAAGCGCCCCGGAGCCACGCCGAAACCGCAGGTAGAGCAGGTCGTAGATCGACACGGTGCCGTGCTGGGCGAGGCCGCTGAACTCGAACCGGTAGGCCCTGCCGACCTCGAAGACCGCGCTGGGCGTGGTGACGATCGTGACCTCGGTGGTGGAGGTGATGTTGCTGCTGTTCGCGGTCAGGGCCGCGTTCGCGACGACGAAGCGGCTTGAGTATTTGAGCCGGTCGGCGGTGATCCTCATCCCG
Source organism: Streptomyces sp. MBT65 (assembly GCF_016612545.1). Lineage (GTDB taxonomy): Bacteria > Actinomycetota > Actinomycetes > Streptomycetales > Streptomycetaceae > Streptomyces. The sequence goes on along the minus strand of NZ_JAENRY010000056.1, from coordinate 27,534 downwards.
GCGTACCAGGCCATTGGTGCCTCCTATGCGGCGTAGCTGGGATGGGCCAGGGCTACGCCGTCGCCCGTGCTGTGGGTCTTGACGACGCCGTTGGTGCTGCGGATGACCGTGAGGGTCTGGGTGAGGGTCGTGCCGGTGCAGTAGATGACCCGCATGACCTCGCCTCCCACCTCGATGTCGAAGGGGAAGTCGGTCGGGTAAAGGGCGAACGGGACCCAGGGGCACACTCCCGTGGTCAGGACGGAGAGTGAGGTCTGTGTGGTGGTGAGGTCCGCCGTCAGGTGGCATCCGCCGGTGTCCGCGCGGGCCACGGCGTCCAGGGCCGGAGTGAGGACGAAGAGCAGGTCGTCGATGTTGACGGCGTCCTCGCCGGACGCGGACGAGTTGTCCTTCGTGTAGGTGAAGGCGACGGCCGCCTTGCCGGTGACGCCCACGGTGAGCGGTGTCCAGTCGGTCTCGCCCTGGGCGAGGAGGACCTGGACGCCGTCGACGGTGACCGTGAGCCGGTCGCCGAGGAATCCGGGGCCTGATGCTTCGGACGAGGTCCGGTACCAGAACGTCAGCGACACGGCGCCGGCCGGGACGGTGACGGTGGCCACGCTCGTCTGGTTGTTGCTGATCGCCCCGGACCGCAGCGACCAGGCGCCGGTGTTGAAGTGCACGCCGGTCCTCGTCCAGGGCAGCGTGCCGCCGTTGGTGATCGTGACCGCGTAGGTGGTGTCCTCGAAGTCCTCGTACACCACAGTCGCCCGGGCGGTGGTGCGGGCGTTCCACGGCTCCCCGGGCACGCACACGAAGCCGCGGGACCAGTCCTGCGGTCCCTCGGCGTCCTGGATGCCCACGACGATCAGATCGACGTATCCGGCCCCGTAGTCGGCGGGGAGGTTCGCGATGCGGATCAGGTCGCCGACGTCGACCGCGTAGATCTTGTCGATCATCGCGTAGACCCGCGGGTTGGCCAGGGACAGTGAGACCAGCGGGTAGCGCATCTCGTCGACGGTGGCGAGCTGCACGCGCCGGTAGGCCTGCGAGGGCAGCGCGGTGTCGGAGTACACGGACACGTCCGTCGAGGTGTCGTACAGGCCGATGTCCGCCACCGAGTTGACGCCGGTGTCCAGGGTGAAGGTGTACTCGCTCCCGTCGATGCGCCGGACGGTCCACTCGTTGAAGGCCTGCTTGTCGTCGTCCTTGGGGGTGATGGCGTCGATCAGGCCGGCGGTCCAGTCGAGGACGAGGGCGGGCTGTTGGCCCCACATGGTGGAGGCGCCCCGGTAGGCGAGGCCCAGGCCGTCGGGGCGTTCGGTGAGGATCCCGCCGTCGGTGGTCTCCACCTCCCGCAGCAGGTCGAGGAACTTGCCGCTCTTCTGGGCGCCCATGTAGGGCTGGGTGGTCGTGTCGATGCCGGCCGCGCCTGCCACGTTCTGCTCGCGGCACAGCCGGTTGAAGCGGGCGCGGGCACCCTCGCCGCGCCAGCCCAGGGCCGCGTTGGCGGTCTGGGAGTAGGCGGCCAGGTCACTGGCGAGGGTGATGTGCCCCAGCGCCACCCCGGTCAGCGCGCCGCCGGCGGCGGCCACGATCCGGGTGACTCGACCGAAGGTCCTCGAGGAGATCGTGCCCGATGCGGAGGCGCCCGGGATCGTGTCGTTGACGCTGGTCGCCCCGGTGTAGTTCTCCACGCGCAGCGTCCAGTCGACGTCGGCCCCGTCCTGGGTGGCTTCCAGCACGACGGCGATCAGCTCGCCGTTCGTGTTGAAGTCGACCCGGGTGCCCAGCAGGGTGGTGCCGCCGCCGTCCCTCACGTTGATGGTCAGGTCGCCATCGGTCTCCAGGAGCAGCTCCCACACGGCGGCGGTGCCGGTGGTGGTGAGCCGCAGGAGGTTGGCCTGTGCGCCGACCCCGCCGGAGGGGACGGCGACCCAGGCGCGCAGTGCGGTGGCGCCGGTGACGGTGTAGGCGGCCACGTTCGCGGTGAACGTGGCGGTGGCCATGTCCGGCAGGGCGTCGGATCCGGCGAGGCCGCTGTAGGTGCCGAAGCTGGGCACGCCGGTGCCGGAGATCGCCATGGGGTCCTGGCCGAGCCCGGAGGACACGACCGTGGAACCGGAGACCTCCTCGCACGACCAGTACGCGACGATGCCCGACCTGCCCGGGTTGGTCATTTCCCTGAACAGCGGGCTCCTCAGCACCTTGTTGCCCGAGCCGAGCCGCTGCATGATGCCGGCCGGTGTGGTGGCCATCCGCCGCTCACGGCCGGACTTGTCCACGGCGGGGTTCCAGGAGGGGATCTCGCCGTGGAACAGCCGCTGCTTGTTGGTCAGCGAGCACGCGCCGTTCAGGGTCCAGGTGAGTCCCTTGGAGTCGGTGAAGGAGGCGGCCCCGACGGTCGCAGTGGACGCGTCCAGGTCGGCCTTGAGTGTGGAGCCGCTGTACATCCGGAAGCGGAACAGGCGCCCGTCGAGGCAGTTCCAGCCGCCGGCCTGCCCGCGGCCCACCCACAAGTCCTGACTGGCCGGGTTGAACACGGCGGTGGTGCCGGCGGTGACGATGGGCGTCCCGAGCATCTGCCAGTACTCCTCGGGGGCGTCGATGCTCTTGGCGGTGTAGAAGGACAGGGTGTTGCCGCCGGCGCCGTTGTCGACGTCCAGGACGATGCGCAGGGCGAGCCGCTGCCCTGGCATCGCCGGAATCGGCGCGGTGGCCAGGAAGCCGAAGTTGGTCGTGCCGTCCGGCGACCACACCAGGAACGGCCTCCCGTCCCGGCCGCTGCCGGAGTTCAGGCCGGCGATCCACGACCAGCTGCCGGAGGCACCCCAGCGGGCCCCGAAGGACTGGTTGGGGTTGGGGTCGTCGAACGAGAGCTCCCAGCGCAGTTCGAGATCCCCGGTGATATTCAGGGCGGCGGACGACGGGGTGGACAGGTAGGAGCCGCTCACCCCGGTGCCCTCGCACAGGACCCACGGGGCGCCCGCGGTGACCCCGTAGCGGACGGGGGTGTTGAGTCCCACGTCCCCGAACAGGGTGCTGTTGGGGTTGCGGCGGGAGTACTTGGCGCCCGTGTTGATCAGGGGGAGGTTGCCCTGGGCGGGGCCGGCGGAGTCCCGCTCGCTGCTGCGGCCGCGGGTGACGGTGACGGCCGCCTCGGTGGAGACGTCGTTGGTGATCGACGTCCAGGCGCCGTTCAGGTAGAGGTCGGCCCACAGCGGCGGAGGCAGGGAAGGCACCGGTCACCTCCCTTCGTTGAGGTTGGCGACGTCTCCGCCGTACTGGATGCGGATGCGTTCCTTGAGCCAGTCCATGAACGGCTCGCGGCCCTCGAAGACGATCCGGACCTCGGGACGGCGGCCGCCGGCGGTGATGATCGGGGCGGCCTGCGCCGAGCGCCCCGCCGCGGTGGTCATGGCCTGCTGTCCGCCGGCGGCCGTCGTGCCGACTGCGTCGGCGAGCGCGGCCTGGGCGAGAGAGGCCCGGTCCTGGATGCCCTCGGCGAAGGCGGTCATCACGCTCTGCCCCGAGTAGAGGGTCCAGCCCTTGCCGGAGAACGGGCCTTCCTTCGCCGGGGAGAACGGGAGCAGGTTGCGTGCCCTGGAGAGCATGTTGTGCACGGCGTCGGCGGGCGCGCTGGCCAGCGAGCGGATGCCGTTGACGAACCCGGAGACCAGGGAGCGGCCGCTGTTGTAGAGGTAACTGCCCAGGTTGCCCAGGGCGTTGCGGGCGCGGGCGGGTATACCGCGTACCCAGTCGATGGCCGAGGTGCCGCGGCTGACGACCGCGTTCTTGAAGCTGTTGAAGGCGGAGGAGCCGGCCGAGGACAGGCGGCCGCCGAACCCTGCCAGGGCGTCGATGGTGCGCCCGGGCAGTCCGCGCACCCAGTTGACCATGGAGGTGGCGACGCGGACGGTGCCGTTCTTGATGGACGTCCAGTGGTTGATGATCAGCCCGGGGAGCGTCCAGTTCAGGAAGAAGCTGACGAGCATGCCGGGGATCGACTGGACGAAGCCGGTGACCGCATGCCAGACGGCGACCGTGCCGTTCTTGATGGCGTCCCAGTGGCCGAGGATCAGCCCGACCAGGGTGAAGTTCATGAACAGCTTGACCAGCAGGTCCCAGCCCATCTTGATCATGCCGACGGCCCAGTTCCAGGCCACCGACACGTAGTGCGACATGGCCGCCCACGCGTCCTGGAAGAAGCGGGTCTTGGTCGCCACCAGCACGATGACGGCGATCAGGGCGATGATCGCGATCACGATCCACGTCATCGGGTTGGCGAGCAGGGCCGCCGTGCTGGCCCAGATCTCGGCGTTCCACACGGTCTGTGCGGCCGAGGCGATCGCCGTGTAGGTGGCGTACACCTTCTGCGCGACGGACACCGCGAGGACGGCCACGGCGACGCCGGCGAGGATCCCGGCGAGCGGCTTGAACAGGGCCTGGTTCTTCATCGCGAAGTCGATGAAGTGGCCGGCCGCCTGGGTGGTCGCCATCGTCACGGTGCGCTGGAAGGACTCCAGCGCGGCCTTGGGGTTGTCGCCCACGGTCTTGGCCATCCGGTCGGCGGCGCCCCCCACCTGACCGAGGGCCTGCACCGCGTGCGCGGGGTCGAGGGACGCCAGGGCCTTTTGCATGTCCTCGCTCTGGGTCCCGAAGATGGCCGCCGCGACCGAGGCCTTCTTCGAGTCGTCGGGGTACTTGCGCAGCGCGTCGAGGGTGGCCTGGAGTGCGGCGGTGGCCTTGGGGCCGCCCTCGGCGACGTCGGCCGCCATCTGTTTGGCGTTCAGGCCCAGGGCCTGGAATCCGGCCGGCGCGGTGCTCGTCAGGTCCCGGGCCCGCAGGTTGAATTCCTTCAGCGAGTCGGCGACGAGGTCGGCGTCCCGTGCGCCGCCCTTGAGGCCCTGGGAGAGCAGGCCGGTAGCCATCTGCCCGTTCAGGCCCAGCGAGTGGAACTGCACGCCGTACTCGTTGAGGGTGTCGAGGAAGTCGCCCGACTTGTCGATGCCCTTCTGGAAGCCGACCGTGATGATGTCCATCGCCTCGTCGACGTTGCCCGCCAGCCCGGTCTTGAGCATCTGTCCGGCGGCCGCGGTGATCCCGGCCGACTCCTGGTCGAACGTGTCGCGCAGGGCGATCACCTTCGTGGTGACGCCCTCCAGCCCGCCCTCGGCCTGCGAGGTGTCACCGATGTTCTGGTACACGCCGCGGATGGATTCGTTGACGTCCTCGGTGGACTCGCCCCACGCGTTCTTGTAGACGTTCGCCGAGACCTTGGCGAGCTTGGTGGCCTCGGCCTGGCCGACGCCCAGCTGTGCGGCCAGCTTGTCGTTGGCGGCGTCGACGTCGAGGGACGAGACGAGCGAGGCCCCCATGCCCACGCCCAGGGCCGCGCCGATCGCCGTACCGGCCGAGGAGAACTTCTCCTTCAGCGAGCCGAGTTCCTCGCTGGTCTGGTCGCGGGCCACCAGGTTGAACACGAGAGAGGTGTCCGAGGACACAGCGGATCACCTCCCCGATGTTCAGTTGTCGTCTCAGCCGCGGGCCTTGGCCTTGGCCTCGGCGTCGTCGAGCTGCTGTTTGTAGTCGTCCAGCCAGTCGAGGATCCGATCGGCCTGCTCGACGGTCATCAGGTCCCACTCCCAGGGCCGCACGCCCAGGAGGTGGGCGGCGTTGCCCAGGTTCCTCAGACGGCGATCGGCGGCAGCGCTTTTCCCTCGGTGGCCTGCTCGTCGACGGCGGTGGCGATCTCCTCGTCGAGCTGTACGAGCTGCTCGGGGTCGACGTTGCCCTTGGCGAGCATCTGTGCGCGCATCAGCTCGTACTCCTGCTTGGAGTACTCCAGCTTCAGCTCGTCCCAGGCGAAGTCGACGTCCTCGAACTTCAGCGTGTGGTGCTGCCGCTTGAGCATCACCCACAGCAGGGAGCGCCGGGCCAGCGCGTTGCCGTTGAGGACGGCCTTGGTGAAGTCGGCGAAGTCCATCTTGGAGCGCCGCTCCAGGGCCTCCCGCTCGGGCGCCATCAGCTTCTGCGGCTTGTAGAGGAACCGCTGGGGTTCCTTCTCGCCCTCGGGCTGGTAGATCAGGTACACGGTCAGCTTCCGTTTCCGGCCCGGTCGGCGATGCGCCGGGCCATGTCTTCCATGGCCTCGTGAACGGCCTGCTTGTAGACGCCCTCGCGGCCGCGGAAGGCCTTGTCGAACCACTCCAGCTTTCCGCGCTGGTGCACCCAGACGCCGGTGTTGCCGAACACGGGGTGACGCCAGCCGCGGGCGGAGTTGGTGCGCTTGGGCGCGTTGGGGAAACCCCGGATGTTCTTGGTCTTGAAGGCCTTGACCCGGGCACCGGTCCAGCGGCCGCCCAGCTTCACCTCGGGCCGGATCTTCTTGGCGATCGACGACCGCAGCGCGGGCTGGGAACCGTGCAGGGAGACCATGCCCATGATCGAGGACTTCGCCTGTCCGGCGCCTGGCTTGAGCGCCTCGCGCAGGTTCGCCGCGAGCTCCTTGCGCAGCTGCTTGCCGTCGGCCTCCGCCTTCAGCGCCCGGGCGAGCGCGTCCAGGCCCTCATGCGTGGCGCGCAGTTCGAATGGCGGGCCGGAGGCCATTAGGCCGTCGCCCGGACCACAGCCCCCGACGTCGGGTAGCTGACACCCACGCTCGCCTCGTCGCCCACCGAGCCCTGGATCGGGTTCCAGCCGTTGACCAGGACGAAGCCGGTGTACTTCGGATTCGAGGTGCTGACCGCGGAGTTGCTCGCCCGCACCTCGAAGGTGACGACCGTTCCCAGCAGCGGCCACATGATCGAGTCGAGGGCCGCGGCCGCGACGTCCTGGAGGAAGTCCAGCGCGAGCTCCCCCGACTTCAGACCGCCCAGGAGCTCCTTCCAGCCGAGGCTGCCGTAGGTCGTGACGTCCTTCTCCTCGACCTTCGTGGTGAGCTCGGCCTTCTTGTTGTAGGTGGACAGGTCGACGCCGTTGATCGCCACGTACTCGGCGAGCAGGACCATCTTGGGCATGGGTGATCACCAGATCCCTAGGGTGGAAGCGAACATGAAACTGGGCGTGGTGCCCGTGATGGTCCAGGCGACGCGCCACCAGGTGTCGGTGATCGCGGTGCCGTCGGTACGCACGATCTCCCCGCCCGCAGCGGTCGCCGCGGCGTGGGTCAGGCGGGTGGTCGGCGAGGCGAAGGTGTTGTCCACGCTCGACTCCACCCGGCCCGTGATCGTCGGCGTCGCGGTGCCGGCCACCGACAGGACGTGCAGCGCCGCATACATGCGCTTGCCCACGGCGACCGCCCCGAGCTGGAGTCCGGTGCCGGTCCCGGTGGCCGTGCGCGCCGTACCGGGCGGGTGGGCGAACTGGCCCCGGGCGAGCGGCCACGAACCCTTGCCGCTGCTCGTCCACGGAGCGACCTCGCCGACGGCGTCGCCGAGCTTGTAGTCGCAGCGCAGCGCCTTGGTGAGGTAGGCCAGGCTACCGACGGTCGCACCGACCGGGCCGACCGACCAGGCCCCCACCCCGCCCAGCTGCGCCCACGTGGCGTCGTCGACCTTGCTCGGGTCGCCGGCCTCCCACTGTCCCTCGGCGGCGAACTCGGCCGAGGCCAGACCGCCGACGAACTCCTTGTTGGCCTGGCTGCCGTAGTTGGTCGTTTCCTTCTCCTCGACCTTCGCGGTGAGCTCGACCTTGTTGCTCGCCGAGGTGAGGTCGACGCCGGCGGTGAACAGCCGCACGTTGGTCAGGACGAACTTGCTCATCCCCCGCCCTCCCCACGGCTCTTGCGCCGACGCGGACGAGGCGCGGCGTCCTCGGCGACTTCCTCGGCGACACCGGAGGCGACCAGGTGCAGAACCTCGCCGGTCGGGATCTCCGCTTCCTCGCCCTCGTCCGGCCATGGCTCGCCGTTGCGCAGAGTGCCGGGCGGCATCTGCACCAGCATGCGGACGCGCATCAGCTGCTCCCGTCTCCGATGACTTTGATGATCAGTTCGGCGCCGACGAACTCGGCGCCCTGGTGCTCGTACCAGCGGTAGCCCTGCACCCTCATGACGTGCAGGTCATGGGCCAGGCCCCCCAGCGCGTACTCGCCGGGCTCGCCGCGGGCCGCCTCGATCGCCTGCTTGAGCGAGGCCGTACCGGAGCCGGACAGCATCGAGTCGAGGACCCGCTGTGCGGCCCTGTCGTCGGCGGTGGAGACCAGGACTCGACAGGTGAACTCCAGTTCGTCCAGCGAGCGGCGCATCGCCTTGTCGTAGTCCTGGGTGTACTCGGCGACGAAGAAGTGCGGGGCGACGACCGAGTCCGGAGTGAACCCGGAGCACGTCAGCTTGGCGATGCCAGCCGGCAGCACCACAGCGGATGCCGCGGCCGCGATGGCGTCCCGGATCTGTGAGATCTGCACAGCGCCCCCTATCCGAAGCCGGTCATGCAGTACGGCTCGATGAGCGCCCACACGTCCGGGTCACGGCGGGAGAGGTTGCGTACGCCCCACTCGGCCGAGCCGATGATGCCCTCGGGGCTGTCCTTGCGCTTGTAGAGGCGCGAGGCCTGGATCAGGGAGGCCTCGGCGATGTCGTCGGGGACGGCGGGCCACCCGAACCGGGCGGTGACGCGCACCCGGTTGATCGCCGAGCCCCAGGTGCCGTTGACGCGGCGCAGGCCGGTGATGGGCTCCCCGTCGGCGAGGGCGTTGTCCGGGCTCGTCTCGTAGCCGGTGAGGGCTGTGAAGGAGGTGCCGGTGCCGGTCTCGACGACCAGGCCCGCGATGCTGCCGATGTCGTCGACGAGGAGCAGGTCGCCATCGATGTCGCACACCACGCGCCCGGGCAGCCGGTACGTGCGCTGGACGGCGGACGGGTCGAGCCAGAAGCGGCGCCCGGTCACCTTGTCGATGCCGCGCGAGGCGGACGCCAGCGCCGATGTCAGCAGGGTGTCGCGGCTGGTGTCGTCCGCTTCGATGCTCAGCTTCTCCTTGAGCGTGGGCAGGTCGCCGTACTCGTTGGCCACGTCATGCCTGCTCGGTACTGCGCGCCCGGCGGCGCCTGGGCGGCGTCGCCCGCGTCTCCTCCTCGGCGGCCGCGGCGTCCTCCTCGGACGTCTCCTCGGACGCGTCCTCGGCGGGCGTCTCGGGCTGCGGGGTGTAGCCGCGCAGCCCGAGCTGCTCGTCGACCTGGGCCACCCGGTCGGTCATGCCGCGCGCGACGTAGCCCACGCGCTCGCGCAGCAGCGCTGCGACCATCGGGTCCTCGGTCTGCGGTTCGTCGGTCATGGCTTCGCTCCTTGGGTCGGGGGGAACGCGCAGGGCCCGCCGGAGTCGTGGCGGGCCCTGCGCGGCGGGGGGATCAGACGCCGGTGAACGTCGGCGCGATGAGGCCGGTGCCCGCGATCTTCCGGGCCTGGGCGTAGCGGGCGTGGGTGTAGGCGAAGTAGCCGTACACGACCATCAGCACGCCGAGGCTGGCCAGCTTCGGCTGCTCCGCCCTGATGTACATCGGGGCGTTCGGGTCTTCCCACAGGTGGCACTCCTGGCGGTCCGCCAGGTAGATCTCGTCCTCGGTGCCCGCTCCGAGGGTCGTGCCGACGTTGTTGTCGACGATGACCGGAGTGCCGTTGGGCAGGACACCGCGCACGCCGCTGCCGTACGTGGTGGCGTAGTTGACGCCGAGGGTCTGGGCCACGATGCCCGGCTGCGTGATCATCGGCCAGGTGGACGCCATGGCGTTCTGCATCCAGTACCAGCGGCGGGAGTGCATGACCGCGATGTTGTCGCCGGTCGCCATGTCGAGCAGCGCCGACTCCACACCCGACAGGCCCTCGATGACCTTCGGGTACAGCTCGGCCACGGTCGGCGTGCCGTCGGTGTAGGCGACTGTCGTTGCGACGTTCGTCAGGCCGTTGGTGGCCTGGTTGAGGAGCGTCGAGTCGAGCGTCGTCCCGTACCGCCGGAACAGGTCGTCCAGGACCACCGGTTCGACGCCGGCACCGCGCTCGATGGCCTGCCGGGACAGCGTCTGCTGGCCCGCGTTGGTCTGCACGGAGACGGGCAGCAGCGTGTCGTCGATGTCGGTCTCGGACACCGCGGTGTTCTCCGAGGCCTGGAGCGCCGTCGACGTCGAGGTGGTGATGCGGGAGAGGTTCACGGTCATGCCCTGCGGGGGCAGGTCGTGCGGGCGGCAGGCGTCCGCGAAGGGGCGGCGCGCGGCCGCCGCGGGCGCGTAGAGGTCGGTCAGGTACTGCGGCACGACCAGGCCGGCGAAGGCGCCCGTGCCTGCGGCGCGCTGCTGCTGGCCGTCGGTCCGCACCAGCTGGTCGCCGCGCTCGACCCGCTCCTCGACCATGTGCCGGGCCAGGCGGCCCTGTGCCTCGTAGTCGCCGAGGAATGCGGCGGCGACGTCCCGTTCGAAGTTGGCCCCGCGCCGGTCCTCGTCGGGCCGGTAGGTGCGCTCCTCCTGCCCGACGCGGTGCACGTTGTCGTACGCCGGTGCCCGGTTGGCGGCCGGGGTGGTGCGGGCCTGAAGAGCGGCGATCTGGTCCTCGCGGGCCTGCTCGGTCTCCAGCTCGTCGAGGGCCGCCTGGCGGCGGGTGACCTCGGCGTCCGCGGCGTCGCGGAGGGCGACCTGTGCGGCGACGGCCTCCTCGGTCAGGTTCTCGTCGGAGCGCAGCGCGACCAGCGCTTCCTGCTCCTGCTGGCGGGTGGTGATCGCCGTTCCCAGCGCGGCACGCGCCTGGGCGATCAGTTCGGCGAGCGTCACGGCTCGTCCTCCTTGGTCGATGGATTCCAGACGCCCCGGTCCAGATCAGACGGCCACCCGAGGCATGGCGCCGGGCGGACTCGTGCGCGTGAGCGCAGGGCAGTAACTCCCGCCGGACGGCGGGAAGATCAGGGGGAAGTCAGGTCTGGATCTCGTAGAGATGCCAGACCAGGTTGTCGGCGGTGCGTCCGGTGGTGCCCCACCAGCGCGCGCCCTCGGGGATCGGCTGGCCCGTGCCCACGACGAGGAACGTGCGGTCGGTGCCGGCCGCTTCCAGCGATCCCTCGGCCCAGAAGTCGACGACGTGCGGGGCGTCCTGGCCCACGCCGATACGGGCCGCCTCGACGTGCACGGGGTCGCTGTGGATGTTGCGGACCTGCGGCTCGCCCGTGACGTAGATCTGGTGCCGCAGCATGCGGCGCGTCATCGGGCGAGGGCCAGTTCGAGGAGTGCCCGGGCCCGGCTCGACGCCGGCGCGGCCGCGGGCTGGCGCATGCTCGCCCCGGTGTACGGGTTGGCGCCGTAGCCGACGATCGCGACGTCGCCGCGGTGGATGTCGTACCGGTTGATCCGGTACTCGGTGTAGTCCGGGGACCACTGCCCCGACTCGATGCGGAACGCGAACGACATCTCGTCGACCAGGCCCGAGCGCAGCTTCGGCGCGATGTACGCCACGTCGTAGTCGCCCGGGTCGAGGGCGGGCGCGCGCACGTCCAGGCCGTCGGCGCTCTCGGCCAGCAGCAGTGTGCCCGTGGTGGTGCGGGCCAGGCGGCGCAGCTGGTCGTGCCCGAGGACGAGCGGGACGTCGAGGTCGGCGCGGGCGAGCGAGTCGGTGCCGGCGCCCTCGGAGACGATCTCCGTGTACGGGCCGAACATGTCCCACATCTCGTAGGCCTGCTCGTAGACGGTCGCCCGTCCGATGAACTCCAGGGTCGTGCCGTCGCCTGCCTCGCGGAGCTGGACGCCGGACAGGGTGGCGCGCACCGTGGCGCGGGACCGGGCCTCCTCGGCGCAGCGGCGCTGCGAGGGGCGGTCGGCGCGCTGGCGGATGTGCTGGACTCGTTCGGCCGCGGCCGCGGCGAGCGTGATGGTCATGACGATGCTCCCGGTACGGCGGTGGTGGGCTGCGCGGGGACGGAGCGCGAGCCGAAGAGGCGGTCGAACTCGGCCAGTTGGTCCTCGGTGAAGGGCGGTCGCTCGTCGAGGGCGCGGGCCTCGGAGGGGGCGAGCGTGCGCGCGGTGATCTGTGCGCCGATGACGCGGGCGCGGGTCTCGGGGTCCATGCGCAGCATGGCGTCCGTGTTGAGCTTCACGTAGCGCGGGTTGGACACCAGCTTCCGGCTGAACGTGTCCTCGCGGCGGGAGACGGCCGGCCCCAGGTTCATGATGAGGAACTGGAGGTTGCGCTGGCCGATGTTGGCGTACGTGATGCTGCTGCCCGACGCCGCGGCGTCGATCAGGTCGCCGGGGCAGCCGAAGAACCGGGCGATGTCCCCGTTGCTGTACTGCTGCGCTTCGATGAACTGGGACTGCTGGTTGACGGCCTGGACGGGCTTGTACTCCCAGTCGACGCCGTGCACGAAGACGTCGCCGTTGGAGACGGCCGCCCGGAAACCGTCCTTGACTTCGCGGGCGTTCTTCTTGTCGATCGTCTTGTTGACGTTCTTCAGCGTGCCCGAGGGAACGATGCCGGCGGCGAACCAGTCCCGCGCGAACTGCTGCGCGTTGAGAGACGCTTCGATCGACCAGGCTGCGTACGCCACCGGGGACAGACCGAGCGGGAACCCGGCGACGGTGTACTGCTTCTCGTGCCACACCTCCCAGGGGTCGTACTCCCTGCCCCCGATCACGAACTTGGTGATCGTGGATCCGGTCGCGCGGACGGTGACCTGGCTGAGCTCGGCGAGGTCGATGCGCCCGGGCAGGCCCCGCCCGTCCGGGCCGATGACGCCCGTGCGTTCGGTGATGACACCGAAGCAGTTGCCCGACCGGTCCAGGTCGAACTCGGTTGAGTACATCCACTCCTTGACGCCCACCTCGCTGCCGCCCGGGGTGACCAGGACGGGCGGCGTGGGCACCTCGACCTGGAGGCCCTGTACCCGGCGGTAGACGTCGATGGGGAAGGTGGACATCAGGTCGGCGCGCAGCCGCAGGCACGCCCACACCGCGGACTGCCGCAGTGCGGTGTCACTGGTGACGTGCACGCTCTTGCCGCCGGTGCGCTGCTCGCGGGCCATCGCCAGCAGGTCATCGGCGGTGACGATGTTCGCGTCGCGGATGAACATCCGCTTCAGCCTCGCCCCGACACCCACGGCCGCCCCCTCTCACGCGAACGAGTCCGCGATGTCGTAGTCGTCGATCACAACGGGCAGCCGGGTCACCAGCGCCCACCGCGCCCAGGTCACCGCGCACAGCGGGGACACGTCGGTGAGCGAGGCCGTACGGTCCAGCGTCCAGGCGTCGCCCACGCGCCTGGTGCGGGCACCGTTGACCGCGGCGGTGAGCGGGACCTGGTCGAGGTGGCGGCCGCCGTCCTGGCGCATCGCGTCGGCCATCTGGGCGCAGGCCTCGACGGCGTCCGTGGTGCGCAGGATCGCGAGGTCGCCGCGCGCAGGCCTGGCCCGCTCGCTGCCCTTGCCCCGGGTCTTGGGGACGTCGATGCCGGCCGCCACCAGGTCGTCGATGAGCGATCCGGCCGGCGCCCCGGACGAGGGGACGGCGATGGCGATCGGGTTCCACAGCTTCTTGAGTCGGACCATGGCGGGCACCACCCAGTCCGTACCGGGGCGGCGGGCGACGACCTCGTGATGCACGCGGCCGTCCTCGCGCATCGACGCCGCGGCGATCGTCGACCAGTCGCGTTTCTGCGACACGTCGATCGCCAGCGCCACGGCGTCGGGCACGGGCCGGCTGCTCGCGTCGACGAGCCCGGGCCACCGCTCCTTGGGCACGTTGGGGTCGGTGGGCGGCGCGGCCTTGCGCGTCCGGTTGAGGTAGGCGCGGTCGAACTCGGCGGGGTCCAGCTTGTCGAGCTCGGCCTGGATGGTGTCCTCGGTCACCGTGTAGCCGAGGGCGGGCAGCGTCGCCCGCCAGGTCGCCGGGTCCGCCCGGTCCATGTCGTCCGGGGCGAACCACTCGAAGTAGGCGTTGCGCGGATGCACACCGGTCGCGAACAGCAGCTCGACCATCGCCCTGCCCGCCGCCCGCTTCTTGTTGAGGAACACGGACTTCTCCGTGCCGCCGGCGGACGCCCACCACAGCTGGGCCATCGGGCGGGTGAGCATGGCCGGGCTGAACGCCTGCTCCAGGCGGTCGTCCTGATGCGCGAACGCCTCGTCGATCATGCCGAGGTCGAGCGGCGGACCGTGTCCGGCGTGCTCGGTGTTCGCGGTGATCCCGATCCGGGACCGGGTCTTCTTGTGGATGATCGCCTCGTGGGCGTTGGCCTTGCGGATGACGAACTGGCGGATCAGGCGCGAGGCCTCGATCGTCGCCCAGAACTCGTCCTCCCACCGGTCCCGCGCCATGGCCCGGGTCTGTGCGGCGTAGACGATCCGCTGGCGCCTGTAGGCGGCAGCACGGTGGACCTTCACCGCCAACAGGCCCTGGGTCTTGCCCTGTTGGCGGGGGACGGACAGGCCCACGTCGCGGTAGGCGAACACGCGGGTGACGGGGTCGATCTCCAGGGCGACGTCCCACACGTAGCGCTGCCACGGCATCGGCGTGAAGCCGAGCCGCACCATGACCGCGGCGACCTTGCCGCCGAGCGTGGGGAACTCCGGCCGCCGCGGTGTCCCCCACCGGGGCGGACACGTCAGCCCGTACCGCTCGCGCAGATCCTCGGCGGCCTCAGTCGGGAGTCGCCAGGTCTCCGAGGTCGTCGTCATCGTCCGGCCCCTCCGGCCCCAGGGCCCGCAGCTCCTTCACCACCGCCCGCAGCTCCTTGACCATGCCGGGCAGCGAGTTGCCGAGGCTGGCCGGTGCGTCGATCTCCTGGGCCAGGCGCACGGCGGCCGCGGCGAGGGTCGGTGCCAGGGCGTCGAGCTCCTCCAGGTCGCCGAGCGCGGCGAGGTCGTCGAGCAGCTGCGCGCGCACGGGCCCGGGTCCGGCGGAGGCCTCGTACGGATCGGCGGCCGCGGGGAGCTCTGCCCGGGCGTGGGCGTCGGCGGGCACGGGGAGCAGGCGGGCGGGGGCGACGGAGAACGCGACGCCGAGCGCCACCAGGTCGTCGACGTCGACGCGTCGCGTGCCGCCCTCGATCTTGCCGACTACCGAGCTGCTGACCGGGCGGCCGGCCTCGGCGAGGTGGGCGGCGAGGGTGCGTTGGTCCCAGCCCCGGGCGTGCCGCATGTCGGCGACGGCCCGGGCCAGGTGCGCGCCGGCGTCGCCGAGCTGGAGAGCGCGGGATGCCATGACGGCGGACTCCCTTCGGGCCCGCGATCATCGCGGGGGCTGGTTCGGGGCCGGGGAGAGAAAAATGGAAGCTGGTCGCGGGGTTGAGAAGACGATCTTTCCTAAAAAATCTTGGCCGATCCGGAGCCGAACTGATCCGATCGGCCCGAGGGATCGATCCCGCACCCTTGTGACCTGCATGTTTGTCCGCACCTGCGGATGCACATAGTGCCTGGTCACAGGCCTGTGACTGGCGTGCAGGGGTGCCGGTTTGGTGGCCGTGCCTGCATGTACCGAGGCGGTCGCCAAATCGTGCAGTGCGCGCGAGCGTTGCATCGCTCTGACCTGCACGTTTATGTAGTTGCCCGCATCGCCGCAGGTCAGCGCCGTTCGGTGCCGATGATGCTGGGGTCGGCGAGCAGATCGACCAGGTCAGGGGTGCGCCCCTGCCCTGACCCCCTACCTGGAGTTGCGCGTTTACGCAGGTCAGGGCGTTGCAGCTCGCGTGCGGCGTGCGTGATTTGGCCTCGCGTCCACCATGTACGGAGCAGGCGGGCAAATCGTGCAGCGTCACGCGCCATCTGCTCCGCCCCTTCTCACGGCCCGGCGAACCAGTCGACCGAGGTGTGCAGCTGCACGACGTCGGCGAGGGGCCGGTCGCTCTTCTCGCTGTTGCACTTGCGCAGGCAGACGGGGCAGCCGGCCACTCCGTGGATCGGTGCGACGTTGTCGGGGTCGAGGCGTGCGCCGCCCTTGCTGACGGGGATGACATGGTCGGCGCTGTCGGAGGCGCCGTGTCCGCAGACGATGCAGACGTCGGACGCGGCGAGGGTGCGGGCCCGCAGCATCCGCCATTGGTAGCTGGTGAGTTCGCCGCGGTCGGTGGCCACGGTCACCCCCTGGCATGGCGAGGCCCGGCCTACGTGGTGCAGGCCGGGCCGGGTGGTGGCTCGTCAGACTCTGCGGCGGAACAGGCAGACGAGGCCGATGCGTTCGCCCCCGAGGGTCTTGGACTCGGCGGCCGCCATGTTGGCCAGCGCCCAGCCCTCGGCCTCGACGGCCTCGATCTGCTCGCCGACGCCGGCCATGGGCGCGGTGGTCGCGCTGGTCTTGTTCGCCTCGATGAACTTGTAGACGAGGACCCCGCGCCCTTCCGCCCAGGCCTTCTTGGCCTCGTCGGTGGCCTTGGTCGCCTTGGCGTTGTTGATGAACCCCATGCTTCCCCCCTGGGATGCGGTGTGAGAGGGGTCAGCCTGTCAGCGCGGGGTGATCGTCCGCCGTGGTGTGGCAGTTCTGTGACGAGGGAGCGCCGATGCCGACCAGGCGCAGGGCGCGCTTGCGGGTGGCGAGTTCGGCGCGGGCGATGCCGGCGAGCGTGTAGAGCGGGTGGCCCTGCTCGTCGAGGCCAACGGGTTTCAGGTGACCGCGCGTGACCCAGTTGCTGATCGCGCTGCGGTTCACGGTGGCAGCGTTGGCGCTGAGCATCCGGCGCCATGTGGTGGCCAGTTCGGCGGCCTGCGCCCCGTTGTAGAGCTCAGCGGTCAGGGTCCTCGCCTCCTCCGTGATGTGCTCGGTGGTCGGCGTGGGCACACGTGTCCCGCTGGCACCATGTTCACGCTAAGTGCGGATCTTGTCCAGCGACCGCACCGCGCGTCACATGCCTGGTCACGCTGCCGGTTGGTTCGAGCGTTCGATTTTCGGGGCGAGGTGGGCCGCGAGGGTCGCGGCGTGCTCGTCGTACTCGGCGGGGTCGAGGTGGTGGCCGCAGGCCTCGCAGGTGATGCGCCATTGGCCGTCCGTGCGGACGAGGGCGAAAGCCTCGCACTTCGGGCATGGGGCGGTCTGTGGGTGCTTGCGCGGTACGGCGTGGGTGAGGTCGCGGATGAGGGCCAGGAGGTCGCCGAGCTGGTGATGGAGCTCGCCTACCCAGGGCTGGGCGAGGGCGTGGGGCAGGTAGGCGGTCAGCCACGCGCACCAGCCGGTGACAGTGGCTCCCTGGCGGGGGCGTGCGCCCTCGCACGGGCTGTGGTGTGCGGTGCCGTACTGGTCGCGGGTGACGGCCTGGTGCTCGGTGGCGATGTAGTCGGCCCAGCCGCGGACGAGGGCGCTGATGGGCACGGTGGTGCCGTCGCCGTCGCCGTACGGGTCCTCGGGCGGTACGTGGTGGCCCGGGCCGAGGAGGTTCAGGACGCGGATGTCGACGGGTACGGGGGCGTGGGCGCGGCCGGTGCCGCCGAGGCGGCCTGCGGGCGGGCTGGCGGACGGGGCGAGGAAGTCGCCGAGCAGGCGCGTCTGTTGGGGGAGCTCGGCGAGCCACGCGTGCAGCTCGCCGGCGTGCAGTAGGCAGGCGTGGTGCCCGTCGGGGGCGGTGCGGGGGCAGATGCTGCACGCGGTCATCGCTGAACAGCCAGGAGGCGTTCGAAGATCTGCTCGATGTCGTCCGCGGTGAGGCCGGGCTGATCGCCGAGGGCGTAGCGCAGGCGGACGTCGATCTGTGCGGCTACGGCGACCTGGATCCAGTGGCCGGCCATTTCGCGGGCCTCGTCGGGGTCCAGTTGCGCCTTCATGGAGCCGCGGGCGATGTTGACGTAGGGCTTGCCGGTCTTGGCCCCGGCGACGGATTCGATGCGCAGGGCGCTGTGTCCGGGACCGGTCGGCGCGGTCCTGAGGGCGCGGATGTCGAGGACCATGTGCCCGGCGGTGTTCGGGTCGGCCTTGAGTTGCTTGCGGCACCAGGCGAGGAGGGCGATGTCGGTGTCGGCGTGGGCGGCGGCCGCCATCAGGTCGCGGGCGGTGGCGAGGGTGTTCTCGGGGGTGATCAGGGCTTCGATCGGGCCCCAGCGCAGGAGACAGGCGGCCTTACGGGTGTCGGGGTCGATGGTCGAGCGGATATAGGCGTCGCTGCTCATGATCGTTCTTTCCGGGCGGGGTGTCCGGCCATGGCTACTGGATAGTAATGACGGTTGTCTCGCGCGCCTGCGGTCGCGCGCGCGTAAACGCAGGCGCGTGCGCGCGAGAGTCAGTCGTTGCGGGGGTGGCGGTAGTGGTCGTAGAGGCTGTTGAGGGCGCCGACGAGGGCGAGGAGCAGGACGGTGAGGGTGGCGATGATCGCGATGGCCCAGCCGTAGTAGGCGTGGAGGAGAACGGCGAGGGTGGTGAGTGCCTCGATGACGAGGGTTCCGGTGCTCATCTGTGGGCCCGGCGGGTGTGGAGGCTGGCGGCCGTCTCGTTGGCGAGGGCTGCGGCGCCGAAGAAGGCGATGGCCGCCCAGCCCAGTTCGCCGCGCGCGAGGGAGGCGAGGCATCCCAGGAGGCAGGCGAGGGCGAGGAGGGCGGTGACGGTGATGTTGGCGCGGCTGGGGGTCGGGCAGGTGCAGCGGGGCGCGGCCGCGGCGGTGAGGGTGGTGATGGTGTAGCCGTAGCCGGTGAGGCTGGCGTCGACGTGCTGGGCGGCCTCGGTGGTGTGGAAGGGCCCGGCGGGGTCGCTGGTGATCCAGTAGTCGTCGAGGGCGGCGGCGATCGCGTCCTGGGGTGTGGCGGGCAGGGGTGCGTGGTGGGTCATGGTGTGGCTCCGGGGTGGAAGATCGAGTCGTAGAGGGTGTCGATGTCACTGCTGGGGGCTGGTGCGGCGGGGGTCGTAGGGCGGTTCGGCCGGCGGTCGGGGACGGGGATGCGGTGCTGTTTGCGCAGGGCGCAGATGCGGTGGACGTCGAGGCGGGTGGCGTCGCGGATCTGCTGGTAGGTGGCGCCGGCGCGGAGCATGGCGGTGGCCCGGCCTGCGAGGGTGTCGAGTTCGGCCCTGGTGCGCTTGGCGCGGCCGGGTGGCAGGGGGATGCCGTGTTCGGAGCGGACGCGGACGACGCGGCTGTTGCCGACGTTGAGGGTGTTCACGATGTGCTGGTGGGTGGCGCCGGCGCGGAGCAGTGCCGCGATCTCGTCGTCCAGCTGCTCGCGCTGCTCGCGTCGGTTCACCGCGGCCGCCACGGTGTGGGCCGTACTCCGGTGAGGGCGCGGCCGGCGGTGCGCCGGGCGGCGGCCTCGCGCTTTCGGATGCGGGCGCGGGCGACGGGGCAGGAGGCGACGTGCGGCTTCCGCAGGACCTCGCGTTCCTCGGCGATCGGCCGGTCCGTGCTGAGCTGGCGCGTCCAGTAGGTCGACTCCCTTACCGAGACGGCCTGGTTGCCGGCGGGGTCCTCGGGCGGGTCGATGGCGATGATCTTGCGGTGTTTGGTGGTGAGGGCGTAGAGGACGCTGCGGCCGCAGTCGTCGCATCTGCCGTAGCCGGTGGTGCGGCGTGGGGTGGGGGTCTCGCTCTCGTACATGGCAGGTGGGGTGTCCTTCCGGGTCAGGTGCCGGTGCAGTGCGGGCAGTGGGGGCAGCGCGGGGGTTTCATCAGCTCGGCCTGGGCGTCGGCGAGCATCTGTGCGAGCTCGTTCTCGCCGAAGCCGTGGAGCAGGTTGAGTGCGGCGTCGCTGAGCTCGTCGTCTTCCATGGGGTCCTTCCGGGTCAGGCGGTGGGTCTGCATGCGGCGCAGCGCATGAGGGGCAGGGGTGTGGGTGAGGTCCAGCCGCAGCTGCCGCAGGCGTGTGGCCGGGCGGTGCTTGTATGCGGCGGGTGCGCGGTGTCGATCTCGGCGCAGGCCTTGCAGGGCATGCCGGTGTGGGCGAGGAATCCCCAGTGGCAGCCGGCCGTCCCGCACTTGCTGCGGACGGGCAGGACGGCCCCGAGGAGCCAGCGGCCGGGGTCGGTGATCTGCTCGTCGGGGGTCCAGTGGCGGAGGCGGGTGATCTGGTCGCGGATCTCGTCGGGCCAGATGCCGGTGTCGAGTTGGCGGCCGATCTCGCGCCCGATGCGGCGCACGACGAACGGCCGTACGCCGGGCAGGAGGTCGTGCACGGGTTCCAGGACGGCCCAGACGCGTGGGCTGAGGGTCAGCTGGGGTCCGGCGTACGCGGGGCGTGCAGCGGGGCGCACAGGGCCTCGGAGTGTGGGCGGCACGCTCGTGCTGTTACTGCCGGTATCCACAGGCGGCGCGACATTACGTTGGTCTCGCCTACGGCGGAAAGCCCCACCCACCTGGGCGGCTCTCTCGTCAGTCAGTTCTGGGTCTTCCTTAGACGCGAGGGATCCGCCAGTCGTGTCCGCACCCGATCCGCCATGTGTGTCCGGTGGGAGCGGCTCGTCGGTGACGAGGTGCAGGGGGTGATCGTGGACGTCGTACTCGTGGCGGCCGTGGTCCCCGGTGCGGCGGTGGACGGTGATCCAGCCGAGGTCCTCGAGTTCGTCGGTCATGCGGCGGGCGGAGCGCTCGGTGACGTCCAGGAGGCCGGCGAGCTCGGCGGCCGTGACGGGGGTCTTGGTCGCCACGGCGTAGGCGAGGGCGCAGTAGAGAACGAACAGCGGGTGGCGCAGGGCCTTCGCCGCGAGGATGGACACGAACGCGAAGTGCTCGCTGCGGGTGAGGAGTCCGCGGGCATGGCGCTCGGCAGTCTCGCCGTCCCCGGCGCCGTCGGTGTGCCGGATGGTGGTCAGCTCCGGGATGCCGTCTTGGCCGGGCGCGGACAGCTCGGCCAGGTACCGCTCGGCGGTGCGTTTGGAGTCGCCCATGTACCCGGCGAGGGTGAGCACGCCGGCGCGGCAGCCGTCCGGGCGCTGGCCGAGCGCTGTCACCTGGGCGTGGTAGGCGACGGCCCCGGCGGAGTAACGGGCCGTCCCCCACACGCGCTTGGGGACCTTGACCTTCTGGTGGTGCCAGGGCGGCAGGACCGGTTCTGCGCGGGCAGCACCACCGGCCCCACCACTGCTGTGGTGGGGCTCGGCGGCGGGCACGGGCAGGTGGGTCACGGGGTCCTAGCTGGTGTCGTCGGCGAGCTCGTCGCCGGCGGGAACGGTGTAGGTCGCGCCGCAGGGCCCGGTGCGGATGCCGGGGCCGGTGTGGCGGTGGATCGCGCCGCAGCCGCCCGTGCCGTCGCAGCGCACCGTGTACTCGGTACGGCCGGACGTCACGATCGGGTCCGCGCGGACGGCGGCGGGGCCGCCGTAGCGGGGCGGGTCGTCGGGCAGCAGTGCTAACTGCCGCTCGGCCGCGCTCACTCGGGCACCTCGCCGCTATGGGGAGGCTCCGTACGGGCGCTCGCGGAGGGCAGCGTGAGGGTGATCGGCCGCGCTGTCTGGCTCTGCTCCCCGGAGGCGATCGGCGGCCGCCACAGGTAGCCGCGCCGTTGCAGGTCGCGCAGCGCCAGCTTCACCAGGCGCGGCGTCACATCGGCCATGCGCGCCAGGGGCCGCAGGTACTGGATGCCGTCCTCGGGCAGGAAGCCGGACTCACCGGCGTGGTGGGCCAGGACGAGCGCGAGCAGGCGCGCGTCGCGGTACAGGTCGCCGGACAGGACGGCCTCCTCCCACCGGTGCCGGTCGTACGGCGGCGGGCGGGGCCTGGCGGCGGACGAGGTCCGCGGGGCTGGGTGTCGTCATCGGGGTCCTCCTTGATCGGTCAGGAGCAGAGCGGGCAGCGCCGCAGGGCTGTGCCGGTCGCATCGCCAGCCGCACGGATACAGGCGCGCGTAGGTCAGGTCGTGCGGGAACCGGGGCACGTCGCACGCGCCCGGGCGGCGCCGTCGGCGGCGGCCGCGGATGGGCCGCCCGCCCCGACGGGGGCCCGGGGCGGACGGCCCGGTCATCGGCCCGTCCACCCGGGCGCGGCGGCGGGGCTCGGCGTCGGCACCGTGCTGGACGCGGGGTCACAGCCGAGCACCGCGAGCAGCAGCGCCAGGGAGACCAGGAACCACCAGCGGTACACAGCGACCTCCTTCGTGCGGACTTCGGTAAGGGGGATGGGTCCGGCCGCCCCAGGGGGAGGGAGAGCGGCCGGGCGGCCGGACCCGGTCTCAGGTGCCCGGACTGCCTTCGGCAGCCGGGGCGGGAACGGGGTCGCGGAGGAAGCTGCGCGGGGGCCCGACGATCAAGTCCCGTACGACGAAGGGCCGGTCGGGACGGATGACGCCGGAGCGCAGGCCCTGCCTGTAGCCGTGGGCGAGGACCACGACGGCCTGGTTGATCAGGGCCTCGGGGCTGATGCCGGTCTCGGCCAGGACCGCCAGGTCGCGGCGCAGGGCCGGCCACTGGGTCAGGTCGATCGTCAGCTCGGTGTCCGCCAGCCGCCTCGGCAGCCGCGCCCGGGCCAGCGGCCGACGCTCCCGGTAACCGTCGCCAGCCACCTCGGCCAGCGGCTCGGCCACCACAACCACCTCAGCCCCGACCGGTGGCGCAACCTCGGCCGCACCCTCGCCGGGCTGCGGCGCAGAATCGTCCGCCGCCTCCGGGCCGTCCTCGGCCTCGGACGCGGGGACGTCCACCACGGCGGCCACTGCCTCGACCGGTGGCGCACCCTCGGCCGCCCGCCGGCTGATTTCGTCCAGGTCGCGGCTGACCGTGTCGCGCGACAGGCCCAGCCGCCGCGCCATCTGACGCAGGCTCAGGCCCGGCTCGGCCGCCCGCAGGTCGGCCACCTTGCGGCGGCGCAGGGTACGCGCGTCCGCCGGCGTCACCGCGCACCGCCCGCGGCCGGGGTGAGGAGCGTGTAGGTGGGGTTTTCGTCGGCGGCCACGTAGCCGGGCGGCGGCCCGCACACGCAGTGGCCGTCGATGGCGCCCTGGCCGATCGCGCAGGCGCAGTAGATCGGTCCCAGCGGTCCGTTGATGGTCTCGCCGTAGCAGTTGTCGCACTCGCCGGGCTGCCACTCGTCCTGGTCGCCCGGGCACTCGCAGCCGCACACGCAGGCCCCGCCGCACGAGCAGCGGCACATGCCCTCGCCGCACGGCTCGTCGACGCCGAGCTCGGCGTCGTCGTAGTCGAGGTCTTCCGGGTCCAGGGGCGCCTCCTGCCGCGCGTTCGCGGCGAGTTCCCTGGCCTGGTCTGCCGCGGCAGTCTGGCCGTCCTTGTCGTGCGAGACGTCGTCGCTCACCGGGCACCGCCGATGTGGACGGGGCGGCCGTCGCGCACGATCGTCAGCCGCTGCGGGCCCGCCTCGAACCAGAGGTCGTAGAGCGGGTCGTCGGAGTCCTCCGACGCGAAGACGCCGGTCATGCCCGCGGCAACGTCGTCGTCGACCGTGGCGGGCAGGTTGTGCGTCAGCAGCGACATGCCCAGCAGCCCGCGCCCGGCGTCGTACACGAGGTACGTCTCGCCGAACGCAGCCATCTCGCCGGCCTGTTCGTAGGCGATGTGGACCAGGTCGCCGGGGCGTACCGGGTACCAGGGCGCGGCTTCGAGGTCGGCGCCGGCCGACATCAGGATGCTGGCCTCGGCGACCAGGTCCCGGGCGCGCCTGGCGTCCGCGGCCTGGTCGAGCGGGCTCGCGTCCTGCCCGGTGTCCCCCCACACGGCGGCGGCGATCTTCCGGGCCACGCCGTCGGGCGTGCCGCTCCAGGTGTTCTTGAGGGCGACCGAGTCCGGGAAGCGCTCGGCGACCTGCACGGTCATGTGAGCGAGGTCGGCGCCCGGGATGAGGTCGCGGAGCGCGAGGGTGATGAGCGCGGTCCTGCCTGCGGTGTTCCGCATGCTGTGTTCCTTCAGTGGTTGGTGCCCGGGCGGGCGTGACGGTTGTCAGGGCACGTCCCGCCCGCCCGGAGTTGGAGGGGTCAGGCGCCGAGTCGGCGCGGGGTGGTGAGGGCGGCCTCGGCCACAGACCGCGTGCGGCCCAGCCGGACCGAGCGGGCCCGGGCACGGGCAGCGCGGACGCGTCGGCCCCGGACCAGACAGAACTCGGGATGCCAGGGGCCGCCCGGACGGGCCGGGGGAAGCAGCGGCAGGACCTTCCGCAGGGGCTGCGCGACGGGGGCGGGCGGTCGCCGTTCATCGAGCGTCTCGATGAACCCTGCGACCACGAACAGGCCCAGCACTCCCAGCACGCACAAGATCAGCCAGGCTTCGACGCTCACCGGCCGTTCTCCTCACGCTCGTCGTAGGCGACCAGGGCGATCTCCAGGTAGACGGCGTGCTCCCAGCGGCCCGGCGCAGGTTTCTCGCAGGCGCACGACAGACCGCACAGCACGGCGTGCATCGCGGTCTCGGCGACCGTGGCCGGGTCGGCGAGCTCGTCGATGTCGAAGCCGACGCGCTCGGCGCCGCTGCATGCGGACCAGCCGGCCAGGTGCGACCACCGCACGACCAGCCCCGCAGTGTTCAGCTCGTCGGGGACCAGGTCGTCGTGGCCGGGCAGCCACTCGAGCCGGATGAACAGCTCGCGCGGCCCGTTCATGTCCTCGATGTGCAGGCCCACGTCGAGGGCGTCGGGGAGGAGGTCGATCGGGCGCAGGGCGGCGTGCACGGCGTCCGCGTACCGCAGCTGCGGCAGGGGGTCCCGGGTGGCGTCGTCCACGGACAGCTGGCTGCCGCCCTGGATGCTCTGCCCGGTACCGCCGGCCGGCTGCTCCTCGAGGGCGGTCATCCGGCATCACTGCCGGCGCCCGGTCCAGCCTCCTGAAGCTGCTTCCACTCCTCGGGGCTCCACGTCTGCGAGGAGCCCACGCATACCCCCAGGCCGTCCACGTCGCCCTCCGCCCGGAATCCGACGTTGACGTATCCGGGCTCGACGGTGACCTTCCGCGTCACCTGCGTGCCGAGAAACGACGCCCACGCCTGCACCCCGGCCTCGGTCAGGCCCACCAGGTGCACGTAGGACGCGCCACCCGGGATCCGCTCGCCGTCGTCGGTGGTCTCGTCGAGGAACCTGGGCAGCACCGAGTTCGGCGACGGCAGGTCCTCGGGGAACGTGGCCAGGAACGCGCGCACCTGGTGCCCGAACCGGAACACGGCACCCTCGAACTGCGTGAGCTCAGTGAGCGCCCTCTTACGGATGTCGTTGCTCACAGCGCGCGCTCCTCGTCGATGTCGCCGCGCTCGTCCTGGAACCCCGCCTCGACGGCCCCGGCCTGCTGCACCGCGTACTCGTCGGACGCGCCCAAGCCGTAGCGCGCGTCGAGGTAGGAGGCCTCGTCATACGCGTGCTCGCCGGAGTCGACGGCGGCGGCCTGGTCGGCGAGGGCCAGGTCGTCGCCGGCGCGGACCATCGCGGCGTTGACGCAGCCCGGCGAGCAGTACCAGCGCGGGCCCCCGGCCAGGCCGGCCACGTCGAGGTGGAACCAGCCGAACACGTCGGTGGGGTCCATGGCGCCGTCGGTGCCGCAGGCGGGCTCACGCGAGCAGGGGGCGTTGATGTCGCGGATGGCTCCGGTGTCCAGGAGCGAGGCCAACTTGGTGCGCGCGTCGCCCTCGACGAGCAGGTCCGCGCGGCCTCCGTAGGAGGAGACGCATGCGATGACGACCTGCTTGTGGGCCTCGTGCGCGTCGGGCACCTCGGCGGTACCCGTCCAGGTCAGCGTCATCGGGGGACTGCCGTCGTGCGCGGTCTTGGCGTACTCGACGGCCGCCGCGATCTCGGCGACAGACAGCAGGTGCCAGCCGGGGCGCCCCTCGATCAGGCGGCCCACCGCGGCGACCTGGCGGTGAGCACCGGCCATCTCGGCGAGCTGGCGGCCGCGCTCGGCCAGCTCCGCCTCGTCCTCGGCGTGCGCCCGCTCCGCCGAGGCGGCCGCGATGTCCTGGGCCCGCCGCGGGTCGAAGAGCAGCCCGGCGTCGGCCTCGGCCTGCGCCAACTCCTGCGCCGTCGCTGCCCCGTTGGACATCGCCGCGGTCAGGACGCCCGCTGCCGCCCCGACCGGGTCGACGTACGCGGAGCCGAGCGGGACAGGCAGGACCGCGCCGTACGCAGCGAACACCGCGGCTGCCTGCTCCGGCGTCGCGGCCGGCGGGTACTCGGGGGGCATGGGCCCCGGGGTCTGGTGGGATGATGCGGTCACGGTCTTCCACTCCTTCAGTAGGTGCGGGGGTGGGCTGTGCCGAGGGGTCGCTGTCCGGGGTCCAGCCGGGCGCGGCCCCGTTCTCATGTGGTCAGGCAGCCGCTGCTGATGCGCCTGCCTCGGCGGGCGGGTCGCTGCGCAGCAGGACGGCTAGTCGGCGAATCTCTGCCTCGGTCAGCCGGCAATCCGGGCAGTCGTTCGGGTCCGGCACCAGGTGCTCACACGGCTCCTCGAACCCCGCCTCGAATGCCTGGTCGACAGACAGGCAGATCCGACCGCTCATGCCGCCACAGCCCCGGGCATCCCCGCACTCATCTGCGGAGGCATGAGGTCAGCGACCTCGCAGCCGAGTTCCTTGGCCAACCGTTGGAGCACTGGCGGCGAGGGGCTGACTCGGCCGTGCTCGATGGACGACATGTGAGGGCGGGAGATGCCAGCCCGGAGGGCGAGTTCCTTCTGTTTCAGGCCAGCTTCGATTCGCTTCCGGCGAACCGACTCCGGACTGTGGGTCCGTCGGGGTTCCATGGGAAGAACACTACGGCGAAACTTCGAAAAACTTCAAGAAGCTTCAACGAAGAATCGGACCTTCAATCGAAGTTACTTGAGGCTTGCCGTTCTCACCTGCAGAGATTCGCTAAAGTTTCCTGAAGTTTCGTGTGGGCCCGGACGGGAGATGGCCGTGACTTCAAGCGAGCAGGAGATGGAGCCTCCACCGGAGGCACACTTGATCCGCGTTGCCCGCATGGCGCGGGGGCTGAGCCCAGAAGCCGCCGCGCAGTTGGCCCCGATCAGGCTCGGGGGTGCCCGATGGCGGCATATCGAACGTGGGTACGAACCCAAGCGGCCACCCAAACGCGTCCGCGCACCAGACACGACCCTGGCCCATATGGCACGTGTCGTCGGCGTCAGCCCCGAGCGGCTGGCCGAAGCCGGGCGAGACGCTGCCGCCGTCGTCCTTCGCGAGATCCTCCGCCAACAGGCCGAGGGCGACGGTCAGGATCGGGAGCGCCCCTACGCGGACATGTCGGATCGGTTGGAGCGGACGGCCTGGGAGATGCCTCTTCCCATCGAGGACCGAAAGCTGATCGTCGACATGCTGCGCGAGGCGAAGGCGCAGGGCCGGCACGAGCGCAGCGCGTAACGCTCCTGGGGTGACCTGCGTGTTCACTCAGGCGTGATGTGTTGGTGCGTAACGGGTAGTGAGCTGGACGACCTCCGGGCCGCGCACCTCGCCGACGACCAGCCGGTCCGGCCGCATCCTCAGTGCCTGGCGGACCAGGTCCTGGAGCGTGACGAGCCCGGCGCCCTCCTGGTTCGCGGGCCTGCTCTCCAGCCGTACGACGTGCGGATGGTCCGGCTTCAACTCGGCCGAGTCCTCGGCGAGCACGATCCGCTCGCCCGGTCCGACGAGCCCGAGCAGCGCGCTCAGCAGCGTCGTCTTGCCGCTGCCGGTGCCGCCGCTGATCAGGAACGAGAGCCGTGCCTCGATCAGCGCCCGCAGGATGCGGTCCCCGCCCGGCGGCACCGGCAGCGGCAAGACGACGCTGCT
>NZ_JAENRY010000569.1 GCF_016612545.1 Streptomyces sp. MBT65 | reverse complement strand
CCTGAAAGGCGGCGGCCAGGCGGCGCTCCAGGTCCGGTCCTGGGCGGTCGCGGTAGAGCTTGACGACGATGGTGTCGTCGCCCTCGACGGGGAAGACGGCCGCCTGGCCGCCGCCTTTCAGGGGGAGTTCGGCCAGCGTGACGGGCTTGCCGTCCAGGTGGACGACGCGGCCGGTCACGGGGTCACCGCGCGCACGGCCCGCAGCAGGGTCTTGTCGTCGCCGTTGAGACTGGTCAGCCGGTCGGAGCGGAGGAGCGCGGCGATGTTCTCGCTCGCGCTGTCGGTCACCGGCCCCGGGGTGTCCAGGGAGCGCAACACGGCGTCCACGAAAGAGGTGTTGGGCTGCGGCGGGCCGCCGCCGGAGTGGGACAGGGCGGCCTGGGCGAGGCCGTCGGTGGACAGCAGCACGCCGTCGACGCGCGGGTCCGCCACGCAGTCGGTGCGCAGTCGGCGGGGTGCGTCGGGCGAGGTGAGGAAGACGGTCTCGTTGCTGTACTCGCTGACCGCGGGCGGCTGCGGGAGCAGGTGGAACTGCCGTTCCCCGTCCTCCGTTCCGGCGCGTACGACGACGAAGCCGTCGCCGACGCTGAGATGGCCCAGCCAGCCGGGGGTGAGGACCACGACGGTGAGGGTGGTCGCGTAGTCGGGGGCACTGGCGCCGTAGGTGTCCAGGAAGAGCTTCGCCACGTCGTGGAAGGCGTCGGCGAGCAGGTCGTGGACCTCGTCGCCGGGCGGGCAGCCGGACACCGCGGCGACCCGGCGCCGGAAGTGTTCGGCCGCCAACTCGACGGCGTGCAGGGCCCCTTGGTCGGAGTGCGGGCGGCTGCCCGCGCCGTCCGCGACGGCGAGGACGGCCACGGACGCGGAGGCCGTGTAGGTGCAGGCGTCCTGGCAGGGGGTGCCGGTGCGGCGGTGGCGGTAGCCCTCGACGCTCAGGCCGTGGATGCGCCAGGGCGACGCCGCCACCGCTCAGCTCTCCCAGGCCGGGCGCTGGGTCTTGAACTGGCTGAAGATCTTCTCGAAGACCTCGTCGCCCGCGCCCTTCTGCTCGGCGTTCGCGCTGGCCGACATCATCTGGAGCAGCTCGCGGAACGGGAAGCCCTGGATGCGCGCGTTGAACTTGGGTGCGAAGGCCTGGAGGACCTGTTCGCCGCGGTCGGTGATGCCGCCGACGCCGATCGCGTACAGCCGGAAACGGCGGGCCTGTTGCTCCTCGGCGAGGACGGGCAGCAGGCGGTGCCAGGAGTCGGTCATATGGCCGGTGGCGTCGGTGGGGAGGCCGTCGGTGACCAGGCAGATCTGCGGGCGGTAGTACTGGAGTCCGGAGGCGCGCAGCTCCGCCTTGCGGGCGGCGACGACATGCATGGCCAGCTCCAGCGCCTCCGTCATCAGGGTGACGCCGGACGCGGTGAAGCGGGGTGCCTGGAAGGCGTGCGCGGGCACGAAGGGGCTCACCGGGGCGCCGGGGGCGAGGAGTTGGGGTCCGCGCCAGGCGCCGACGCCCCGGCCGCCGAAGGTGATCACGGCGACCTCGACGCTGTAGCTGAGGGACACGTCGTCGTGCAGTTCGCGGGTCCACTCGGCCAGCGCGTCGTTGAGGGACTGGATCGGCGCGCCCGCCATGGAACTGGACGTGTCCAGACACAGGACCAGCGGCAGCCGTTGCGCGTTGTTCTCGAACTCGATGTCGGCGTACTCCGCCGGCAGCGTGGGCGGGTATTCGCTGTGCATGGTGTCTCCCGGTCGAGCGAGCGCTACGGGGATGCGGTACGGGGGTCACGAGCTGCCGCGGGCGTGATGCCGGGCGGCGGGCGGGAAGGCGTACAGGACGTCGGAGTCGGGTTCGTGCGCGTCGGTGACCTCGACGTACGCACCGGGTACGGGCGGGGGCCGGTCCGGTTCGGCCCACACCGCGCGGTACAGGACGCGGTCGAGTTCGACATAGCCCTGCGGGTGAAGTGCCGTACGCACGACGGCCGTTCTGGACGGGCCCGGGCGGGGGCCGACCTGGCGGCCGTAGGAGGTGGCG
>NZ_JAENRY010000568.1 GCF_016612545.1 Streptomyces sp. MBT65 | reverse complement strand
GCCCACTCCCCCGCCCTTTCCGGCTCTTCCGCAGCCCCCGTGGAGATCTCGATGGACAGCCCGATCGCCGTCATAGGAGGAACCGGCCGCGTAGGCCGGCTCGTCGCCCGTCAACTGCTCGCCCGGAGCGAGAGCGTCCGCGTCATCGGCCGCTCCACCCAGCGCGCCCGCCGCCACACCCCGCCGCAGGCCCAGTTCTTCGCGGCCGACGTGCGCGCCCCCGCCTCCGTCCGCACCCCGCTGTACGGCTGCTCGGCGGTCGTCTACATCGTGGAGCCGGGCACCGACGACGCCGGTCCCGACAGCCCCGAGACCACCCTGCACACCGGGGTCCGCCATGTCCTCGACGCGCTGCGCTCCACCGCGGCGAGTCCGCACTTCGTGCTGGTCAGCCAGCGCCATGTGACGCGGCGCGACCATCCCATGAACGCCTACGGCCGGATGCTGGACTGGCGGCTGGCCGGCGAGAACGCGGTCCGCTCCTCCGGGCTGCCGTACACCGTGATCCGCCCGGGCTGGCTCACCGACGAGCCCGGCCACGGCCATCTGCACCTGGAACAGGGCGACTTCGGCGACGGCATCGTGACCCGCCCGCTGGTCGCCGACGCCTGTGTACAGGCGCTGTACTCCCCCGCCGCCCG
Organism: Streptomyces sp. MBT65; assembly: GCF_016612545.1. GTDB lineage: Bacteria > Actinomycetota > Actinomycetes > Streptomycetales > Streptomycetaceae > Streptomyces. The sequence goes on along the minus strand of NZ_JAENRY010000568.1, from coordinate 2,289 downwards.
CGGCGTCACCTTCGAGATGCGCAGCGAGACGGGACCGGGCGCCTCGCCCGTGCCCTGGCAGGAACTCTTCGCCGGCCTCCGCGCCGACGCCCCGACCGCGGCCCGGGCCGCACTCACCTGAGGGTGGCCACCCATGCGTACGACACTCCGACGGACTCTGCGACCGACGCCATGACAGAACAGATGACCTTACGCCCCCACGAGGCCACCGGATACCCCGGCGGCCGTCCCTCCGACGTCACCCCCGGTCGGCCACAGCCGCTGGGACCCACCGTCGACGCCGACGGTGTCAACTTCTCGCTCTTCTCCGAACACGCCACGCAGGTCGACCTGTTGCTCTTCGAGCACTGCGACAGCCCGCAGCCGTACCGCACCATCACCCTGCTCCCCGACCGGCACCGCAGCTTCCACTTCTGGCACTGCCACGTGAGCGGGATCGGCGCCGGCCAGGTCTACGCGTTCCGGATCGACGGACCGCGCGACAACGGCGAGTTGGGCACCCGCTTCGACCACCGCAAGGTGCTGATCGACCCGTACGCGCGCGCCAACATCAACGGCCGCTGGGACCGCACCCACGCGATCGGCCCCGGCGACAACGTCGAGCACTGCATGCGCAGTCTGGTGGTCGACCTCGACGACTACGACTGGGAGGGCGACACCCCGCTGCGCACCCCGATGGCGGACACCGTCGTCTACGAGATGCACGTACGCGGGCTGACCGCCTCGCCGACCTCGGACGCCGAGCGGCCTGGCACCTTCTCCGCCGTCATCGACAAGATCCCGCATCTGCGCGAACTCGGCGTCACCGCCGTGGAGTTGCTGCCGGTCTTCGACTTCGACGAGACCCAGGTGCTGCGCTCGGGACCCGACGGCACCCCGCGCCGCAACTACTGGGGCTACGACCCCTACGGCTTCTTCGCCCCGCACACCGGCTACTGCTCCAGCCCCCATCTCGCCACGCACATCACCGAGTTCCGCGACATGGTGAAGGCGTTCCACCAGGCGGGCATCGAGGTCATCCTCGACGTGGTCTTCAACCACACCAGCGAGGGCAACGAGTTCGGGCCGACGATCAGCTTCCGGGGCGCGGCCAACGAGGCGTACTACCACCTGTGGCCGCAGGACCGCTCGCACTACATGGACTTCACGGGCTGCGGCAACGCGGTCAACGCCAACCATCCGATGGTCACCAAGTTCATCGTGGAGAGCCTCGAGTACTGGGTGACCGAGCACCACATCGACGGCTTCCGCTTCGACCTCGCCTCGGAGCTCTCGCGCGGCCCCCTCGGCTACGAGATGGCGGTGCCGCCGGCCCTGTGGGCGATCGAGCTGTCCCAGGTGCTGGCCGAGACGAAGATCATCGCGGAGCCGTGGGACGGCGGCGGCCTCTATCAGGTCGGCCGCTTCCCGGGGAAGCGCTGGGCACAGTGGAACGGCCCGTTCCGCGACGACGTACGGCGGTTCGTGCGCGGGGACGCGGGGATGGTCGGCGAGGTCGCCTCGCGGCTCGGCGGCTCGGCCGACCTGTTCGCGGCCCAGGGCGAACTGCCCACCAACAGCATCAACTTCATCACCTGCCACGACGGCTTCACCCTCAACGACCTGGTCAGCTACAACACCAAGCACAACCACAGCAACGGCGAGGCCAACGCCGACGGCGCCGACGAGAACTACAGCTGGAACTGCGGTGTCGAGGGCCCCAGCGACGACCCCGACATCGAGTACCTGCGGGTGCGGCAGATCAAGAACCTGCTGTCCCTGCTGATGCTCAGCCGCGGGGTGCCGATGCTGCTGGCGGGCGACGAGTTCCGCAACAGCCAGGGCGGCAACAACAACGGCTACTGCCAGGACAGTTCGGTCTCCTGGCTCGACTGGAACCAGGCCAGGAAGGAGAAGGAGACCACCGGCTTCACCCAGCGCGTCATCCGGCTCCGCAAGCGCTACCGCACCCTGCGCGAACCGCAGTTCTTCTCCGAACGCCTCAACTCCCGCTCCCTGCCCGACATCACGTGGCACGGCACCCGGCTCGACCAACCGGGCTGGGAGGACCCCAACGCCCGGGTGCTGGCCTGCACGTACGGCGGTTTCGACGGTGACCCGGATCTGCATCTGATCCTCAACATGTACCACCTGGGCCTCGACTTCGAGCTGCCCGAGATCCCCGGTCACCGCTGGCACCGCGTGCTCGACACGGCCCGCCCCGGCCCCGACGACATCCCGCCGCCCGGAGAAGAGGAGCTGGTCGACGGTCCCACCCACCACGCCCAGGGCCGCAGCGTCGTCCTGCTG
>NZ_JAENRY010000567.1 GCF_016612545.1 Streptomyces sp. MBT65 | reverse complement strand
TAGGACGCCGCCGAACAAATATTGATAAGGGTTGGACCCTGAACTTCGGTTCGGGGTCCAACCCTTTTTTGTTGTGCGTCACTTGAAGTTCACGTTGCGCAATCACCATCCGAGCTATGGGTACTGCTGCAATGCTCAGGGCCGCAGGCGTCGGACTCGGTGACGAGGTCGTCGTGCCGGCGTTCGGGAACGTCGAAGTCGCCGAGGCCGTCACCCTGGCGGGTGGCCTGCCGGTGTTCGCCGACATAGATCCGGTGACCTACTGCCTCGACGCGTCCGCCGTCGAAGCGGCCCTAACTCCGCGTACGGCGGCGATAGTTGTCGTACATCGATTCGGTCGGTCCGCTGATGTCGGGCGGTTGCTCGGGGTGGGGCAGCGGCATGGGCTGCTGGTGTTGCAGCAGGGGGAGTCCGAGGCGCCGTACGACGAGGTGGCTCAGCGGCGGGAGCGGGCTGCCTATCTTGATGCGAAGTTGCGTGGGGTGCGGACGCCCGATGGTGGTGACGGGCACACGTACCAGCAGTACATCGTGCGGGTGCCGGGGAACGGGCGGCCGGATCGCGATGCCTTCGCTCGGGCCGTGCGGGGCAGGGGAGTTGAGTGTCGGGTGCCGGTGAAGACGCCTGTGCACCGGCTGCCGGAGTTCCGGCGGTGTGTGGCTCTGCCGGAGACCGAGCGGGCGGCGGACGAGACGCTCGCGCTGCCGGTGGACGCCTCGTTGACCAAGCGGGAGATGCAGAGGATCGTTTCTGCGTGCAACGCGCTCGGGGGACTGCTGCAGCCCGCTTTCTGATCGAGTCGGGGTCGGGCAGCGGTGGTTGGGCGTACGGGCCTGTTCGGGGTATGATTCTTTTCGTCGCCGCGAGGGAAACCTCGGGAAAGCGACAAGGCCCTCTTAGCTCAGTCGGTAGAGCGTCTCCATGGTAAGGAGAAGGTCAACGGTTCGATTCCGTTAGAGGGCTCCAGACATCAGAAGGCCCCGCCCAATTGGGCGGGGCCTTCTGCGTGTTCGGGGTCAGTCCTTCTGGAGGCCCGGGACGCGCATCGCGAGGATCGCCATGTCGTCGGACGGGGCGTCCGAAGCGAAGCGTTCGACCGCGCGCATGATGCGTGCCGCCACCGCGCCGGCCGTGAGGCCCGTGCAGGTCGTGAGGACGTCGGTGAGGCCGTCGTCGCCCAGCATGCGGGTGCCCTCGCGGCGTTCCGTGACGCCGTCCGTGACGCACAGGAGGACGTCTCCGGGGTCGAGGGTGACCGTCTGCTCGTAGAGCTCCAGGTCGTCCATGACGCCCAGGAGCGGCTGGGGTTCGGCGGCCGGTTCGACCGTGCCGTCCTGGCGCAGGCGGAGGGGGAGCGGGTGGCCGGCGCAGACCACCTTCAGCTTGGCGCTGCCGTCCTCCTGGGGCCACAACTCGCCGTAGAGGAGCGTCAGGAAGCGGCTGCGGGCTCCCTCGTCGAGGATCGCGGAGTTGAGGCGCTCCAGGACCGCGGGGCCGCCGAAACCCTCTCTGGCGAGCAGGCGCAGCGCGTGGCGGGCCAGGCCGGTGACCGCGGCCGCCTCGGGTCCTGTGCCGCAGACATCGCCGATGGCGAAGCCGTAGACGCCGTCGCGGATGGGGAACAAGTCGTAGAAGTCGCCGCCTACTTCGTTGCCCTCGCCGGCTGCGCGGTAGATGACCTCGACCTCGACGCCCTCGATGTGCGGGAGGTCGGGGGGCAGGAGGCTGCGCTGGAGGGACTGGCTGATGGCCGTGCGCTCCGAGTACAGGCGGGCGTTGTCGAGGGCGAGGGCGGCTCGGCGGCTCAAGTCCTCGGCCAGTTCGAGGATTTCCTGGCGGAAGTGTTCGTCGGTGGGCTTGCCGAGCGTGAGCATGCCGATGACGCGGTTGCGGGCGACCAGGGGGAGGACGACTGTTTCGCCGCCGACTGCGGAGGCCGTAGCGAGTGTCGGGCCGATGCCCGAGCTGACGCGGCGGGTCGGTTCGCCGAGGCCGAGGTTGCGCATGGAGGTGCGCAGGGCCGCTTGGTGGGCGGCCTCGGCGGGGGCGGCCCAGACGCGGGCGCCGGGG